>CAVDFD010000055.1:0-10163 GCA_963608145.1 Bacteroidaceae bacterium | reverse complement strand
TGGTCAAGACGATCTTCTCCGTATTCATGGAGACCGGCTCTCTCAGCAAGACCGATCAGTATCTGCTGGAGCGCCGCTGCGTCACGAAGCGCGGCAAGCAGTTCACGCGCTTTGCCATCCGGGGCATCCTCACCAATCCGGTCTATATGATTGCCGATGAGACGACGTATCAGTATCTGAAAGAAAACCATGTTGACCTGTTTGCCGAGCGCTCGGAATTTGACGGCGAGCACGGCATCATGGCGTACAACCGCACCCTCCAGCGCCCCGGAAAGGCAAATCAGATCCGCCCGATGGAGGAATGGATCGTGGCGGTGGGCAAGCATCCCGGAATAATTTCCGGTACAGACTGGGTACAGGTGCAGTCCATGCTGGATGTGAACAAGTCCAAGAGCTACCGCAGACCGCGCAGCAACGTGGCGCTGCTGTCCGGCCTTCTGCGGTGCGGCGAGTGCGACGATTATATGCGCCCGAAGCTGACCAACCGCCGCACGACGGACGGCGAACTGATCTACACCTACATGTGCTCCACCAAGGAGCGCAGCCACGGCACGGCTTGCTCCATGAAGAACTGCAACGGCAACACGCTGGACGCCAAGATCATCGAAGAGATCCGCAAGCTGTCTGCGGACAAAGAAACCCTTGCCCGGCTGCTGACACAGACCAAGAAGGTCATCAGCGGCAACAAGGAGGGCTACGACGCGGAGCTGGCGCTGCTGAAAGAGAAGCACGCCGAAACCGAAGACCGCATCAAGCGGCTGGTGGAATCCCTGTCCGTTGCCAGCGACACCTCTGCGAAGTACGTCATGGAGCAGATCGACGAGCTGCATCGGGAGAACGAGACCCAGCAGGCACGGCTTTCCGAGCTGGAAGCCCTCACCGAGCAGAGCCGGATGCTCCATCAGGAGTTCGCCTTCCATCAGGAAATGATCGAATCCTTCGCCAGCGCGGTGGATTCGGCCACACTGGAGGAAAAACGCCGCCTGCTGCGTACCATCGTCAAAAAGGTGGTCTGGGACGGCAAAAACGCCTATGTTTACCTCTTTGCAGAGGACGGAGAGGCGGATTTGCCCCCTGTTGAGCAACCTATGTATCCGTTAGGAGAGGATAGTGAATGAAATACTCATGCACTTTCGCAGTCGGAAAAAGACGATGGGGGATGTGAGCCTTTCCGACGTGCTCGACACGGACGGGGAGGGCAACAGCCTATCGCTCATGGATGTTCTTGCGCAGGACGATGAGATGAGCGAGAGGCTCGGAGAGCTTGAGCTTTGCGGAAGGCTTAGGGAGCTTGTCGATACCGCACTTGATGAACGGGAGGCGAGAATTATACGTCTGCGCTACGGGCTTGACGGCAGTCTGCCTATGACCCAGAAGGAAACAGCGGGGATATGCCGGATAAGCCGCTCATATGTCAGCCGCCTTGAGAAAAAGGCGCTTGAGAAGCTTAAAGCCGAGCTCGGCGACGACGGCGGATGAGTATAATTATCTTGTGTATTCCGGCGCTTTGTGGTACAATAGCATGAAAATTCCGAGGAGGTGAGCCGGAGTGCGTGTAAAGAAAACGGTGTGGACGTTCTTCATGCTGATAATGACGGCAATGCTTGTGCTTATCGTCAATTCGCGTGTTCAGCTCACATCCGAGATAGTCGTCGGCGGCTCGGATTCTGTTTTCGTAAAGACCGATAACCTTACAGACCCTATGGCAGGGTATGAGACATCCGGCAAGGCTTCGCTCGAAAAGTATGCGGATCTTGAATTCCCGACGGTGACAATAAGCGACTGGCAGTATACGCTCATAAACAGTGATACGCCGCTGAGGTCGTATTCGCCGGAGCTCAAGCAGTTCGGCACGGACGGACCGTATGTGGATAAGCGTATTATCGACAGCCTCTCGGCTCTTATCTCTGCCGCTAAGGAGGCGGGATTTGAGCCGTACATAAGCGTGGGATACAGATCGTATGCCGATCAGCAGCAGCTTTTCAACGAAAAGGCATCCGAGCTCAGTCAAAACGGCGCATACACCTATGCGGAGGCGCAGAGTATCGCATCAGAGATAATTGCAAAGCCCGGCACGAGCGACCATCAGACCGGTCTTGCCATTGATATTTTCGACAAGGAGTACGAGGTGCTCGATTACAGCAAGATGGATTCGGCTTTTTTTGACTGGCTCGACGCAAACTGTGCGCAGTTCGGCTTTATAAAGCGCTATCCGAGCAATAAAAAAAGCGTCACCGGCTGGGATGAGCCATGGCACTACAGATATGTGGGCAAGGAAGCGGCGGAGTTTATCACGGAAAACCGTATGTGCCTTGAAGAATTCGTCGCCCATTACAAATAATGATTAAAAAATGCTTGCAATCACGGTGCTTAGATGGTATTATAGTAAAGTAAGTCAGTAAGCATTCAAGAGTGGGTCACAGCCCACTCTTTTTGTTGAGCATTTTGAGGAAGATAAAATCAGGAGCTTTATATGAGTAAGATCAGCGATAAGGTTGAAGAGCTTGCGCGTCCCGTGGTCGAGGAAGAAGGCTGCGAGCTATGGAGCGTTGAATATGTAAAAGAGGCCGGAACATGGTACCTGCGTGTGTATATCGACAAGGAGGGCGGAGTCGGAATTGCCGACTGCGAGGCGATAAGCCGCCGGCTCGACCCGATACTCGATGAGGCAGACCCCGTGCCTGACAGCTATGTGTTCGAGGTGGGCTCTGCCGGAGCCGAGCGTGAGCTCAAGCGTCCGTCGGACTTTGAACGCTATACAGGCTCCGAGGTCGAGGTGAAGCTCTATCAGCCGTATAAAGGCAGAAAGACCCTCGTCGGTACGCTCGACGGATACAGCGGCGGTGATGTAACTGTCTCCGGCGCTGAGCTTAAAAAAGAACAGATCGCGCAGGTCAGACTGCACATAACCATATAAAAAAGAAGAGGTATATTGAAAATGAACGCTGAATTTTTCTCTGCAATCGAAGATCTCGAAAAAGAAAAGGGTATCCCCAGAGAATACATGTACGATAAGATAAAGCAGGCCATGCTTGCCGCGTTCCGCCGCGATAATCCCGAGTGTGCGGATAATGTTGATATCCTGCTTGACGAGGACAGAAAGCGCATAGAGATGTACGTCAACAAGGTAGCCGTCGAGGAGGTCGAGGATCCCGCACTGGAGATAGACCTTGAGGCTGCAAAGAAGATAACAAAGCGCGCAAAGCCCGGCGATACGATAAAGATACCCGTTGAGACCAAAAAGTTTGGCCGCATTGCCGCTCAGTCTGCAAAGCAGGTCATAATTCAGGGCATCCGCGAGGCCGAGCGCGGTATCGTGTATGAGGAGTTTACCTCCAAGGAGCATGAGATACTCACGGGCGTTGTCTCCCGCATAGAGCCGAGGACGGGCAGCGTCTCCATCCGCATAAGCTCCAACAGCGAGTATACCGAGGCTATGCTCTCTCCCAATGAGCGGATCAAGACCGAGCCTCTCAAGGAGGGTGACCGCATAAAGGTCTATGTCGTCGAGGTGAGAAACTCCACCAAGGGCCCGCAGGTGCTCATAAGCCGCACACATCCGGGTCTTGTAAAGCGCCTGTTCGAGCTTGAGGTGCCCGAGATATTTGACGGCACGGTCGAGATTAAATCCATTGCCCGTGAAGCCGGAAGCCGCACAAAAATGGCGGTCTGGTCCACCGACCCCGACGTCGATCCCATCGGCTCCTGCGTAGGCCCCAAGGGAGGCCGTGTTGCAAGCATTGTCGATGAGCTCGGCGGAGAGAAGATAGATATCATAAAATACAGCGAGATCCCCGAGGAGTACATTGCGGCGGCGCTCGCTCCCAGCGAGGTCGTCAGCGTTACCATGCTCGAGGACGGAAAGAGCTGCCGCGTCATAGTTCCCGACGGTCAGCTTTCTCTGGCTATCGGCAAGGAGGGGCAGAACGCACGTCTGGCCGCAAGGCTGACGGGCTTCAAGATCGACATAAAGCCCGAGTCGGAGGCATAATTGAAGGGAGGCAGCCGCAGTGCAGAAGAAAATACCCATGAGGCAGTGTTTAGGCTGCCGAGAAATGAAGCCTAAGCGCGAGCTTATCCGTGCGGTCAAGTCGCCGGACGGGGAAGTGAGCCTTGATTTTAAGGGCAAAATGCCCGGCAGGGGCGCGTATCTGTGCCCTAACGGAGAGTGCCTTAGAAAAGCAATGAAGTCCAGAGCGCTGGAGCGAGCCTTTTCGGTGCAGATACCCGAGGAGATATACGAAGCCCTGCAGCAGCAGATGGAGGCGAGCCAATGAAAGAGAAAGCCTTGAATCTGCTCGGACTCATGCGAAAAGCCAATGCGCTGCGCATCGGCGAGGAGGATACCGGCTCAGCCGTCAGAGAACACGCGGCAAAGCTTGTGCTCCTTGCGTCGGATGCCTCGGATAACGCGAAAAAGCGTGCGTCAGGCTATATGTACGGCAGCAAAGCGCCGCTGATAAGGCTTCCGTTTACAAAGGAAGAAATATCGGAGCATGTCGGAAAAAGCGGCTGCTCGATGGCGGCGGTGTGCGATATCGGCTTTGCCGATGCCTTCATGAAGCTGCTGTGCGATATCTCACCTACGGAATACGAGGACGCTGCGCAAACGATACAAAGGCGTGCACAGATCAGCAAAAAGCGCAAAAACGACAGTACCCCGCAGAAAAACAAGAGGACAGGTAAAAGGAGGACCAATGCATGAGCATGATCAATAAATACAGAGTACACGAGGTAGCAAAGGATTTTAACACGACATCCAAGGTGATAACTCAGATATTAACCGACTATGCTACGACTCCGAAAAACCACATGCAGGTTCTTGAAAATAACGAGCTTGACGTGATATTTGAGTATCTGACTCAGCATAATCAGGCAGCGAGTCTGGCAGATATATTTGCCTCCGCGCCAAAGGCGGAGGCTGCAAAGCCCGCCGAGAAAAAGCAGGGCAAGGCAGCTGCTGCGCAGCCTTCCGATAAGGCGGCAGCTCCCGCACAGCCTGCGCCCGCCAAAAAGGAAAAGGAGAACAAGCCGCATGTTCCGCGTCAGGTCGCGGAGAAGCGCGTTGTCGATACCCGTGGCAGCGCGGCGGTGAATATAGCCAAGTACGACGAGAAGTTTGACAACATGGCAGGCGACAAGAACCGCAGCCGTGACCGCGACCGCAAGGGCGGCAAGGAAAAGATCGTCAACAAGGCAAAGCAGCGCCAGCAGGGGCAGGCAGCATCGGCAAAGCGCCGTCAGGAAGAGCGCGACAAGATGCAGAAGCTCCAGCTTGAGATCGCAAAGAAGCAGCAGCTCAAGGTCATGATCCCCGACGAGATAAACGTCGGCGAGCTTGCGTCGAGAATGAAGAAGTCTGCCGGCGAGGTCATAAAGCGCCTTATAAAGCTCGGTGTCTTCGCCTCCGTTTCCGACGTTGTCGATTATGACACCGCTGCGCTCGTGGCAATGGAGTTCGGCTGCAAGGTCGAAAAGGAAGTCGTCGTCACTGTTGAAGAGAAGCTTATCGACGATCATGAGGACAGTGCCGATGAGCTCGTAGGCCGTGCGCCCGTCGTTGTCGTCATGGGTCACGTTGACCACGGCAAGACCTCGCTGCTTGACTATATCCGTCACGCAAACGTAGCCTCCGGCGAGGCAGGCGGCATTACCCAGCATATCGGCGCATACACTGTTGAGATAAACGGAAGCCCCATAACCTTCCTCGATACTCCGGGTCACGAGGCATTTACCTCGATGCGTGCCCGCGGCGCAATGGTCACGGATATAGCCATCCTCGTTGTCGCTGCCGACGACGGCATCATGCCGCAGACGGTCGAGAGCATAAACCACGCCAAGGCAGCAGGTATACCGCTCGTCGTTGCAATCAATAAGATGGACACTGTCGGCGCAAACCCCGAGCGTATAAAGCAGCAGCTGACAGAGTACGATATCGTTCCCGAGGAGTGGGGCGGCGAGACCATCGTGTGCCCGATCTCCGCAAAGACCGGCGAGGGCATAGACAATCTGCTTGAAAACCTCGTCATTCTCGCTGAGGTTCAGGAGCTAAAGGCAAACCCGAACCGCGCAGCAAAGGGTGCGGTCATAGAGGCAAGGCTCGACAAGGGCCGCGGCCCGATCATGACCGTTCTCGTTCAGAACGGTACGCTCAAGCTCGGCGATATCATCATTGCAGGCACGGCTGTAGGCCGCGTGCGCACCATGATAAACGACAAGGGCGTTCGCATAACCGAGGCAGGTCCCTCCGTTCCTGTCGAGATATCCGGCATGTCCGAGGTACCCAGCGCGGGCGATACCTTCAACGCCGTCGCTGATGAGCGCATGGCCCGTGAGCTCGTCGAGGAACGCAAGACTCAGCAGAAGAACGCAGCCTTCGGCAGCAGCAAGAAGGTCAGCCTTGAGGATCTGTTCAGTCAGATCCAGGCCGGTGAGATGAAAACTCTCAACATCATCGTCAAGGCCGACGTTCAGGGCTCTGCCGAGGCGGTCAAGGCTTCACTTGAAAAGATCACAAACGACGAGGTGCGCGTAAAGGTCATCCACAGCGCAGTCGGCGCTATCAGCGAATCCGACGTTATGCTCGCCGCGACCTCCGGCGCAATCATCGTCGGCTTCAACGTCCGTCCCGACAATGCAGCCCGCGACAGTGCAGCCCGCGCAAATGTCGATATGCGCATGTACCGCGTCATCTACGACTGCATCAATGAGATCGAAGCTGCCATGAAGGGCATGCTCGCACCGAAGTTTGAGGAGGTCATCATAGGCCACGCCGAGGTGCGCGAGACCTACAAGGTCTCCAAGGTCGGAACCGTCACCGGCTGCTATGTTCTCGACGGCAAGATCCAGCGCGGCTGCTCTGTCCGCGTGCTGCGCGACAATATCGTTATCCACGAGGGCGAGCTTGCGTCGCTGCGCCGCTTCAAGGACGATGTCAAGGAAGTCGCCAGCGGCTACGAATGCGGCATGCAGGTCGAAAAATTCAACGAGATCAAGGTCGGCGACGTTATCGAGTGCTTCATTATGCAGCAGGTAAAGGTCTGACAACAAATCTTTTCGGGCGGTCGTTCAGACCGCCCGATACATAGATACAGGAGGAGAAAAATGCCTTCAAACAAACTGGCAAGAACCAATGACGATATCCAGCTTGTCATGAGCAAGCTCCTGCGCGAGATCAAGGATCCGCGTGTGAATCAGGGCATGATAAGCGTAACGCGTGTTGAAACGACGGGCGATATGCGCTATTGCAAGATATGGCTGTCGGTCATGGGGCTGGAAAACGAAAAGGAATTTAAAAAGGGGCTCAAGTCAGCGTCCGGCTGGCTGCGGCGCGAGCTCGGAAACTCGCTGAAGCTGCGCAACACCCCCGAGCCCGTGTTTGAGCTCGACCACAGCATCGAATACGGCGCACACATAAACGAGCTTATAAGCAGTCTTGATATCAAGCATGACGAGGACGAGGAATGAATATTAAAGAATGTGCCGCGTGGCTTAAAGAGCACGACAATATCCTGCTTTTAACTCATGCCCGACCCGACGGCGATACGCTCGGCGGCGCTGCCGCCCTGTGCTCGGCGCTGCGCAGATCGGGCAAAAATGCCGCGCTATACAACAATACGGATATCACGCCGAAATATTTTAAATATGTAAAGGACTATATATCGGACGGCTTTGACTATTCCTGCACCGTTGCCGTCGATATCGCAGAGGCATATATGCTGCCGCACGGCTTTGAGGGTTCGGTCGATGTATGCATAGACCACCATCCTTCAAATTCGCATTACGCAGCCGAGCTCCTGCTCGACGGCAGAAAGGCCTCCTGCGGCGAGATCGTGCTGGAGGTAATAAAGGAGCTGTGCGGCGGGCTTACGGAAGCTGAGGCAAGCCTTTTGTACATGGCCGTATCCACCGACTGCGGCTGCTTCCGCTATGCGAACGTGACGAGCGAGACCTTTGCCGCGGCAAGCGAGCTGCTGAGCTTCGGCGCACAGGCGCAGAAGCTTAATTTTGAGCTGTTCCGTCAGGTATCCCGCGCACGCATGGCGCTTGAGGGCAGCATACTTTCCGGCCTTCAATATTTCTTTGACGGCAAGGTCGTTGCCGCAACGGTGACGCGCAAAATGATGCTCGACGCTGCCGCCTCGGATAACGACTGCGACGATATTGCCGGCATCCCCGGCAGGGTCGAGGGCTGCGTCGTCAGCATTCTTATACGCGAGTCGGGCGATAACAGGAGCAGAGTCTCTGTAAGGTCGCATGAATGCTTTGACAGCAGCGCACTCTGCGAGCGCTTCGGCGGCGGCGGCCATAAGATGGCGGCAGGCTGCACGATGGCGGCATCGACAGAGGAAACGCTGCGCATTCTCTTATCCGAGATAGGCAAGGTGCTCGGGTGAACGGCATCATCCTTGTGGACAAGCCGCAGGACTGGACGAGCCACGACGTTGTAGCAAAGCTGCGCGGCGTGCTGCATGAGCGGCGCATCGGCCACTCGGGAACGCTCGACCCGCTGGCTACCGGCCTGCTCGTCGTCTTTGTCGGCAGAGCCACACGCGCCGTGGAGTTTGCCGAGGCAGACAGCAAGGAGTATCTTGCCGGACTGCGCCTCGGCCTGAGCACTGACACGCAGGACATTACGGGCAACGTCATGACCCGCAGCGATAAGCTTCCTGATGAAAGTGCAGTGCGCGAGGCCATAGGGCATTTTCTCGGCGATATCGAGCAGATACCGCCCATGTACTCGGCCATCAAGATAGGCGGAAAGAAGCTGTACGAGCTTGCGCGGAAAGGGGACAGCGTTGAGCGCCCGCCGCGCAGAATAAGGGTATCATCCATCAAAATTGAAGGAAGCTGCGGCGAGGACTATCTCCTGCGGATAAGCTGCTCAAAGGGCACCTATGTGCGCACACTGTGCAATGACATAGGCGAGGCTCTCGGCTGCGGCGCGTGCATGAGCTCATTGCGCAGGACGCGGGCCGGAGCATTTTCCGTTGATAATGCGCACAGCCTTGACGAGATCGAGGCAGCGGCAAAAGACGGCAGACTGTCCGGCATTCTCCTTCCGGTGGACACGCTCTTTGCAGACTATCCTGAGCTTGAAGTCGGCAAAAGTGCGTCAAAACGCCTTAAAACCGGCAATATCATAAACATTTCCGCCCAAAACGGGGACTACAGGGTCTATTCCGACTCCGGCGAATTTCTGCTTCTCGGCAGGGTAGAGGGCGGAAAGCTTAAAACTATCAAGAGCTTTTTTGAGGTAAGCCAATGACAAAACAAAGGGTAATGGCGCTCGGCTTTTTTGACGGCATCCACGTCGGCCATGCGGCGCTCATTGACATGATAAAGCAGCGCGCACGGGAGACGGGCGCACAGCCGGCAGTGCTCACGTTCGATGTTCATCCGGACAATCTTGTTTTCAACAAGACCGTGCCGCTGATAAACAGCGCCGAGGACAGGGTGAACATTTTAAAGCGCTGCTTCGGCATCGACGAGGTCGTCGTCGTCCACTTCAGCCGCCGCGTCATGTGCATGGACTGGCAGGACTTCATCGACGAGCTCATCGACGAAATGAACCTGCGCTGGATCGTCGTCGGGCACGATTTCTGCTTTGGCCACAAGGGGCTCGGCACAGCCGAAAAGCTCCGAGACTACTGCGCGCAGCGCGGCATCGGCTGCGACATCATCCCCGCCGTGCGCCGCGACGGAGTTATCGTCAGCTCCACGCTCATCCGCGAGCTGATCGAAAGCGGCGATATTGAAAAGGCGAACGCCTACCTCGGCCATCCGCACACGCTCACCGACCATGTCCGCAGCGGCTACCACCTCGGAACGAAGATGGGCACGCCCACCATCAACATGGGCTTTCCGCAGGGCGTTATCGTCCCGCGCCACGGCGTTTACGCGGCCAAGGCATATATCGACGGGGAGGAGTACCTGTCGGTGACGAATGTCGGTGTCCGCCCGACCGTGAGCGACAGCGGCAATGTGAACGTCGAGAGCTTCCTGCTCGATTTCCGCGGAAACCTCTACGGCCATCAGGTGCGCATCGATTTTTACAAATTCCTGCGTCCCGAGCGCAAGTTTGACGATGTTGAAAGCCTCTCAGCGCAGATAAAGCACGACGCGCAGACCACCCGCGAGTATTTCGACAGCCTGAAATGAAT
>CAVDFD010000054.1:0-10187 GCA_963608145.1 Bacteroidaceae bacterium | reverse complement strand
ATGACCTGCGTTTCCGCCGCTCTGCTGGTCTACTCCCTCTGGAACACCTATACCGACCTCAAGGCCTACTATAACGCGGAGTTCACGCCGATACCCATGCACATGGTCAATGAAAGCACGAACGACGACGGCGAGAAGGTGTACACCTATTACACGGCTGTCAAGTGCAACCGCGCCGAGGCAGGCTTTGTCACCGACGCAAACAAGCTGCTTGAGGATTACGGCGATATAAACGGCGATGTTGGCCGCCAGTGGGTGGCGCTGTACACCTCGCACGATAAGGCGGCGGGAGACCCCATAACGACCGTGCCCGTCGTGCAGTATAAGAGCAGCGACATTCCCAAGGGCAGCAGCAATGCGCTTTCCATGTTCGGCGAAAACGCCGCTCAGAACCTCACCAACAGGCAGCTCGGCTACACCTACGCCGACGGCATGGGCGGCATCTACATGTTCTATAACGTGGACGAAAATGCCTTTGCAGGCAGCGTGTTCTCACACAGCAGCCACATACTTATAAGCGTTGCGGCGGCAGCCGTCATCGGCGTCGCGGCCTTCTTCGCCGGTGTCGGAGTAAAGAAGAAAAAGGCTCAGGGCGAAGAGGCCTGAGAACCGTTCCCGTCAGCTTAAGGACTGATTTTAATGAAACTTAGAAAAATCATAGCTCTTGCACTGGCGCTCATGCTCTGCGCTGCGCTGTGCGCTCCCGCCCTCGCCGACGAGATCTACGAGGACAAGGTCTGCGCAACGGTCAGCTCCGGCGGCACGGAGACCGGCTACAGCTCCTTTGAGGAGGCGTGGAGCAGGGCCTGCGAGCTCGGAAACAGCAGCGAGGTCACCTTCACCCTCCGGCAGAGCTGGAAAGCCTCCGGCGGCTCCTTCGGCAGCGGCACGGGCTTCAGCAACGGTGCGCTCAGCTACTCGGGCGCTAAGATGCTGACGCTCGACCTCAACGGCTACTGCATAGACAGGGATCTTTCGACCCCTGTCTCCAGAGGCGAGGTCATATGCGTTAACTCCCGCATGACCATCGTCGATTCCGGAAGCGGCAGCTACACCGTGTCGAAGCTGTTTAAGGGCGGCGCTATCCAGAACGGCGCAAGCACCACCCGCGGCGGCGGCATCATCGTCTCGGACAAGGCCGAGCTCAATTTTAACGGCGGCACGATACTCAACTGCGTATCCACCGACGACGGCGGCGCGATAAGCGCCTTCGGCTCGGGCGCGGTGCTCAATGTAAACGGCGCCTCGTTCTACGGCAACCGTACCTACGACGCATCCGGCGAGTGCTGCGGCGGCGCGATATACTCAAACGCAGCCGCCGTTACCGTGAGCAATGCAGTCTTCGAGGGCAACTACGCCGAGGATGACGGCGGCGCTGTCTACACCTACGGCGGGAGCCTCAGGGTCTCCTCGTCCTCGTTTTACTCCAACAGCTGCGACGAGCTCGGCGGCGCTGTGTGTCTTGCCGGCTCTGCGACGGCGGAAATTACAGACTGCCTGTTTTCGCTCAACAGCACGGCGGAGGATCACGGCGGCGCGGTGTGCTGCGATTCCGGCTCCGGCACATACCTCAAGAACTGCCGGATGTACTATAACAGCGCGGCCAAGAACGGCGGTGCGCTGTATGTAAACGCCGACAGGGTCTTTGTCATCGGCGGCGAGTACCGCTATAATACGGCGGCGAAAAACGGCGGCGGCATATATGTTGACAGCATGAACGACATAAACGCCTCGGGAAAGCTCATCGTTACGGACAACAGCGTAAACGGCAAGGCAAACGACCTCTGCCTTCAGGACGGCACGGCATCGACGGCCTACCTGTACTGCGGCGGCTTTTACGAGGGCTCGTCTGTCCTGCTGTGCTCAACGAGCACAAGCTCGCGGCTGGCCGTAAAGGGCATAGACAAATTCCAGTACACAAATTACATCGGCTTCGACGAGGGCTTTTCGCAGGATAAGCTCATATCCTCGGAGCTCAGTCAGGATAATATCCGCGCAGTGGCCTCCGCCATCGGAGGCGGGGATATAGCCTATGTCTGCGCCTGCGCTGCGGCGATCGCCGTCTTTACGGTGTTCGTCATAAGGCGCGGAAAAAAGAAAAAGGAGGCGGGGGAATATGACTGAAAACAGAAGACTTCATTTTATCACCGCCTCGATCTGCCTGCTGCTGGCGCTCGCGCTCCTGTTTACGGATGTGGGAAACGCGCTGGCAGTCACGGTGGAAAACGACTCAAAATACATCTCCGAGGTGCAGGTGTTTGGCGGCAGCAGCCTTTCGGAGGCTATAAAAAGCTGCGAGGCGGCGGGCTATGTCGCCGTTAAGAGCAACATAAACCGCACCGACAGCGGCGACAGCACCGATAACGGGATATACATCGTCGGCTATAAGACGACGACCAATCCCGACGAGGCTATCACCGATATATCGCTTCTGCAAATGAACGGCGGCTATCAGTACTGCACCTACAGCGATGTAGCCGAAAGAGCGATGGAGAAGCTCGGCAATATCCCGACCGAGATAAGCGACGCGATAAACGAGTTTGCCGACAATTACAGTGCGGGAAGCCCCGCTGCTGTCGCAGCCGTCAAGATACTCAACAGCTATCACGTTGATGAGATGAACGGCATGAAGCTCGGCGACTATATGGTCAGCGGCAGCTGCAACGCCGATTTTGTCAAGAAGCTGCTCACGCGTGCTAACACCTCGGTCGTGACCGCCTTCTGCAATGCGCTCGTCCCGGGCGTCGCCGACTACGGCGAGGATAACTGGGCATCGAGGGTCTCGACCTCCTCGGTGCAGGCGGAGCTTGCCGTCGGCGATAGCGATAATAAGCTCGACAGTCAGTACAAGGTCCTTGCAAAGGAGCTCACCGACAGTCTCCAGTCCTTCGCACAGAGCTACACCGCGGCAGCCGAGCGCTATGCGGCCTCCAACGGCAAGGTGGAGACGAGCGTTTCCGACGAGAGCGAGACAGCGCCAAGCGAACAGACCATTGAGGACGTATCGGGCGGCGGCGAGATCGAGAGCGAGGACGGCGACGTGCTGTTCCTCACGGCCTACGATATGCTCAATCAGTATTCCTACGACGATACGACGCGCCTTGGCGACTACATCGTTGCGCTCGGAAACTCGTCCTATGACGAGTCGGCAAATCTGAGAAAGATATACCCTCTCGTTGACAGCCTCACCGACGGACAGCTTGCGATGATGCGCCTGTGCGGCGTGGCCTTCTCCGCCATCTACCTGATAAACAGCTCCGAGCTTATCGACGAGGCCGAAAAGCAGGCAAAGGCGATAAGGGAGGAGATATCCTCGCAGACCGGCAAGGACAGCATGTCCATCTGGGTAGGCACCGATCAGACGGCCTTTGAGCAGCAGGTCGCAGTTACCAAGGACGCATACAGGGCAAACTCCGCAGGCCAGATATACAACACCCTGACCACGCCCGACGGAGTCGATAATTTCCTCTCAAAGGCCAAAACAATGGTCGGCGTAGCCACCGGCGTGCTCGGTCTTGCCGTCGTTATCACTCAACTGGTGACCTCGGCGATCGGCTCGCTGGTCTTCACGGCAGCCTTCACGGGCTCGGTGAGCATGTGGGCCGTCTGCTGCGCGGGCATAGGAGCGGGCGCTCTGGGCACGATATTCGGTGTGCTCGGCTGCGCGGTGATAGTGCTCAGCTACGTCGCGTTCGCGGCAATGATCATCATCGTCATCGCGCTGATCATAAAGTATATCTGGGACAGCTTCCACGACGAGGACGAGGAGACCTTTACGCCCATCCCCTCGGTCATGTTCGACGTTGCCGACAACAGGTACATTAGATACGATGCCGTGGAGCAAAACGGCAGTCCCGCCAATATAAACGGCGATAACGCCAGACGCTGGAACGCCCTTTATACGAGCACGAGCAGTTATGCGGGCGACCCGATCCAATCCTCGCAGCTGGACGATCTTATAACGGTGAAGTACAACGACAATGCCGTGCCTCAGGGCTACAAGGCCGTCAAATGCTTCGGCGAGGTCGGCGCTGCGAACCTCAACGCAAATTCGCGCTCGGATTCCTGCGCGGTCTACATGTTCTGCCGCACGACGAGCAAGATCATAAACGAGGGCGAGGAGCAGGAGCCCGATACCGACGGAACCGAGGTCAAGACCGACGGACAGTATATCTCAAAGCTCTCGCTTTCCGTCGAGAGCTCGGAGACGGCGGCCAAGGCCGCGCTCATCAAGGGCGGCTATAAGGTTCTGGACGTGAACCTCACGCCTGTCACCGCCTCGCTGAAGAAATACACCTATCTGGGCTACGCCACGACGACGAACTCAGCCGATGCCGTGACGGATATAAGGATATCAGCCAGAAACAGCTCGGCCTCCTTCCTCTACGGCAGCGCCTCGTACACCTCCTGCGGAACAACGCCGACGGGCGATACGCTCTACTATACCTCGTATAAATCGGCAGGCTCTCCCATACTCGCAGACCTTCTGGTGAAGTATTCGCTCGACGATATACCCGAGGGCTACGAGCCAATAAACCTGTTCTGCGGCGGCAACGCATATAACCTCAATATCGGCAGCGAGATCGACAACACCGTTGAAAGGCATCACCGCTCGCAGACAAACGAGCATTGGAACGACAAGGGCGTGTATCTGTACTTCAAGCCCTCCGTTGCATACACAAGCGGCGAGGAGTATATCTCCGGCATCGTTCTCGTGGCCGGAAACGGAAGCGGAGAGCTGGGTAATTCGGCAGACGATTATATCAAGGCGCTGAAGCTTCAGAAGTTCGACCTGAGCCTGACCCACGCGGCGAAGATAAAGCTCCCCTCGGATGTACACGGGCCGGTGTCGGAGGAGCGCTGGGCGCAGAATGTGGAGACCTATATCTGCTACACGACCACGCACAATCCGTACAGAGCCATATACGGCATAAGGTCGTATACCTCCGCTCCGGGCAATTACTCCGTTCCCGTCTTTCTCGGGACGGCCTCAAACGGCGCGTATGCCGTGTGCGACGTTATGTTTGAGCTGCCGTATCTGGTCAGCGGCGGAAGCGCGGCAAAGTATTATATGCGCGGCATTTACGAGACTCATTCCTATCAGTTTGCCAGCGGAAGCGGCTATCTGACGGGCATAGAGCAGCTTGAGATGACGACAGAGCTCGTGCCCGAGGACTACGAGGATGTCTCGTGGTCGAGCAGCGGCGTGCGCGGCAAGGGCATATATGTGCTCGGCCCCGTGGAGGGCGGAACGCCCCTTACGGTGGACGATGTACAGGTATCGTCCGACAGCGTCGCTCCCGACGGCTTCGTGAGCGTTCAGGACTTCAAGACCCCGAACCGCACGGAGGCTCACAACCTCGGCTATCAGACGAATAACTCTAAGTATATCCAGAACAGCAAGAGCCTCACGCCGGTGTATATCTACCAGCGCACGGCAGCGCCCAAGGAGGGGAAATACATCTCCTCGATCAGCGTTTCGACCTTCACCATGAGCAAGGCGGCAGGAAGCTCGCTTTCCGAGTACACAGACGAGATGAAGACCCTCCTGAAGGCCTCCGGCAGCGATTACTGCATACAGAATCTTCTGTCGCAGTGCACCGACGAGATCGTTCAGGCAAACGTGGCGCTCGACAGCTCGCAGAGCTTTTACGGAAACGCCTCCGCCAAGCCGGAAACGGTGTCGTACATAGGCGTGACGAGAACGAACGTGCAGTCGGATGCCATTATGGGTATAATACGCTACGTCACCGACAAGACCACCGTACCGCCGACGATACAGATCGGCAAGGTGACCTATACAAAGGCCGGCGACATGATACCCGATCCGAAGGGCTCGTATTATCTTTACTATACGACCGCAGCCGGAACCAACCCCGGCATGCCGCTGACGGGCATCAGCGTGAGCTCGGATGTTTTCGAGACAAACTGCGCGACGACCATGTCGATAAAGCTCGACGACTCGGGCGCGTACACCGCTCTTTACGGAGATGTCAATGCCTCGAGCTTCATCCACATGAGCTACGAGGATACGGCGACGATGATGGGCGCTGTATATATCGGCCACGGCAAGACCGCAAAGGAGGCGCAGGCAAACCTCCTGAGCCTCGGCTGCAATATATGCGTGAATCTGGATATAAACAGAGGCACGGGCGGCGAGTATATCTATATCGGCTACTCGAGATACACCCTGTCAAGATCCGAGGTCAATAAGGGCGTGGCGCGAAAGGCTGTCAGAGATATCGTCCTGACCGTCGGCCAGCCGCATCAGAAAACGATCACCGTAAACGGCATCGTATACGAGAGCGCACGCGATGAATACACCTCGGTCGAGGGTACCGACGGAACGAAGGCCGTGTCCCTCAACTCCGGCAGCGGAGGCAAGCAGATATATATGTACTTTACCACGACCGCGACTAAGGAGACCGCCTATACGATCGCAAAGCTGGGTCTTGCCTGCAAGGATTACGGCATGATAAACGACGACTACAACACATGGGAGCACGTCCTCGACGTTAACGGGAACCGCGTGAACCTCAACGACGGCGTAGTCGCGGTAACAGACGGCGGCGACCACATAACGGACAACAGGGTCTATCTCTATGCAAGCCGCACCGATAACGCCGTAAGGGAGGACCGTCAGGTCGATATGAACGCACTTGACCGTGAGTTCATTGCCTACGACGTTTATATGAAGGGGGCGTGAGCCGTGAAAAGGATGAAAAAAACGACCGCGCTCCTGTGCGCAGCCTGCCTCGTGCTGTCCCTTGCGGCTCAGCCTGCTTCGATTGCCGAGCCAGACAGCTCCGACAGCGTAAGCGAATACGTCTACGATGTGAATATCAAGGTCAGCAACCCCTGCGACTCAACAAGCATGGACAGAGACGCTGTGAACGTTCTGCGCTTTGACTATTACTACAAGGGTCAGAACGGTTATCAGAGCGAAAAAAGCGAGCGCTTTGACATGTCGTGGAACGGCAGCGCGAATAACAACGCCGACTTCCTCAAGGAGCATTTCATAAGGCCGAACGACAACGAATACTATACGAGCTATGAGCTGACGCTCCCGGGCAAGCTCAGCAGGATAGATATACTGCTCAACATGGACGGCGGCGAGCGCCTGTCCTTTGAGGTGCAGAGCGTCTATTGCAACGGCAAGCGGATAAACAGCAACACCGACTATGTCTCCTCGGCGTACAACGACTCCTCGGCGAGCATATACTGCTCGATGGAGAGCTCGGTCATTGACGAGAGCAACTCGCCCTACTTCATCGAGTACGGCGGGGAGGGGCTCACCGAAAAGGAGATGAGCGAGCTGGCCTCCGGCCACGGCAGCGCGGCAGACTACACCGGCAAGTTCAAGGATCAGTACAACGCGGTGATCGACACGGCGGTGCTCAAAAGCTGTGTCTCGGACTCCGACGGCGATATAAATCAGGCCTATGCCCACAGCGATGAGGAGAGCATGTACAGGTACACCTTCTATTTCAATGTGGAAAACCCCATCGATCTGAGCAACGCCGATAACGATGAGGTGGAGACCTTTTATATCGAGATGAGCTATATCGACAAAAACGGCCATGGCAGCGCAAAGACCTATAGGCTCGACATGTCCTACAGCTCGTCCCTCAAGCGCAACCTGAATCAGAAATATCTCAGCTGCTTTGAAAGCTACGGCGACGACAGCTACAAGACGCAGTTTTCCGTCTGGGTACCCGGCATCGTCACCGAGGTCAGGAGCAAGCTCAACATGAGCGGCGAAAAGCTGACGGTCAATTTTGACAGGATAACGCTCGGCTCGATAGCGGTAAACACGGAAAGAGACTATGTGTCCTCGGTGTATTATGATTCCGATGCAAAGATAAAGTGCATCGTTCCGGCCTCGCAGATAGCCCTTGACGGTATCAGCCTGCCGGAAAGCTACGGCACGGAGCTCAGGGATCAGTACGGTGCGCTCGTTTCCGAGACCCTGTACGAAAAGGCAAAGTCAGACCCGCAGAGATATATTTATCATCAATAAAATTACACTCCCTCTGTTGAGTTCAACAAAGGGAGTGTTTTTTTTCGCTCAGTGCGCAGTATTTATAAGGCGCAGTATGTCGCCGAGAGCGGCGGTGTAATCGCTTTCGCAGTGCGCTGCCAGCTCCGATGACGGGCGTGCGGCGCGGTTCGTGCAGAACACGGCGGAAACTCCGCTGCCGTAGACCTCGTCTATGCCGTCGCCGATCACTCCGGTCAGCACGACAAGCGGCACATTCTTCGCCCTGCATCGCTCTGCAACGCCGGAGATGACCTTGCCCTGAAGGCTCTGGGAATCGAGCCTTCCCTCGCCGGAGATGACCATGTCGGCGCCTGTGAGCATATCGTCAAAGCGCACGGCATCAAGTATCGCGTCGATGCCCGAGCACAGCCTGCCGCCCAGCAGAGCAACGCAGCCGGCACCCATTCCTCCGGCTGCTCCGCCGCCAGGGAGCGACGATACGTCGGTTCCAAGACATTCGATCAGCTTTTCGGAAAAATGCCGCAGGTTCTTGTCAAGCAGCTCGACCGCTGCGGCATCCGCGCCCTTTTGCGGGGCAAAAACATATGCCGCTCCGTTTGAACCGTACAGCGGATTTTCGACATCGCACATTACGGTGAGCTCAACGCCGCGAAGAAGCGCCCGTGCGCGCTCAAGGCTTATGCTCTCGATATCGCACAGCGTTCCGCCGGTCGGAACGAAGCTTCTGCCGTCCTTGTCGAAAAACTCCGCGCCCAGAGCGTGGGCGCAGCCGCAGCCGCCGTCATTTGTCGCGCTGCCGCCGAGCCCGAGCAGTATCCTTGTGCAGCCGAGCTCAACGGCCTGCCTTATGAGCTGGCCTACGCCGAGCGTACCGGCACGCAGCGGATCCTTATTCTCTCCCGCGAGCGGAAGTCCGGCAGCCGCCGCCATTTCTATGATCGCGGTACCGCCCATTACGGCAAGCTCCGCCGTCACGGGCTGTCCGAAGGGACCGCTGACCTCGCAGAGCACGCGCTTTGCGCCGAGCGAATGCACGAAGCACTCGACAGTGCCCTCGCCTCCGTCGGCAACGGGCACGGTTATGAGCTCGCAGTCCGGCATGAGGCGCTCAAAAACGCCGCGGGCAAGCTCGCATATGCGCAGGCTCGAGAGCGTGCCCTTGAACGAATCGGACACAACTATGCATTTTTTCATGGCTCAGCCCTTCATATTGACGACGTTCACGGGCGCACCCGACAGGAACGCATCCAGATTTTCCGCCGTCGCCTTTATGATCCTCACCCGCGCCTCCTTCGGAGCCCAGCTTATGTGCGGCGTTATGAAGCAGTTTTTCGCGTCCAGAAGCGGGTTGTCGGGGCGTATGGGCTCGGTGGACACGACATCAAGCCCCGCGGCGTAGACTCTGCCGGAGTTGAGCGCGTCGGCAAGATCCTGCTCGTTTATGAGCTGACCGCGGCTGTTGTTGATGATTATAACGCCCTGCTTCATCTTGGCGATGCTGTCCTTGTTTATCATGCCCTCCGTCTCGGGGAAGAGGGGGCAGTGCAGCGCTATGACATCGGAGCTTTCCAGAAGCTCGTCCACGGTGACGAATTTCGCCAGCTCGTCCCCGCCGGACTGCTTCGAGCGGCTGTTTGCCAGAACATTCATGCCCATTGCCTTTGCAATGCGCGCAGTCTGCCTGCCGATGCGCCCGTAGCCGAGCACGCCCATGGTCTTGCCGTCGAGCTCGATGAGGGGATAGTCCCAGAAGCACCAGTCGGGATCGGACTCCCAGCGCCCGCCGTGAACCGCCTCGGAATGGTGCGCGGCGTGGTGGCATATCTCCAGCAGCAGCGCAAACACGAACTGCGCGACCGCCGCCGTGCCGTAGCTGGGGATGTTCGAGACGGGTATACCCTTCTCGGCGGCGCAGACCGTGTCAACGATATTGTAGCCCGTTGCGAGCACGGTGATGAATTTTATGCTGCCGCAGGCCTCGAGCACGGCTCTGGATATGGGGGTTTTGTTCGTTATGACGATATCCGCATCGCCGATGCGTCCGGCTATGACGGCATCGTCATGCTCGGTGCGGTCGTAGACCTCCAGCTCGCCGAAACGGCGCAGCTCATCCCAGGAAAGATCGCCGGGATTCACGCAGTAAGCGTCGAGAATAACTATTTTCATTTTTGTGCCTTCTTTCTTG
>CAVDFD010000053.1:0-10271 GCA_963608145.1 Bacteroidaceae bacterium | reverse complement strand
TGCGCGTTTTGGAGAACCATTTCCTTGACCTTGAGAAGGCGTACCTTTGTGGAGTTTTCGTTCTCCTCAAGCTTCATGGAGATGTATTTTATATTGCTCTCAAGCTCGGGGATCATGACGTATTCCAGTGCATTTACTCTTCTGCGCGTCTTTTCGATCTCCTCTGCCAGAAGCTGCATGGTCTTTTCGACCTGCGCAAGCTGGAGCATATCCTCAAACACCGTCGCCATGCGCTCAAGCGCATCGTCGAGCTCGCCAGAGGTCTGCGCAAAGCCGTAGGGATATATCTCCGACGGATCGTTGTTGCGCGTATGGAACGAGTAGCGCGGGACGTTGACGCTCATGATGTTTTTAAACTCCATGTCCAGCTCAACGCTCTGGCGCGGGTACAAAAGCGCCTGCTCGAGCATTTCGGGGCTCATGATCGCGCTTGCGACCTGCAGGGCGGAAAATGCCTCCGTCAGCCCCTGCTCGACGCGCTCGCGCAGCTGCTTGTTAAGGCGCACGATGTCCATGAACTGACGCATCAGCTCGTCGCGCTTATCCTTCATCAGCTTATGGCCGCGGCGGGCAGTCTTCAGCCTGCCCTTGAGCTGCTTGAGCATCATTCTTGTAGGGGTTATCGTGGTGCCTGCCATAAAGACTCCCCCTTACTTCATGTATTTTTCGATCATCTCGGGCTTTACGCGCTTGAGCTCCGCTCTGGGCAGGATCTTCAGCAGCTTCCAGCCGAGGTCGAGTGTCTCCTCGATGCTGCGGTTTGTGTTGTTGCCCTGATTGACATAGGTTTTCTCGAACTCGTCGGCAAACTCGGCAAAGAGCTTATCGTCGTCGGAAAGCGCGGCCTCGCCGAGGATGGTCATGAGCTCCTTTGCGTCCTTGCCGCGTGAGTACGCAGCGAAGAGCTGGTTCATCGTGCCCGCGTGATCCTCGCGGGTCTTGCCGACGCCGATGCCCTTATCCTTCAGTCGGCTCAGCGACGGGAGAACGTCCACCGGCGGCACGATGCCCTTGCGGTGCAGGTCGCGGCTGAGAATGATCTGACCCTCGGTGATGTAGCCCGTGAGGTCGGGGATCGGGTGGGTCTTGTCATCCTCGGGCATGGTGAGTATGGGGATCATGGTGATCGAGCCCTTGCAGCCTATGCGCCGTCCTGCGCGCTCGTACATTGTCGCAAGGTCGGTGTACAGATAGCCCGGGTAGCCGCGCCGTCCCGGGACCTCCTTCTTTGCCGCCGAGACCTCGCGCAGCGCTTCTGCGTAGTTGGTGATATCGGTTATGATGACAAGAACGTGCATGTCTTTTTCAAACGCAAGGTACTCCGCCGCCGTCAGCGCCATACGCGGAGTTGCGATACGCTCGACCGCGGGGTCGTTTGCGAGGTTTGAAAATACGACCGTTCTGTCGATAGCGCCGGTGCGCTTGAAGTCCTCGATGAAATACTCCGACTCCTCGAAGGTGATGCCGACCGCCGCAAAGACGACCGCAAAGTTTTCACCGTCGCCGAGAACACGCGCCTGACGAGCTATCTGCGCCGCCAGCGCCGCATGCGGAAGGCCGGAGGCCGAGAATATGGGCAGCTTCTGGCCGCGAACGAGGGTATTCAGACCGTCTATCGTGGAAACGCCAGTCTGGATAAACTCTGCCGGATAAGCGCGTGCCGCCGGATTCATGGGCATGCCGTTGATGTCGCGGTGAGCGTCGGCCAGAAGCTCGGGGCCGCCGTCGATGGGCTGACCCATGCCGTTGAATACGCGGCCAAGCATATCCTCGGAAACGGCAAGCTCCAGCGGATGACCGAGGAATCTTACCTTCGTCTGCGCAAGATTTATGCCCTGCGCCGAGTCGAAGAGCTGAACGACCGCTCTGTCGCCCTCGACCTCGAGCACCTTGCCGCGGCGCGTCTGGCCGTTCTGGAGCTCGATCTCGCACAGCTCGTCATAGGTAACGCCCTCGACCTGCTCGACGATCATAAGGGGATTTGCTATCTGCCGTATGGTCTTATAATCTTTAATCATGCGTCCTCACCTCCTGCGATGACCGCATCGATCTCTGTCTTCATCTGCTCAAGGATGGAGGCATACTCCTGCTTGTAGCTGTCGGGAGAGGCCATCTTTGCGCGGCCTATGCGCTCCTTCGCGCCGATGCCGAACAGCGCCTTCATATCCGCGCCCCTTCCGAGCGCGTCGCGTCCCATGGCATCAAAGCTGAGGATCATGCGCATAAGCTCAAACTGCTTGTCGTAGGACGAATATGCGTCTTCGTCAACGAAGGCGTTCTGCTGCAAGAAGTCCTCGCGCAGCATCTTGGCCGTCTCCATCGTGAGCCTGTCTGCAGGGCTGAGCGCGTCCTGACCGACGAGGCGGACGATCTCCTGAAGCTCGTTTTCCTCCTGAAGGATGTGCATCGCCTTGTCGCGGTTTGCCATGTACTCCGGGCCGAACTGCTCGTTATACCACTTTGCCAGCGTATCGACATACAGCGAATACGAGGTAAGCCAGTTTATCGCCGGAAAATGTCGGGCATAGGCAAGCGAGGAGTCGAGCGCCCAGAACACCTTGACGATACGCATCGTCGCCTGCGAAACAGGCTCTGAGATATCGCCGCCCGGGGGCGAGACCGCGCCGATAGCGGTGACCGAGCCGCGCCGCCCGTCCGAGCCGAGGCATTCGACAACGCCTGCACGCTCGTAAAACTGCGCTATACGCGAGGCGAGGTAGGCCGGATAGCCCTCTTCGCCGGGCATCTCCTCAAGTCGGCCTGACATCTCACGCAGAGCCTCCGCCCAGCGCGAGGTGGAGTCGGCCAGAACCGCAACGTCGTAGCCCATATCGCGGAAATACTCGGCAATGGTGATGCCGGTGTAGATAGACGCTTCACGCGCCGCGACAGGCATATCCGAGGTGTTGGCTATGAGAACCGTTCTCTTCATCAGAGGCTCGCCGTTTCGGGGGTCTGTCAGCTCGGGGAACTCCATGAGAACGTCGGTCATCTCGTTGCCGCGCTCGCCGCAGCCGATGTAAATGACTATGTCAACGTCCGACCACTTTGCAAGCTGGTGCTGAACAACGGTCTTGCCCGAGCCGAAGGGACCCGGAACTGCCGCCGTGCCGCCCTTTGCGATGGGAAACAGCGTGTCGATTATTCTCTGGCCGGAGTTCATCGGGCGCGTGGGCATGCTCTTCGATGCATAGGGGCGGCTTATACGGACAGGCCACTTCTGCATCAGCGTGAGCTCATGCCGCTCTCCCTTTTTGTCCTCCAGCACGGCGACCGTTTCCGTTACGGTGAAGTCGCCGCCGCTTATGCTGACGAGTCTGCCGCTCATATCGGGCGGCACCATGATCTTGTGAAGTATCGCGCTCGTCTCCTGAACAGTACCGATAACGTCGCCGCCTGAAAGCTCGTCGCCCTCGTGCGCCGTGGGCACGAAGCTCCATTTTTTGCTGCGGTTGAGCGCGGGAACGTCGGTGCCGCGGCTTATCGTAGCGCCGGTCAGCTCGCGTATCTCCGGCAGCGGGCGCTGGATACCGTCATAGATATTCTCCAGCATGCCCGGTCCGAGCTCGACTGACATCGGCATGCCCGATGTTTCGACCACAGCGCCCGGTCCGAGACCTGAGGTCTCCTCATAGACCTGTATCGAAGCGCTGTCGCCGGTCATGTTAAGTATCTCGCCTATAAGTCTGTCGGGACCTACGCGCACAACGTCGGAAACGTTCGCGTCGCCAAGTCCCTCCGCGACTACAAGCGGGCCTGAGACCTTTATTATAGTTCCGCTCATACAGATACCTTTCTTTCTTAATTATTCTCGAGGATATTCGTGCCGATGGCACGCTCTACTGCGGCATTGAGAGCCGAAAGCCCCATGCCGAGACTGCCCTCTCTGCCCGGGATAAGGATTATCGCGGGCTTCGGGCTGTCCTTGAATTTGTCTATCTGGCTCTGAAGCTCCATGGCGATATCCTCCTCGATGTAGATTATCGCAACGTCCTCCCTCTCGTGAGTGAGTGTGCGAAGTATCGCCTTTGCCTCAGCGCTGTCGGCGACAGGATATGCCTCCAGACCGAGCGCCGTGAAGCCCATAACCGTCTCGCGCCGTCCTATGACCGCAATTTTAAGCATACAGATCACGCAGCCTTTCCCGTATGGTATCCGCCGGAAGTCCGGCAAGAAGTCCGGTGAGTATCATTCTCAGCGCGGTCACTTCACCCTCGACTGCGGCAAGATAAGCTATGACCGGCGCTTCTCCGTAGGCCACGAGCCTTGCACCCGTCAGATACGCCGTCACCGCATTGTCGCAGGCAAGCTCAAGCTCCGTCATCGTGCCGCCCTTTACCGCTGCCGCGCCGAGCACGGCGGCGTTTGCCAGAAGCGTATTGGCGTATATCGCCGCGAGCGTATCGCCCGAGCCGAAGGCCGCAAGAATGCGCCCCGTGTCTATGCCGCCGCCCGTGATGAGCGCCGTTTTGAGAAACTCGGAGTCCTTGCCCATGCGCATCGTGCGCACCGCGCTTCTGAGGTTTGCAGCGTCGATGAGCGTCTGCGCATAGCCGCGCAGGAAGCTGCTGCCGAGCCGCTCGGAGGCCGCGATGAGCTCCGCGAAATATGCTCTGTCAAGTATGAAGTCGGCAAGCTGGGGATTGCGCGAGCGTGCCAGGGCGCTTTTTGCCTCGACCATCGCCTCGGCCAGCACCGGCGGCAGGCTCAGGTATTTTTCCTCCGCGAAGCTGCTCTTGAGAAGCTCGGGGCTGACCCTGCCCGACTCGCTCATGAGATCGGAGCGGTCGCGTCCGTCGGCCTCGGTTTTTATGACGATCTTCGCATTGTGGTAATCGTACCTCATGCGGAATATCTCCACGGGCTCCGTGTCGGGAGATATACGCGCAAGCTCCGCGAAGATCTCCGCCCTGTGCTCGGCAAGGGCTGCCTCGACCTGCTTTGCGCAATAGCCGGACATGTCCTTATAGCCGCAGTCGGTGAGCATCTTCGCCGCCTCGTCAAAGCTCGGCGCGTCTATCATACGCTCGGCCTTGTCGCGGCTGAGCATCTTTGCCTCTCTTGCTCTGAGCAGCGCGGAAAGATACAGATATTTTTCTCTGACGCACTTTTTATTTGCCAATTCATTCCCTCCCTTTTCGGGATTTGCAGCGCCGCATCATTCAAACAGCACTGCCGCGACCTCTGTTGAAAGGGCGCTGCGGCGCTGGCGAATGAGCGCGTCGATGCTGCAATTTGTCTCTATGCCGCCGAAGCGGACGATAAGTCCGCCGGAGATATCGGCAGTATCCTCGCTGAGGCTGAGTCCGCCGTGCACGCCCTTTGCCGCAAGCAGCTCATTTGCCGCCTTGCAGACGGCCTTTCCGAGTTCCCTTCGGTCGCTTTCGTTGAGCAGCAGCTCCTCCTCGCCGGTGGTGGCTGCCTCAGCCGCCATGCGTGCGAGAAACTGCGTGTATTTATCACGCGGCATATTGACTATCTCGTCGCGCGCGGCATCAAACGCCGAGGCTACCATCTCCTGCTTTACGGAAAGGACGCTCTTTTTTGCCTCCATCTCCGCAATGCGGCGGCTACCGCTGAGGATATCCTCGCACTCGGCATTGCCCGACTGCATGAGCTTTTCATACTCTGCGAGCGCCTGTTTGAAGCTCTCTGCGCGGATCTCTTCGGCCTGCTTTGACGCTGCGTCCGTTATCTTTTTCGCCTCAGCGTCGCCGTCGGCCCGTATATGTGCGATTATTTTTTCAGTGCCTTTCATGGTAAAGCCCTGCCTTTATGTTAAATTTCACCGTCTGATCATATATACAGCAGCATCATCATGGATGCAAGCAGGGACAAAATTGCGTAGAACTCAACGGTGATGCACAGGATCATGCCCTTTGCCCAGTGGTCGGGGTTCTTTGCAAGCAGGTTTATAGAGGCCGCTGCGACCTTGCCCTGTCCGATAGCGGAAACGAGGCCGCCGATGGCTATGGGCATGCAGGCTGCGAAATAGCGGCAGCCGTCGATGAACGAAAGCTCCATCGCAGTACCGTCAAACAGTCCCATGTTCATGATCGCAACGAAGAAAACGACCAGACCGTACAGTCCCTGCGTGCCGGGGATGACCTGCAGGATCAGTGTCTTACCGAACTTTGAGGGATCCTCGGTCACGAGACCTGCGCCGGCCTCGCCCGCGATACCTGTACCGACTGCCGAGCCTGCGCCGGCCATGCATGCAGCAAGACCTGCGCCGAGAAGACCTATTGCAAGGCCGGTGTGTGCAAACAGAAATTCCATGTATTTTTCCTCCTATTATTCTTCCGCTATATCGTAATATTTTGTACTTACTTCAAGGGGTTTGAACGCCCTGCCGCCGTCCTTGTAGAACTTGCCGAAGTACTCCAGACACTGAAGTCTCAGGTCGTGTACATAGCAGCCCAGCAGGTTCAGGGCAAAGTTCAGGCAGTGTCCTATGAGGAACACGGGGATAAACAGCCAGAGGCTGTTTGCTATGCCGCCGATGGTATTGAACACCGTTGCGATAACGCTGCCGGCAAGCATCAGCGCCATGATTCGGGAATAGGAAAGTATATCTCCGAACCAGCCGGTCACCGTGTTGTACAGCGTTGCAAACAGGCTCGTTACCTTGCCGAAGCCCTTTGCGCCGCGGCTTCCGCCGTAAAAGAGCATCACACAGCCGATGACGAGCACTACGGGCACTCCGCCGATATTGCCGACCTTGAGCGCCGCCAGAACAGCTCCGACAAGAATGACCCACAGCGAGCCCTCCTCCCAGAACGCACCGGCCGCGTCGCCGCTTTTGACCTTTTCGACAGCGCTTATGACCATGCCCGTGTTCAGATGGATAAGGCCGAGCGCCATAGCGCCTATGAGCACCGTCATAACGTCGGTCATGGGATTGAACAGGCTCCACAGCTCGCCCCATCCGTCGGGCTTGCCGAGGATCTTTCCGATCTGCGAGAGAGCGTCGCCGAAGAAGCCGCCCGTCAATATGCCCATGATGAAGGTCGATATGCCGCAGTACAGGAGAAGCTGGCAGAAGCTCAGCGTGCCCTTGCGCGGATGTATCTTCCTCATTGCGACGACCGCCGCAAGGATCATTATAAGACCGTAGCCCATGTCCGCCATCATCAGTCCGTAAAACAGGATGAAAAACGGTGCCATAAGCGGGTTCGGGTCAACGCCGTCGTATGACGGCAGGCTGTACATGTTCGTGACTGTGTTCAGGGCGTTTGTCAGCTTGTTGTTTCTGAGAGCGACCGGAACGTCGGGATATTCCTCTGGCTCGGGGTCGCTGAGCTCCCATGCACAGTCAAACGTCTCGAGGCAGTCCTCCAGCTCAGGTATTCTTCTGGCAAGCACCCAGCCCTGAAGCGCAACGGCGCTTTCCATGCCGTAGAGTCTGCCCTCGGCCTCGGCGTAGGCGAGCTTTGTCTCCATTCTGTCGGCGCTGAGCCTGAGCTCCTGCCTGCAGCCGCCCATTGAGCTTATCTCGCTGATAAGCGCTTGCTTTTTGCCTGCCAGCTCCGCGAGCTCGGCGCTGAGCTTTTCCGTGCTCTCAGCCGCAGTGCCCTCGGCGTTTCCGAAGGACGCGATCGAGAAGTTGTGCACTCTCAGCGCATCCAGCGCCGCAGGAAGCTCCTCCTTGAAGCAGATAAGCGCCAGATAGTGCTGCGAGCTGTCGTCGGACACGGAGACGAGCTCCGCCTCCTCGGTGACCTCCGCAAGGCTCTGCCGCAGCTCGGACAGCGCCGTCAATGCCGGTGCAAAGCCCAGCGTCACGGCGCAGCGCTGCGTTCCCTGCCCGTCGAGCGGATAGTCCAGCCCCAGCCACGGCCTGAGCGCGTCGATCGAGCCGGAAATGCGTGCGCTCTCGGCGTTTATCCTGCGCACCGTTTCGTCGATCGTGACTATCCTGCGCGCAGTGTCAAGCGTGGCCTGAAGCGTTGAATCGTCAAGCAGCGTTTTCACCTCTGTCTCCGGCTTTGGTGAAAGAAGTCCCTTCTTGACGGGCGCATACCTGTCAAGAAGCTCCACTGCCTGAACGAGCACGGCGTGGTCTGTCCTGCACCTTGTCGCATCGCTTCCCTCTTTGGAAAGATGCTGCCGCAGCTCCGGCGAGAGCTCGGAAAGCTCAGGCTCGGATACCTCCATGCAGCCGAGAAGCTGAAGCCTGCGCAGCAGCGCTTTTTTCTGATCGCGGACGGCCAGCAGTCTGAGCTTTTTCATTTTTTCAATGGCCATTACTCGTTCACGATCCTTTCCGCGATAAGTTTTGCCGCGGCATCACGGCGGCCTTCGGCCTTTGCGCGGAGCACTGCCTTTTTGTTCTCGGCCTTCAGGTATATCTCCTGTGCCTCTTTCTCCGCCGCGGCGCTTGCCTCGGCTCTGCGTTCGGCAAGCTCCTTTGCAGCCTTTTCCCGTGCCTCGGCGACATCTGTCTTGCCGGCAAGCTCGGCCTGTGCAAGTATTTTCTTGGCCTCCGCCTGCGCCTCGGCAAGGCTGAGACGGACGCTTTCCTCCGCCGCGCTTATTCCGGCAATCTCATCAAATGCCATCAGATCTCCTCCCTTCGTTAGTTTTCTTTATACCATATTTAATTTTATGACGTTGAATTTTTCTAATATGTTAACAATAACAAAATTACTTTCAAATTTCAACATATTTTGTGCATTTTTCATTGATAATCTTCAAGCAATTTAAATTGTTAAATCATTATCTTGCTCTGCTTCAACATTCAGCGCCCCGTCAGCCCCTGATAAATCAAGGCCGTGATTTTCGGCTCTGTGCCGAGGGTAATAGTTTGTTAATTAACATACTATATGTTAATCCTTGATTTTGCAAGCTTTTTCTGCGTATATCCCCATATTTTTTTGCTTTTGACCTTACAGCGGCGCTTATTTTGTTTACAAAGCGTAAAAACTTCGCTTTTTTCTTGCCAAAGCTTGTGTGACCATGTATAATAACTTAGTACGTTTATTTCAAAATTGTGAAGTACCAAGGAGGCCTGTCATGGCTAACAACTATAAAAGGCGCGCCGGAGATCGTGTTGACGGCAGACGGCTGCGCTCATTAAACGGCTTTTACAACTTCATTCCCTTTATAATGCCGCAGAGAAACGATGCGCTCAATTTCTACGAGGAGTCGTTCGAGATCACGAATGCCGACCGCTGGTTCAGAAAGCAGCGCGTCGCCGGCTACAAGGGCATGGGCATGCTGCATCTGCTCATCGCGTCCTATGTCCGAGCCTGCGCCTATCTGCCCGGCCTCAACCGCTTCTGCGTCGGCAAGCGCCTGTACGCCCGCGAGGACATCGAGGTCGTCATGGCTGTAAAGCGCAGCCTGAGCATTGACGCGACCGAGACAACCATCAAGGTCGTATTCAAGCCTACTGACACGATATATGACGTTTATAACCGCATGAACGCGGCCATCGACGAGATCAAGAACTCCGACGACGAAAACGGCACGGAGGAGTTTGCAAACAAATTCGCCGCCCTGCCCCGCTTTCTCATAAGCTTTGCCATCTGGCTGCTGCGCGTTGCCGACTACTTCGGGCTCATTCCGAAAAAGCTGCTGGATGTAAGTCCCTTCCACGGTTCGATGATAATCACCGACCTCGGCTCGCTCGGCATAGGTCCCATTTATCATCACATCTACAACTTCGGTACGCTGCCGGTGTTCGTATCCTTCGGTGCAAAGCGTCATGTGCATGAGCTCGACCGTCACGGCAACGTTGTTGACCGCAAGTACGTTGACGGCAAGTTCGTCCTCGACGAGCGCACGGTAGACGGTCACTACTACGCAAGCGCGTTCAAGATCATAAACCGCATCATTCAGGATCCCTCGGTGCTGGAGGTGCCGCCCGCAAAGGTCAACGAGGACATTTTTTAAATATTAGACTTAAACGCCTGAGCTGTTTTTTAGCTCAGGCGTTTAAGCGTGTCAAAAAAGTCTGTGACTTTTTTGCACGCTTCAATAACGCCACATTTTTCATGAAGCTTGCGCTTCATGAAAAATCTCGCTACGCTCGTCAAAAACGCCTGATAATTCGGGCGTTTTTGATGGCTATAATCCAATTTGAGGCGGGACCTTGTCCCCCTCACACTCCCCCTGCTGCGTATTGGATTTTACTCGTTGCGTCTATTTTTCTTAGTTCTTTGACAGGCTGAAACGCCTGAGCTGTTTTTTAGCTCAGGCGTATTTTTATGCGCGTTTCGGGCAAAATATCCGCGGTGATAAGCTTGAACAAAATTATCGGCAGGCAG
>CAVDFD010000052.1:0-10329 GCA_963608145.1 Bacteroidaceae bacterium | reverse complement strand
TCGGGCGAGGTCTGGATAAAGCCGCTTGCCTCGATGCTGTCGCTGCTGTCATAAAGAACAAAGCGCAGCTCCTGCCCGTCGTCGCTCAGCTCAATTTCGAGCTCGCGTTTGTCAGGATCCACCCAGTCGCCGCTGTACATGCCCTTGCTTGCCATGTATGCCGAGTCCTTGACCATGCCCTCAAAGGTATCAGGCGTGCCGCCGGATATATCGTCGTCCTTGTTGCCGCCGCTGTCTCCGTTTCCGCACGCGGCAAGGCTCAGGCACATAAGCAGTGCCAGCACGAGCGCAGCAATATTTCTGCTTTTTTTCATTGTGTCGCCTCCTTATTTTGCGTTTATGCACAATAATTATATATTGTGCGCAGCACTTTTGCAAGCAAATATAACAAAAAATCCCGTCCAAGCACGGGATTTTTCGTTGATTACTCATGAATTTCGCCGTTATCGATGGCCGACAGAGCCTTTTCGACCATGCCCGCATGGGCAAGCTCGGATTTTGCCAGAGCGTCGAGCGTTTTGCTGACGTGCCCGCAGTCGCCCTTCTCGGCGAGGCGGGATGCGCCCTTATAGCCCTTTTCGGCGGCAAGCTCACCGAGCCGTGCTACAGTCAGGTAGCATTTTAGTAAGCATTTTGAAATGTTCAATACCGTGTTCCTCAGGGAATAAAAATGCTGTCCTCGCCGATATCGGCAAGCGTGGGAGTGCCGCACATGGTCATCGTGTCGCGCAGCTGGGCGGTGATGGTGTCCATATAGACCTTGAAGCCCTCCGCGCCCTCGGCGTAGATGAAGGGAACAACGGGACGGCCTATAAGCACCGCGTCCGCGCCCAGAGCGATGGCCTTGAAAACATCAACGCCGCTGCGTATGCCGCCGTCAACGAAGATCTTGGTTTTGCCCTTGACGGCCTTTGCGATAGCGGGCAGCACCTCAGCTGTTGCGGGGCAGCAGCCCTGAACTCTGCCGCCGTGGTTGGACACGACTATTGCGTCCGCACCGGCCTCGACAGCCTTCTGCGCACCCTTGACGGTCATGATGCCCTTTACGATAAACGGCATATTTGCATACTCTATTATCTCGCGCAGCTCGTCAACGGACTTCGAGCCGGCGTTGGGGTTCATCGCCTTCAGGAAGGGCAGACCCGCGCCGTCAACGTCCATGGCCGCGGCGAATATGCCCAGCTCGTTAAGCAGATCCAGCTTTTCAAACACGAACTCCTTGTTCCACGGCTTTATCGTCGGTATGCCCATGCCTCCGATGGCGGCCATATCCTTTGCGGCGTTCTGCATGACGGCGGGATCGACACCGTCGCCGGTGAGGGCGCATATGCCGTATTCGGCTGCGGCGTTTACGAGGATGTGATTGTAGTGCAGGTCATCGTACTTGTCGCCGTAGTGCATGTTCAGTGCGCCGAGCGGAGCGATGAATATTGGTGCGGAGAAGCGTTTGCCGAAGAGCTCAAAGCTCGTATCGACGGCTGTATTGGGGCAGAGCGTGTCCATGTTGACGAATATCTCCTGCCACTTGTCATAGTTGCGTGCGGCGGTGTTGCCCGGAATTTTGCTGCCGGGGCCGGGCATGATATTGCCGCAGGCTCTGCCGTTGCAGACAGGGCAGGCCTTGCAGTACGGGCCGACCTCGCCGGCCGCCTTCTTGAGAATTTCACTGTAGTTCATAATGTACCTCCTCATGTATTTACAAAAATATATTGAGATCAGATGCCGGTCAGGTCAAAGTCCGGTATCATGTCGTCTGTTGCCGCAGCGGGCTCCTGCCAGAAGCCGTTATATATGCCGCGCTCGCTCATGTAGCTTACAAGCGCGTCGTTTTCCTCGGCGCTTACGGTTTTCTGAAGCTCGGGGTATCGCTCGGTGCCGGACATGGGCGTATACTGCGCCATGAGCGAGAACAGCACGTCGTCGCCATGAAAATTATCGGCAACGAAGTCTATCACGGCGCGGCTGTTTTCATCCTCGTCGGGCAGAATAAGATGCCGGATGAGAACGCCGGACAGGAGCATGCCGTCATCGTCGAGCTCGAATGGGCCGACCTGCCGGAACATTTCGTTTATCGCAGCCTGAGCGGCCTCGGGATAGTCAGGCGCTGCGGAATAGCGGGCAGCAAGCGCACAGTCCATGTATTTAAGGTCGGGCATGTATATCTGCACGAGCCCTTCGAGCCGTCTGAGACTTTCAACGCTGTCGTAGCCGGAGCTGTTCCATGCAACGGGGATGCGCAGCTTTGCCGTTTCAAGAGCTTTTACTATCGCGTCGGTGTAATGCGTCGGCGTTACGAGATTTATGTTGTGAACGCCCTTGTCCTGAAGCTCGAGAAGGATATCGGCAAGGCGCTCAATGCTGACGGCCTTGCCTGTCCTTCCGCGGCTTATCTCGTGGTTCTGGCAGAACACGCACTTTAAATTGCAGCCGGAGAAGAACACGGTACCGCTGCCGCGCTCACCGCTGATGCAGGGCTCCTCGCCGTAATGGGGCGCAGCCCGTGCGAGCACCGGCAGGGAGGGACAGGCGCAGACTCCTCCGCTGAGATGTTCGGTTCTTTCGGCACCGCAATGGCGCGGACAGGCGTTGCAGATCATTTTTTACCTCTTAAATAATGTGCACATTGTCGGTTTGACACCCGTTTGCGGCGCTCATCGGAGGCGAAACTTGTAAAAGGTGCAACAAATCTCAAAAAACTCAAAAAAGTTCATCTTTTTCGGGTGAAATGTGCTAAAATGTACTTGTAAATCAGATATTTGATAATGAAACGGGATATGATAATGCTGAATATAGTTCTTCTTGAGCCGGAGATACCGCATAATACAGGTGCGATAGCCCGAACCTGTGCGGCCACCGGAGCAAGGCTTCATCTCATAAAGCCTCTGGGCTTTGATATCTCCGACAAGGCCGTAAAGCGCTGCGGACTTGACTACTGGCATCTGGTTGATATAAGCGTGTACGAGAACCTTGACGAGTACCTCGAAAAAAACGGGGACGAGAACCTCTGGCTTGCAACGACCAAGGCACCGCACGCCTACTGCGAGGCCGATCTTTCGACCGAAACGGTTTCCATCATGCTCGGCAAGGAGACCGCCGGACTTCCGGAGGAGCTGCGCCTTAGATACTATGACCGCTGCATACGCATACCGATGGTCAGCGAGGCTCGAAGCCTCAATCTTTCAAACTCGGCTGCAATACTTGCATACGAGGCTCTCCGTCAGCAGGGCTTTCCGGAGCTTAAAAGCAAGGGCTCTATGGCCGAATCATAACAGTTATTAATTAAATTTTCAATACCGAGTCGGAATTTTCCGACGGAAAGGAGCTTTATCATGAATTATAACAAGAAAAGCGTGCTCGATGCGGATGTTAAGGGCAAGAAGGTGCTTCTGCGCTGTGACTTTAACGTCCCTCAGAACAAGGAGACCGGCGAGATAACAAGCGATAAGCGTATCGTCGCAGCTCTGCCGACGATAAAGTATCTGCTGGATAACGGCGCTGCCGTTATCGCCTGCTCCCACCTCGGCAAGCCCAAGGGCGAGTGGAAGGAAAAGCTCACGCTCGCACCCGTTGCAAAGCGCCTTTCCGAGCTGCTCGGTATGGACGTTATCTTTGCAAAGGACATAATCGGCGAGGATGCGCAGGCAAAGGCCGCGGCGCTGCAGCCCGGTCAGCTCATGCTGCTTGAAAACCTCCGCTTTGATATCCGTGAGGAGAAAAACGGCGACGACTTCGCAAAGGCGCTCAGCGACATGGCAGAGCTTTACGTCTCCGATGCCTTCGGCACAGTTCACCGCGCCCACGCCTCCACAGCCGGCGTTGCAAAGTACCTGCCGGCATACGCGGGTCTGCTCGTAGAGAAGGAGCTGTCCGTCATGGGCAAGGCGCTCGACGATCCCGCACGTCCCTTCGTCGCGGTGCTCGGCGGTGCAAAGGTCTCCGATAAGATCGGCGTTATAAACAACCTGCTGGATAAGGCCGACACCGTTATCATCGGCGGCGGCATGGCCTATACCTTTATAAAGGCAATGGGTCACGGCATCGGCAACTCCCTGCTCGAGGCCGACAAGCTCGACTACGCGCTTGAGATGATAGCCAAGGCAAAGGAAAAGAACGTCAAGCTTCTCCTGCCGGTCGATACCGCTATCGGCAATGAGTTCAAGGCCGACTGCGAGAAGAAGATAGTTCCCGTCGATGCTATCCCCGACGGCTGGATGGGTCTTGATATCGGACCTGAGACCGTGAAGCTGTTCTCCGACGCTGTCAAGAACGCAAAGACTGTTGTATGGAACGGACCCATGGGCGTGTTCGAGTTTGAAGCCTTTGCCGAGGGCACCAAGGCAGTGGCAAGAGCACTGGCCGAGTCCGGCGCAGTGAGCATAGTCGGCGGCGGCGACAGCGCAGCTGCCGTTGAGCAGCTCGGCTTTGCCGATAAGATGACCCACATTTCCACCGGCGGCGGCGCATCCCTCGAATTCCTCGAAGGCCGCGAGCTCCCGGGCGTTGCATGCCTGCTTGATAAATAAGAACCTTTTACAGGAGGTAAAAATTATGAATACAAAATACAGAAAGACGATAATAGCCGGCAACTGGAAGATGAATATGCTGGCTTCCGATGTAAAGCCCTTTATAGAGGAGCTCAAGCCCCTCGTGCCCAAGACCAAAAACTGCGAAACGGTGCTGTGCGTTCCGGCTGTGAACATTGCAGCGATGCTCAAGGCGGGCAAGGATGCCAAGGTCGTGACCGGCGCACAGGACGTATCCAAGTTTGAAAAGGGCGCGTACACCGGTGAGGTGTCGGCCTCGCAGCTTGCCGATGCCGGAGTCAAATACTGCATCGTCGGCCACTCCGAGCGCCGCCAGTATCACGGCGAGGACGATCTGCTCATAAACGCAAAGACCCGCGCTCTGCTCGAGCACGGCATAAACCCCATCATCTGCGTGGGCGAGAGCCTTGAGCAGCGCGAGATGGATCTGACCATGGCGCACATAAACTATCAGGTACGCGCAGCTCTGCACGGCATTGATGCGACGGCTCTGCGCCGCTGCGTTATCGCATACGAGCCCATCTGGGCTATCGGCACCGGCAAGACCGCTACAAGCGAGCAGGCCGAGGAGGTCTGCTGCGGGATCCGTGCCATCATCCGCGACATGTACGGCGCACGCGCAGCCCGCGGCGTCAGCATCCTCTACGGCGGCAGCATGAACGCCAAGAACGCAGCCGAGCTTCTGGCTCAGCCCGATGTTGACGGCGGCCTTATCGGCGGAGCATCGCTCAAGCCTGCGGATTTTGCGACTATCATTGCCGCAGCGGGGACAGAGAATGAGTAAGTGCGTTCTTGTCATAATGGACGGCTTCGGCATAGCGCCCGACAGCGGCGGCAATGCCGTAAGCCTTGCGAAAAAGCCCTGCCTTGACCGCATTTTCGCGGAAAACGCCCACACGAGCCTTCAGGCATCCGGCCTTGATGTCGGTCTGCCGGAGGGACAGATGGGCAACAGTGAGGTCGGCCACACGAATATCGGCGCGGGGCGCGTCGTGTTTCAGGATCTGCCGCGCATAAACAATGCCATAGCAGACGGCAGCTTCTTTGAAAACGCAGCCTACGTCAAGGCAATGGACGATGCGAAAAACGGCGGCAAGGCTCTGCACATCCTCGGCCTTCTGTCCGACGGCGGCGTGCACAGCCATATAAACCACATATTCGCAATCCTTGACATGGCAAAGCAGCGCGGCCTTGATAAGGTCTATCTCCACTGCTTCCTTGACGGACGCGACGTTCCGCCGAGAAGCGCCGTGGAGTATGTCACGCGCCTGCGCGATAAGTGCGCATCTCTCGGCAATGCAGAGATCGCAACGATACAGGGCCGTTTCTACGGCATGGACAGAGACAAGCGCTGGGACAGAGTCGAGACCGGCTACAACGCTGTCGTCTGCGGCGAGGGCGAGATAAACCCCGACCCCGTAAAGGCCGTCGAGGACAGCTATGCGGCAAACGTATCCGATGAGTTTGTAAAGCCCGTCGTCGTGTGCCCTCAGGGTACGGTAAACGAGGGCGACAGCGTCATATTCATGAACTTCCGCCCCGACCGCGCAAGGGAAATGACATGGGCGCTCAATCTGCCCGACTTTGACGGCTTTAAGCGCAAAAAGACTGTTTATCCCCTGAGCTATGTATGCACCGCGCAGTACGACGAGGCGCTCACGCTGCCCATCGCCTATCCGCCCGAAAAGCTTGAGAGCACCATAGGCGAGATAGTATCGGCAAAGGGCTTCAAGCAGTTCCGCGTTGCCGAGACGGAAAAGTACGCGCACGTCACCTTCTTCTTCAACGGCGGCGTTGAAAAGCCCTGCGAGGGCGAGGACAGATGCCTTGTCCCGTCGCCCAAGCAGTTTCCGACCTACGACCTCATCCCGCAGATGAGCGCCGAGGAGGTCGCCGACAAATGCGTTGAGGCGATAAAGAGCGATAAGTACGAGATGATAGTCTGCAACTTTGCAAACTGCGACATGGTCGGACACACCGGCGTGCTCGACGCTGCGATAAAGGCCGTCGAGACCGTTGACGGCTGCATGGGCAGAGTGTATGCTGCGGCAAGGAGCATGCCCGACACCGTTCTATGCATAACAGCAGACCACGGCAATGCCGACTGCATGATAAATGCCGACGGTAAAATTAATACTCAGCATACTACCAATCCCGTGCCTTTTGTGGTATGCTGTGACGGTGTAAAGCTTCGTGAGGGTGGCCGTCTTTCGGATATAGCCCCGACGATGCTCGACATCATGAATATCGAAAAACCCGATGTAATGAGCGGAAGCTCGCTGATAATCAAATAAAAGGAGATTGAGCACAATGAAACAGTATTTTGAGATCGTTGACGTAATGGCAAGAGAGATCCTTGACTCCCGCGGCAACCCGACCGTCGAGGTCGAGGTCACCCTCGACGACGGCACCGTAGGCCGCGCAGCAGTCCCCTCGGGCGCATCCACCGGCATGTACGAGGCATGCGAGCTGCGCGACGGCGATAAGAGCCGTTACGGCGGCAAGGGCGTAAGCAAGGCAGTCGAGAACGTAAACGGCGAGATCGCCGAGGCTACTGTCGGCCTGAACGTCCTCGATCAGCCCGGCATCGACAAGATGCTCATCGAGATAGACGGAACTCCCAACAAGTCCCGCCTCGGCGCAAACGCCATCCTCGGCGTATCGCTGGCCTGCGCACGCGCAGCGGCAGAGGCTACCGGCCAGAGCCTGTACAACTACATCGGCGGCGTGAACGCCAAGACCCTGCCCGTTCCCATGATGAACGTCCTCAACGGCGGCGCACACGCGACCGGCTCGAACGTCGATATTCAGGAGTTCATGATCATGCCCGTCAGCGCAAAGAGCTGGAAGGAAGCGCTGCGCATGTGCGCAGAGGTGTTCCACGCCCTGAAGAAGGTCGTTCCCGCGTCCGGCGTGGGCGATGAGGGCGGCTATGCTCCCAACCTCGATTCCGACGAGGATGCACTCAAGGCACTGGTCGCGGCAATGGAAAAGGCCGGCTACAAGCCCGGCGAGGACTTCAAGATCGCGATCGACGGCGCTGTTTCCGACTGGTACAACGAGGATGACAAGTGCTACCACCTGCCCAAGCGCGGCACCGTCATGACCAGCGAGCAGATGGTCGATATGTGGGAGGGCTTTGTTGAGAAGTACCCCATCATCTCCATCGAGGACGGCATGGGCGAGAACGACTGGGAGGGCTGGCAGCTTATGACCAAGCGCCTCGGCCACAAGATCCAGATCGTCGGCGACGACCTGTTCGTCACCAACACCGAGCGCATCAAGAAGGGCATCGCACTGGGCGCAGCAAACGCAGTTCTCATCAAGGTAAACCAGATCGGCACCCTGACCGAGACCCTCGACGCTATCCAGATGGCGCATCGCGCAGGCTGGACGGCAGTTGTCTCCCACCGCTCGGGCGAGACCGAGGATACCACCATCGCCGATATCTCCGTTGCGGTAAACGCAGGCCAGATCAAGACCGGCGCACCCAGCCGCACCGACCGTGTCTGCAAGTACAACCAGCTGCTTCGCATCGAGGATGAGCTGTTTGACGTTGCTACCTACCCCGGCATGGACGCATTCTTCTCCATCAAGTAATTTTAATATCCCTGTGCCCGTAAGAGTATTTCTTACGGGCACTTTTCTGTTGCGCTCTGCTTTTCCATATGCTACAATCTTTTTGTAAAAAGCATAAAGGAGAACTGCACTTATGAAAGATATAGCAAAAAGCTGCAAGGTCGCGCTGGTTCAGGCAGAGCCCTGCATGTTCGATAAAAAGGCCTCGGTCGAAAAGACGCTTAAATATATCGAAGAGGCCGCGCAGAAAAAGCCCGATCTCATCGTTTTCCCTGAGCTGTTTATCCCGGGCTACCCCATCGGCATGAACTTCGGTTTCAGCATGGGCAAGCGCACGGAGTCAGGCAGAGAGGACTGGAAGCGCTATTGCGATGCGTCCGTTGTCGCCGGTGATGCTGAATTCAAGGCGCTGTCCGAGGCTGCGGTGCGCGCCGGAGCGTATGTCAGCATCGGCTTTTCCGAGCGCGACGCGGTCAGCGGAACGCTTTATAACAGCAATGTGATCTTCGAGCCCGACGGTTCTTATAAGATCCACCGCAAGCTCAAGCCCACGGGAGCCGAGCGTGTTGTCTGGGGCGACGCAAACCGCGACTATTTCCCCGTGACCGAAACACCGTGGGGTCCCATGGGCAGCCTCATCTGCTGGGAAAGCTACATGCCCCTTGCACGCGTTGCGCTGTATCAGAAGGGCATAACGATATACATTTCGCCCAACACCAACGACAATCCCGAGTGGCAGGCGACGATACAGCACATCGCCATCGAGGGCAAGTGCTATTTCATAAACTCCGATATGATAGTGCGCAAAAGCTCGTATCCCTCCGACCTCAACGAAAGGGAGGCCGTCGAGCGCCAGCCGGACATGGTCTGCCGCGGCGGAAGCTGCATCATCGACCCCTACGGTCACTATCTCACGCAGCCTGTCTGGGACGAGGAGACGGTTATCTATGCCGAGCTCGACATGGAGCTTCCGGCGGCCTGCAAAATGGAGCACGATGCCGTCGGGCACTACGCCCGCCCAGACGTGCTGGAGCTTATAGTCAACGAGAAGTAAGCAATCCCGCCCACGTCAAGTAAACGCTGACTGAGGGCTTGCCTGTGTCGGCTTCCTGTGTAGCCCGACCGTCAGCTACGCAGGAAACCGATGCAATGGGACAGACAAAGCTTGCACCGCATTCACGCGAGGCGGCAGCGCTTCTGTTTTGTCAGCATTTTCCGGTCGGGCAACCGCAACTTCCGTATAGGTACAGCCTAAATGCGCCACTAAAAAAGCATTAGTAGGGTGCCGAGGACTATGAGACAGAGGCCAAGGGCGGCCCTTCGGCTCAGACGCTCGTGAAAGACGATGTAGGAAAACGCAATGGAGACGAGGATGCTCAGCTTGTCGATGGGTACGACAACGCTGGCAAGGCCGTCGTGCAGCGCCCTGTAGTAGCACAGCCACGAGCCGCCGGTCGCAAGCCCTGAGAGACATATAAAGCCCAGCTCATTCTTCGGTATGCCGCTCAGCGTGTGCCCCTTGCCCTTGACGAATACAACAAGCCACGCCATAACGAGCACGACGCAGGTGCGTATCGCCGTGCCGAGGTTTGACTCAACGCCCTCAATGCCTACCTTGCCGAGAATGGCGGTGAGACTTGCAAACAGCGTCGAGAGCAGCGCATATATAAGCCAGCTCCCGCCTCCTCCGGGCGAGGCAGCCGTCATGTCCTTTTTCTCTATCATCATGAAGGTGCCGCCGCCGATGAGCACGACCGCTGCGAGCTTTAATGCGCTTATCTCCTCGCCGAGGAATATGAACGCAAGCAGGATCGTCAGCACGGTGCTCGACTTGTCTATCGGCACGACCTTGTTTACATCGCCCATTTGCAGCGCCTTGAAATAGCACAGCCACGATGCGCCGGTCGCGAGTCCTGACAGGACGAGAAACAGCCAGGTTTTCGCGCTCAGAGCGCTTATCGACGGTGCGGAGCCTGCGATGAAGACCATCAGCCACGAGAATATGAGCACAACACAGGTGCGTATCGCGGTCGCCGCGTCGGAATCGGTCTTTCTTATCCCGCATTTTGCGAGTATAGAGGTCAGTCCGGCAAAGAACGCCGAGCCGAAGGCATATACTATCCACATTATCATTCGCCTTCCTTCGGAGCTATTATAGACCTCTGAGCCAGTGTGTTCAATATAGAAAAGGCAGCCCGAAGGCTGC
>CAVDFD010000051.1:0-10464 GCA_963608145.1 Bacteroidaceae bacterium | reverse complement strand
GCATTGGTAGCCTCGAGGATATCGGCGTAGAACCAATCGGAGTTGGAGATATCAGGCCAATTCTTGACGGTGCCGCTGCAGCTGTCCATGCTGGTGCTGGTGGAGTTGCGGCCAACCAGACGGTTGAGCATTGCTGCGGTCATTGCGCGGGTCAGCAGATCATCGGGATTTGCGTTGCCGTATGCGTCGCCGTTGAGGATGCCGAGCTTGTTGAGCAGGTTCATGTAGCTGGAAGCCCAGTGACCGTTGAGATCCTCAAACTTGTTGCCGCCGGTGTAGGAGACGGAGAACAGACGTGCGATCATTGCGGAGAACTCTGCACGGGTTACGTTCTGGTTGGGACGGAAGGTACCGTCGGAGTAGCCGGAGATAAGGCCGGCCTTGACGAGGGTGCAGACCTCGGTGTTGTACCATGCGCTTGCGCTGACATCCTTCAGACCGCAGCTGGTGCTTGCAAACTTTGCACGGGTCTCGGGAGTCATCAGACGGTAGATAAGCACTGCGACCTCGGCACGGGTGATGTTGTTGTTGGGACGGACATAGCCATCCTTGTAGCCGACCATGTATGCGAAGTGATCGGTGTAGTTAAGGCCGATGTTCAGAACGGGGAAGAGGACGATCTTATCGAAATCGACCTTGGCGTTCAGCGTCATGGGAGTCATACCGGGCAGGGAGCTGTACTTGATGCCGGTGATAGCGCCGTCGCAGGTTGCCGCAACAGTGTAAACACCGATCAGGCTCTTGGAAATGAAGGCAAGACCGAGAACGTTTGCCGTGTGAGTGGTGGTCTCACCGGTGATGTTGTTTGTCAGAGTGACAACAGCATGGCTTGCCGGAAGCTTGCTCATCAGGGAGCAGTACAGAACATAGCTGGGGATCTTGATGCCGTTTATCTTTCCGACAACGTCTCCGAGACTGTCGGTAAGAGATGCGGTCTCTACGTCGTCAGCAAGAGCCGCAGTGGGCAGAAGCGCGGCGATCATCAGTACCGCCAGAAGCAGGCTGATAAGCTTTGTTGACTTTTTCATTGTGTTTCTCCTTCTTTGAAATACGTTTTTTATAAGCCGGCCTTTGTTCAAAAGGCGATGCTTGTTTTACAAGATTAATGTACACCGTTGGTTACAATTTGTCAACAAATTGTATGCAGTATAAACAAAAATTTTTTAGTTTTAAAATATTTGCATGGCTGCTCACTGGAGCTGACGTATAATTTCGCGCCTGAGCCGGTGGATTATCCGTTTTTCCAGACGGCTTATATAGCTTTGTGATATGCCCATCATGTCTGCGACCTCCTTTTGCGTGTATTCGCTTCCGCCGCCGAGCCCGAAGCGCAGGGTGATTATGCTTTTCTCCCTGTCGCCGAGGGAATTTACGGCGTTGAGAAGCATCTGGCGGTCGGCATCATCCTCGAGCGGCCGGCACACCTCATCGTCGTCCGTGCCGAGAACGTCCGATAAAAGCAGCTCATTTCCGTCCCAGTCGGTGTTCAGCGGCTCGTCAAAGCTCACCTCGCTGCGCTGATTGCCGATCTTTCGCAGATGCATTAGTATCTCGTTTTCAATGCATCTTGAAGCGTAGGTGGCAAGCTTTATGTTCTTGTCGCTGCGGAAGGTGTTTATGGCCTTTATGAGCCCGATAGTCCCTATGGATATGAGATCCTCAAGGTTAACGCCTGTGTTTTCAAACCGCCTGGATATATAGACGACAAGACGAAGATTATGTTCCGTTAAAATTTTTTTCGCGCTCTCGTCGCCGTTTTCCATTGCGATTATGGCCTTTTCCTCCTCGGCCTTATCCAGCGGCGGCGGCAGAACGTCGCTGCCGCCTATGTAGTAAAGTCCGTCCTCCGGCATAAGATGCCGTGCAAGCCAGCCCTTTATGATGCTTATTATATCCATGACAGTCTCCTTTCAAATGATCGCTTCAAAGCCGTCGCCTCCGACGGGAGTGGGGGATATGGCGACGATGATATCGTCGCGGCTCCTGCCGTCAATAACTATGCTGTCGGGTCTGAACGCGGCGAGCATTCCCGATGTGCCGACGGCGCTGTAAGGTATCAGCCGCAGCCTGCCGGCAAGCGAGGAGTCGGTCATAAGCTCGATGCAGTCTGCGCTTAAAGCTTCGGCATCGAGAGAGGGGAAGAGCTTTTCGAGCCGCTCTGCCGGAGCTATGAGCACGCAGTCGCCGCTCACGGGATCAAAAAGCGCATTGCCGCTGTCGTGCAGGCAGCGAAGGGAAACGCTCCTGCCCATGAGCGTGAGCTCGGCCTCCGATACGCTTATGTCCGCGCTTTTGACGCTGCGGCGAAATACGAAGCTCAGCACGGCGTATATAAGCGCAAACGAGATGACGAGCACGGGAAGCGATACGGATATATAGGCTCCGCTGCCGATACTGCCGCCGTTTTGCAGCGATATCGCCCATACAGCGCCGCCGAACAGAGCCGACACTGCGAAAAACACAAGGCAGCAGCGCAGAAGCTTCTCCTCGCCGCCGTATGCGATGAGCGCCATCAGCACACCGAAAACAAGCTTCACCGGCGCAAGCGTCATAAAGCCGAGAGAGGGCACTACGCTCAGCACCGCGTACACGGCACCCGGTACGGCGGCGAGGGCATACCTTTGCCGTCTGAGCTTTATGCCGCACAGCCGCGCCGAGCATAAGACAAGAAGATAGTCAAGCCCGAGGTTAAGAAAAAACAAACGATCTATGTAAATGATGTCCATGCAAAAATTATAAGCTCCGTCCGGCGCATAATTTGTCATTTGTTAATTGTCAAATCACTATAAGTATGATAAAATACCTTAGTTTGATCGTGCGGAGTCCGGCTCAGACCCGTCCGCTGCGGTAATACTACTTAAAAAAGGATAAAAAAATTCAAGCTATGTGGTTCTGGTTTGCACTTATTGCGCTTCTGTGCTGGAGCGGTTCCGATCTTTTTTCCAAGATCGGCTGTCAGGATGCCGACGATAAATACAGCCATCTGAAGATGGTCATGGCGGTCGGAGCGGTCATGGGCATACATGCTGCCTACGAGGTGTTTGTCGGCGGCGTTGTGATAAACGGCGAGGTCATTTTGCAGTACCTGCCGGTATCGATGCTGTATATCGTCTCGATGACGGTCGGCTATGTGGGGCTTCGGTATATCGAGCTTTCGATATCCTCGCCCATATGCAACTCCTCCGGCGCTATCGTCGCTGTTCTTATATTTGCAACGCAGGGCATAAACGGACTGCCGAAAATGGCTCTTGCCGCCGTCGCGCTTGTCTGCCTCGGCGTTATAGCTCTCGGCTTTACCGAGGCAAACGAGGACGAGGAGCTGCGCCGCGCCCGTCAGGATGCGAGCAACCATCATTATACGAAAAGCTGGATAGCCATCGCGCTGCCTGTTATATACTGCCTGCTCGACGCACTGGGCACCTTTGCCGACAGCCGCGTGCTCGAAACGCTCAATGAGGATTCGGCAAACGTCGCGTATGAGCTGACCTTCCTCATCGTCGGCATAGTCTGCGCGGTGTATGTTCTCGGCATCAAAAAGCAGCGGCTCATCCCCAAGCGCGAGGTTCCCAAGTACACCGGCGCGATCTTTGAAACTGCCGGTCAGCTTGCGTATATATACGCCCTTGCCGATACCGCGCACTCGGCGCTTGCAGCGCCCATGATATCGGCCTACTGCGTGGTCTCCGTCGTGTGGAGCCGCATCTTCCTCAAGGAAAAGCTGTCGATAAAGCACTATGTCTCAATACTGCTCGTGGTTGCCGGCATAGTGATATTGGGTATACTTGATATTTAATAAAGGAGATTGTTTATGTCTGACCCTGTTTATAAGAGAATACTTATCAAAATAAGCGGCGAGGCTCTTGCCGGAGACAAAAAGACCGGCTTTGACTTCGACTTTATCTCAAAGGTCTGCAAAACCGTCAACAAATGCAGCGAGATGGGCGTTGAGGTCGGCATAGTCGTCGGCGGCGGCAACTTCTGGCGCGGAGTTAAGGACGGCGCGGGTCATGTCGAGCGCGTCTCGGCAGACCGCATGGGAATGCTCGCAACGGCGATGAACTGCCTTGCCTTTGCCGATGTGCTGCGTCAGTGCGGCGGCGAGGCGAAGATCCTCACGGCTGTGGATATTCAGGGTGTGGGTGAAAGATACAGCACAGATAAGGCCATTGAGTACCTTCGCTCCGGCAAGGTCGTCATGTTCGGCTGCGGCACGGGCTGTCCCTTTTTCTCGACCGATACAGCCGCCGTGCTCCGTGCAGCCGAGATAGCTGCGGACGCGATCTTGCTTGCCAAGAACATAGACGGTGTGTACTCGGCAGACCCGAGGCTCGACCCGAGTGCAGTCAAATATGACAGCATAAGCTATGACGATGTCCTTGCGCAGCACCTTGCCGTTATGGACAGCACGGCAACGAGCCTTGCCATGGATAACGACATCCCCGTCATTGTCTTTGCTCTTGCCGAGCCGGACAACATCGTCCGTGTGCTCGAGGGCGAAAAGCTCGGAACGACAGTAAGCAAATAAGTAAAACGAAAATAAATGTTCAGGAGGTAATATCATGTCAAAATATCCCGAAATCGAAAGCAGAATGAAAAAGACCGCGGAGGTGCTGAAAACTCAGCTTGCATCCGTGCGCGCCGGCAGAGCAAACGCGGCGGTTCTCGATCAGATAACTGTCGATTACTATGGCGTGCCCACCCCCATTCAGCAGGTCGCATCCATCTCCGTTCCCGACCCGCGCTCTCTGATGATCCAGCCTTGGGACGGCTCCGTTCTCAAGGGTATAGAGAAGGCTATCCTCGCCTCCGATCTGGGCATCAATCCCCAGAACGACGGCAGAGTCATAAGGCTTGTATTCCCGCAGCTTACGGAGGAGCGCCGCAAGGAGCTTGCAAAGCAGGTCAAGAAATACGGCGAGGAGTCCAAGGTCGCAGTCAGAAATATCCGCCGCGACGCAATGGATAAGTTCAAAAAGCAGCAGAAGGCCTCCGAGATCACCGAGGACGACTACAAGGACATTGAAAAGGACGTTCAGAAGCTGACCGACGATTACATCAAGGAAGTCGAGGCTATCGCCGAGGCAAAGGAAAAGGAACTTTTCGAGATCTGATCATGGGCGAGAATAAGATTAACAATGCGGCGGGGGAGCGGGCAGAAGGCCTTCCCCGCCATATTGCCATCATACTTGACGGCAACGGACGCTGGGCGAAAAAGCGCCTCATGCCGCGCAATGCGGGGCATCTTGCGGGCTCGGAGACGTTCAGAAATATTGCGACCTACTGCAAGGAGATAGGCGTTGAATACCTTACGGTCTACGCCTTTTCAACGGAAAACTGGAAGCGTCCCGAGGATGAGGTCGGCGGCATAATGAAGCTGCTGGACAAGTACCTGCACGAGGCGATACGCGACATGCGCAAAAAGAACATCCGTATGAAGGTGTTCGGCGACGTTTCGCGCCTTTCGCCTCAGCTTCAGGAGCTCATCGCCGAGACCGATGAGATATCGCAGGATATAAAGGGCTTTCAGGCCAATATCTGCATAAACTACGGCGGCAGGGCGGAGATAGTCCGTGCGGCGCAGGCCTACGCGGAGGATTACGCGGCAGGGAAGACAAACGGTGAGCTCACCGAGGATGAGTTTTCCGGCTACATGTACTCAGCCGGAATTCCCGACCCCGATCTTCTTATAAGACCCGGCGGAGAGTACCGCCTTTCAAATTTCCTGCTGTGGCAGTGCGCGTACTCGGAGCTTTATTATACCGACACGCTCTGGCCCGACTTCACTCCGCAGGAGCTGGATAAGGCGATCGCAGCGTTCAGGAGCCGCGACCGCCGCTTCGGAGGTGTAAAACCGTGATAAAAGCCGTTTCAATTCTCGGCTCGACGGGCTCGATAGGCCGTCAGAGCATTGCCGCAGCAAAGCATCTGGGTGTACCGGTCGTTGCGCTGACGGCCAATAAAAAGACCGAGCTCGTCGAGGCTCAGGCGAGGGAACTCAAGCCCAAATTTGTTGCGATATTCGACGAAAATGCCGCAAGGGATCTCAAAACGCGCCTTGCCGATACCGATATAAAGGTCGGCAGCGGTATGCAGGGGCTCATAGAGGCCGCATCGCTTCCAGAAGCCGACTGCGTCGTTACCGCCGTGTCCGGCTCTGTCGGACTGCGCCCGACGCTTGCGGCCATAAGCGAAAAAAAGCGTATAGCGCTTGCAAACAAGGAAACGCTCGTGTGCGCAGGCGAGATAGTCATTCCGGCAGCCGCAGCCGCAGGAGCGGAGATAGTCCCCGTCGATTCGGAGCATTCGGCTATCTTTCAGTGCCTTATGGGAAGGCAGAAGGGCGAGCTTAAAAAGATACTGCTCACGGGCAGCGGCGGCCCGTTCAGGGGCAAAAGCCGCGCAGAGCTTGAGCATGTAACGCCCGAGCAGGCGGTAAAGCACCCGAACTGGAGCATGGGCGCGAAGATATCCGTAGACTCTGCCACGATGATGAATAAGGGACTCGAATTTATAGAGGCCATGCATTTGTTCGGCGTAAGTCCGGACGATATTCAGGTCGTCGTGCATCCGCAGAGCATCGTCCACTCCATGGTCGAGCTCGTTGACGGAACGGTCATCGCGCAGCTCGGAGTTCCTGATATGGGGCTGCCGATACAGCTTGCCATGACCTATCCCGAGCGCAAGGCATCGCCATTTGCACATCTTGATTTTTACGCAATGAAGGATATGAGCTTTGAAGCGCCCGATTATGAAAAAACACCGTGCCTGAAGCTTGCCATGGACTGCGCACGGCGCGGAGGCACCGCACCGTGCATCATGAGCGCGGCAAACGAGGTCGCAGTCTCGATGTTTCTCAACCACCGTCTCGGCTATAACCAGATATATGACTGTGCTTTGCAGGCGGTAGAGAGCATAGAAATAGTTAACGAGCCCGACCTTGAGGCTGTACTGGCTGCCGACGAGCAGGCCAGAGTATTTGTCAGGGAGCATTTTTCCTAATGTATATCGTTATCGCAATAATAATGTTCGGCGTGCTTATCGCCATACATGAGTTCGGCCATTTCTCGGCGGCTAAGGCCTGCGGCGTGCGCGTGGATGAGTTCTCGATAGGCATGGGTCCGGCCATATTCAAAAAGCAGAAGGGCGAGACGCAGTATTCGCTGCGCATCCTGCCTATAGGCGGCTTCTGCGCCATGGGCGAGGATGAGGAGTCGGTCGATCCCCGCGCCTTCCCGAATCAGGGCTTCTGGAAGCGCTTTGTAATACTGTGTGCGGGTTCGTTCATGAACTTCCTGCTGGGCGTTGTGCTCATAGCCGTCATGTACAGCGGAGCTCAGGCCTTCCGCGCCCCGATAATCGACAGCTTTCTTGACGGCTGCCAGTATAACACGCCCGAGACCTTTCAGGCCGGAGACGAGTTTTACAGCATCGACGGCCACAGAATATATCTCATAAGCGACGTGTCCATGTTCCTTGAGCGTGGAAACGGTGTGTACGATATCGTCATGCTCCGCGATGGGCAGAAGGTAGAGTTTGAGGATATGAAGCTCGTTCCGACGATCGAAAGCGAGGAGGGGCTCAAGTTCGGCTTCGTGTGGGGCATAGAGGAAGCGACATTCGGTGTTAAGCTTGAATATATCTGGAACACAGCCAAGGAATTTTCGCGCCTTGTCTGGCTCGGACTGGGAGACCTTATCCACGGCGCGGTCGGCGTTGACGATATGGCAGGCCCCGTCGGAATTGTCGATATGATGAACGAGGCCGGCTCCTCGGCTGAGACTACTGCCGATGCCATGTACAGCATGCTGTACTTTTCGGCGTTTATCGCTATTAACCTTGCCATTATGAACATGCTGCCGATTCCGGCGCTTGACGGCGGCAGGGTGTTCTTCATGATAGTAACGGTCATTTATGAAGCGATGACCAAGAGAAAGCCCGACCCGAAATACGAGGGCTATATCCATGCAGGCGGCATGGTGCTCCTGCTGCTCCTGATGGTATTTATAATGTATAACGACATAGCAAGACTCATAACAGGGTGAGAATGATGTTTGAGAGAAAGACAACAAAGAAAATTAAAGTCGGTACGGTGGAGATAGGTGCTCTTGCACCTGTCTCCGTTCAGTCGATGTGCAATACAAAGACGCACGATGTGCCCGCAACGGTCGAACAGATAAAGCGGCTTCGCGCCGCCGGCTGCGAGATCGTGCGCCTTGCCATACCCGATATGGCGGCAGCCGAGGCGATACCTGAGATAAAGCGCCTGACGGACATGCCGCTGGTTGCGGATATCCATTTTGACTACCGCCTCGCGCTTGCCGTAGCCGAGCGCGGGATAGACAAGATACGCATAAATCCGGGCAATATCGGCAGCGAGGACAATGTCCGCAAGGTAGCAGAGACCTGCCGTGAGCGAGGCATTCCCATCCGCATAGGCGTAAATGCCGGAAGCCTTGAAAAGCCGCTGCTTGAAAAATACGGGCACCCCTGCCCCGAGGCGATGCTCGAAAGTGCAAAGCGGCACATCGAGCTTCTGAACAAATATGATTTTGATGATATCTGCGTGTCCATGAAATCCTCGTCGGTGCCGCTGACCGTGGCGGCCTACCGCCTTGCCTCAAGCGAGCTTCCGTACCCGCTGCACGTCGGCGTTACGGAGACTGGAACGGCATGGAACGGAACGATACAGTCTGCCGTCGGCATAGGTACGCTTCTGTGCGAGGGCATAGGCGACACCGTTCGGGTATCGCTCACGGCAGACCCCGTCGAGGAGGTCAAGGCTGCCTGCGCGATACTCAAGGCCGCCGGACTGCGGCAGGGGATACGCCTTGTGTCATGCCCGACCTGCGGCAGAACGAATATAGACCTCATATCCCTTGCCAAGGAGGTCGAAAAGCGCATCTCCGGCATAGACAGGAACATTACCGTCGCCGTCATGGGCTGCGTGGTAAACGGTCCCGGCGAGGCGAGAGAGGCAGACTACGGCATAGCCGGCGGCAAGGACTGCGGCCTGCTGTTCAAGCACGGGCAGGTGCTGGGGACATATCCCTACGATCAACTGTGCGATGCACTTATAGACCTTATAGAAAAGGACGTCTGAATTGAGCGAACATACATCATTTCTTGAAATATTTCCGGGCGCGGCCAGTCATGCGTCAAGCTGCGGCGGCCTTGAAAAAGCATATGTTACCGATGTCGAGATAAGCCTTGAGGCCGGCACCATGAGCATTCGCGCACATTTTTCGCGCACTCCCGCACCGGCTGAGCTCGATGCTGTCTGCACCTCGCTTCAAGCCGACTACGGCCTGCGTACAAGCATAACAGCCGACAGTCCCGAGATCAAAAAAGCTGCCTCACCCGCAGCTGCGGCAGCGGCTGCGCCCTCCGGCGGCAGCGGCAAGGTGCTCATGGGACACAGCGTCAAAAAAGCGCCGACTCCGATGGGTGAGCTCAATCAGGACTCGGGCCGCGTCGCCATAGAGGGCGACGTGTTCGAGGTCACCAGCCGCAAGCTCAAAAAGCGCGACGGCGCGATGCTGAGCTTTGACATAACAGACCTCACCGGCTCGATAAGGGTAATTAAATTTCTCCGCTCGGAGGACGATCAGTCCATCATAAACAAGATAAATATCGGCGACCACCTCATAATAAACGGCTTTGTCACCTACAGCCGCTATGACGAGGATATTATCCTTGAGCCCAAGGATATCGTCGTTGGAAAGAAATACATACGACCTGACAATGCCGAGGAAAAGCGCGTCGAGCTGCATGTGCACACCCGCTTTTCGGCTCTTGATGCGCTCACCGATCCCGCCGCGATCGTAAAGCGTGCGGCCTACTGGGGGCATCCGGCAATTGCAGTCACGGATCACGGCGTTCTGCAGGCCTTTCCTGATATGTGGAAGGCCGGTAAAAAGCACGGGGTCAAGATAATCTACGGCTGCGAGTGCTATTTTGTAAACGACATGGACGGCAGCCTTGCCGTACACGGCAGCAGCGACAGGGACATGAACGACGAGATGGTCGCCTTCGATATAGAGACGACCGGCCTGAACGCTGGCTCCGACCGCATGACCGAGATCGGCGCGGTGATCTACGCCGGAGGCGAGATAAAAGAGACCTTCAATACCTTCGTTGACCCGGGCATGCACATACCGGCTGAGATAACGCAGCTCACAGGCATAACGGACCGCGATGTCAAGGGCGCTCCGAGCGAGGCCGAGGCCATGAGAAGCTTCCTTGAATTTGTCGGGGACCGGCCCATAGTCGCGCACAACGCAGATTTCGACACCGGCTTCATGTCGGCGGCTGCACAGCGCAGCGGCATTGAGTTTGAGCCGGTTTATATCGACACGCTTGCACTTTCGCACGCGCTCCTGCCCGACTTAAAGCGCCATAAGCTCGATATCGTCTCAAACCGCCTGAGCCTGCCGGAATTCAACCATCACCGCGCCTCGGACGATG
>CAVDFD010000050.1:0-10517 GCA_963608145.1 Bacteroidaceae bacterium | reverse complement strand
AAAATGCTTGCCATAAGACATACTTATCTGTATAATGACCATACAGATATAAATGGGTGGGGAATTTATATGTCAATAAAAAATGAGCTGATACTGTCATATATAAAAGAACTTGACGCGGGAACGAAGATATCCGTCCGCCGTCTGTCGGAAATACTTGATGTCAGCGTCGGAACGGTTTACAAGGCAATAAAGGCTGCCGAGGCTCAGGGACTTGTCGTCACAAAGCCCAAGTCCGGCACGTTCAAGATCGATTCGAGAGTGGCGCTGGACTCGGAGCCTGTCAGTCTCAAGCGGGCGGTCAAGCTTCTCGGCCTTACTACGATCATAGAGCCTGCCGATGCCGACAGGCTGATAGAGCACCTTATCATATGTGACGGCAGCGAGGAGCAGCTTCGCAGGGCGCTTTCAAAGGACGCAAAGGAAAATGTAAACGTTTTGTGCCTTGTCGGTGACAGGCCGGAAATACAGGCGCTTATTATCGAGCTCGGCGCAAATCTTATGCTCACCGGCGGGGCGAGCGCAGAGCCGCTCACGCTTATCTACGCCGAACGCAGCGGCCGCGCCGTAATAAGTGCTCTTCAGGACAGCATAACGATAATGCTGCTGCTTGAAAAGCTGCGCACCTCGTTTACGGAAAGCCCCGACGAGGCTCAGGCGTGGATGAAGATGCCGCAGTATCTATACAGCAACGACGTTGTCGCCGACTGGCACAAGCTCTGCGAGGATATATCGATCCAGACCTATCCCGTGGTCGATGAAAATCTCAGGCTGTGCGGAGCGCTGGATGTGCCGAGGGCGTTCGCAGCAAACCCCTCGCAGCGCATATACGGCATTCTCCGCCCCGACGGGCAGTGCCTGCATTTTGACGGCGAAACGCCCATGACAAAGATCGCCGAGGACATGCTCCTTTCCGGTAACAGCATCGCGGCGGTGATGGACGGCGATAAGGTCAGCGGCGTTCTGGATATGAACGACGTTCTGCGCTACTTCATGTTTTCCGGCGGCAGCGGCGGAGTTCCGATGTTTGAATCCTTCCTTGAGGCATCGGATGTTTCGGAAACGGACGATGAGAAGTATTATAATATCCGCATCCCGAACAGGGGAGCGGCAGACCCCTCGGAGTTTACGCTTCCGGTCGTTCTGACGGCGGCTCTGCGCCATGCGTGTCAGATACTCGGCGAGGGCTGCGTTATCGAAAGCGGAACGTTTTTTGCCTCCAAAACCATCGGAGTTCACGAAAGCCTCATGCTGTCAAGCAAGCTCACGCGCCGCGGAGAGCAGGGCTGTACGCTTGAGGAGGAGATATTTGACGACAGCTTTTCATACACGAAGGCGATACTCATGTTCACGGCGAAGCAAGGAGAATGAATGCTATGTATATATTAAATGAAAGCCAGACGGCTCTGAAGGAGAAGGTCAGACGCTTTGTCGGCGAGGAGGTCATTCCCGCGGCGCAGGAGCTCGACAGGAGCGGAACCTTTCCCACTCAGCTTATAAAGCGCTGCGGCGAGCTCGGGCTCGTGTCGCCGGAGCTCATGAGCGGCGGCAGCTACAGAGCTGCGGAGATGTGCGTGATATTGCAGGAGCTTGCCCGCGGCAGCGCGTCGCTCGCGCTTGCGCTCGTTCCGCATCTTCTGGCCTGCGATATAATGAATAATGCGGCCTCGCCGGAGCTCAGGATAAGGACGCTTGAGCCCTGCTTTGCACTCAATAAGCTCGTTGCCTATGCGATAAGCGAGGAGAGCGGCGGCTCGGATGTTCTGGGAATCAACACAACGGCCATACGTCTCGGCGACGAATGGATCATAAACGGCTCAAAATCGTGGATAACCGCCTCGGGCAAGGCCGACGGATATATAATAGCCGCACGCACAGCACTCACGGGACGCAGCCGTGATATAAGCCTTTTCTATGTCGATGCTCAGGCCGAGGGACTGACTGCCGATACCGGCCCGCACATGATCGGCCTCAACAGCTGTCCCACCGGCAGGCTGGAGTTTGATCACTGCCGCATACCGGCGGGGAATATAATAGGCGAGGAAAATCAGGGCTATGCGCTACTAAAGCCCACGCTGCAGCTCGGCAGGCTCGCGGTCGCGTCGATAGCTGCCGGCATTGCCGGAAGAGCGCTGGAGCTTGCAAATAATTATGCAACGGAGACGGGCAAATATGGCCGCAACCTCTCATCGTATCAGGGCATTGCCTTCATGCTCGCCGAGATGTACGCAAAGCTGTCGGCATCAAGATGCATGATCCGCTGCGCTGCCGAGCAGTACGATGCAAAGGAGCGTCAGGCCTCGACCGACGTGGCTGCGGCAAAGCTCATGAGCACGGAGCTTGCCTGCGAGATATGCAAAAGTGCGCGCCAGATCCACGGCGCGAACGGTCTCTCCTCTGAATTTGAGGTCGATCGCTGCTTCCGCGACGCTCAGATGCTCACCATTGCCGAGGGCACATCGGAGATATGCAAGATAATAATCTCAAATGCCGTCATAAACTCGGCCGGAAAATAAAACAGCAAAATATGCAGTACCGTCTTGCGTGGTACTGCATATTTTTATATGTTACCAAAATGTTCTTGATTTTTTGCCTGTGAATCTCTATAATCAAAGCAGAGTGGTGCAAAGTGGTGCAAAGTGCATCGAAATAGCACGAAAAAAGAGGTGAGCACGTTGACAGGCGAATACAGGCACAGCATCGACAGCAAGGGTAGGCTGTTTATTCCGGCAAAGCTCAGGGATGAGCTTGGAGACGTGTTCTATATAACGCTTTCCATGGATAATTGCCTTTCGGTGTACAGCGCGGACAGCTGGCGTGAGTTTTCGGATAAGGTGAACGCAATGAGCTATGTAAAGCAGCGCAAAATGCGCCCGCTTTTTGCTTATGCGGCCAGATGTGAGCTTGATAATCAGGGACGCACGCTTGTACCGGCACATCTGCGCGAGTATGCGCACCTGATGAAAAATGTTGCCGTCATCGGCTGTAATAACCATGCCGAGATATGGGATGAGGCAAGCTGGGATAAGCTTTCCGAAAGCGAGATAAGGCCGGAAAATATCGCGTCCGTTATGGACGAATTGGAGTTTTGATATGGCAAATGAAGCAAAGCACATATCGGTGCTGCTGAACGAATGTATAGAAAATCTTGATATAAAGCCGGACGGGATATATGTTGACGGAACGCTTGGACTCGGAGGGCATTCCGAGCAGATACTAAAGCGTCTTACCACCGGACGGCTCATAGGTATCGACCGCGACGAAAGCGCAATAAGGCGCACCGGCGAGCGGCTTGCCGCATATGCAGGTAAAATGACGCTCGTACACGGGAACTTCTGCGATGTTTCGCAGATACTTGACGAGCTCGGCATTGACGAGGTTGACGGAATGCTGTTTGACCTCGGCGTATCCTCGCCGCAGCTTGACGAGGCCGAGCGCGGCTTTTCGTATATGAACGACGCTCCGCTTGATATGCGCATGGATAATACAAGCGCTCTTACGGCATATACGGTCGTAAACGACTGGGACGAGGCAGAGCTTGCACGCATTCTGCGCGATTTCGGCGAGGAACGCTATGCACGGCGCATAGCCTCACGCATCGTTGAGCGGCGCAGTATAAAGCCTGTGGAGACAACGCTTGAGCTTGTCGATATCATCCGTTCGGCCATGCCTGCCGCCGCTCTGCGCGAAAAGCAGCACCCTGCAAAGCGCAGCTTTCAGGCTATAAGAATAGCCGTCAACGACGAGCTCGGCGCGGTGGACAGAATGATGAAAACAGCGCCCGACAGACTTAAAAAGGGCGGGCGGCTGTGCGTCATAAGCTTCCACTCGCTTGAGGACAGAATAGTTAAAACGGGTATAGCCGCAAGGGAAAACGGCTGCACCTGTCCGAGAGAAGCTCCGATATGCGTCTGCGGCTTTAAGCAGACTCTCAGGAGCGTGCACAGAAAGCCCATAGTGCCGGATGAGGATGAGCTGAACTTCAATCCGCGTGCGAGAAGCGCAAAGCTCCGCGTCGCCGAAAGGGTGTAGTGCTCATTGAAAAGCTCCGGCTGCGAATATCAATACGGCTCCAAGAGAAAAAAGCGCTCCGAGCCGTCTGAAAAAAAGCTGCGCGGCGCAATGCCGCCGGTGATGCTGACTGTGCTTGCGCTCGTGAGCGCCGTGATGCTCATGCTGTCGCTTTTTGCGCGTGTCCGGCTCACTGAGCTGAATGATGAAAATGTCGCATACCGTCAGGAGGCGGAGGAGCTGCTGGAGGAAAACCGCCGCCTGCGCATAGAGTATGAATTTGCGCAGGATCTCGACGAGCTTGAAAAGGAAGCAAAGAGCCGTCTCGGAATGCAGAGCTCGCTTCAGCGCCGGCCGGAGGAGATAGATACGCCGGCAGAGGATAAGGCGATGATTATAGATAACGGATAAGCTGCATATTTCACAGGGCAGGAAGATAGTATTTACTGATATCTTTTTGCCGGAAGGAGCAGCTATGAGCAAAACCGACAAGACACCATGCAGCCCGAACAGAACCATGCTGCGCCGCACACTATTTCTCATGGCAGTGTGCGGCATACTTGCATTTGCGGTGCTGGCAGTCCGTCTGTATATCCTGCAGGTACGCGACCACGATAAATACGAGGAGCTTGCGATAAGTCAGCAGCTGCGCGAAACGGGCAGCTCCGCCGAGCGCGGGACTATATACGACTGCAATATGAACATCCTTGCGATGAGCGCGAATGTGGATAATGTCTATCTGAGCCCCGCCGAGATAGACATGTACGGCGAGGACAGGGAGCTGATAGCGGATAAACTGTCCGAGATACTGGGGCTTGAGCGCGAGGATATACTCAAAAAGACCGAAAACACCGGCTCGTGGTACGTCACCGTTGCGCGTAAGGTCGAAAAAGAAACGGCGGATAAGGTACGCGAGTTTAAAAACGAGTATGAGCTCAAGGGTGTGCGGCTTGAGAGCGATACCAAGCGCTACTATCCCTATTCGTCGCTTGCCTGCCACGTCATAGGCTTTGTCGGAACGGATAATTACGGGCTCGACGGGGTGGAGGCACAGTATAATTCCGCGTTAAGCGGAACGTCGGGAAAGTATATGCGCCTTGCAAACGCCTACGGGACGGATCTCCTTTTCAATCAGTACGAGGGCTACACGGGCGCGGAGGACGGCCTTGACCTTGTAACGACCATAGACCTGACGATACAGCATTATGTTGAAAAATCATTGTATCAGGCGGTCGAGGACTACGATATCCAAAACGGCGCGGGAGCTATAGCGATGGATGTGAAGACCGGAAAGATACTTGCCATGGCATCCGTCGGCGGCTACGACCTCAACAACTTCCTCGATGTGAGCGACGAGGCTAAAAATGCGATAGAGGAAGCGCCGAGTCAGGAGGAAAAGGATCAGCTTCTTGCCGATGCCCAGCGCCTGCAATGGCGCAATAAAACTCTGTCGGATACATATGAGCCGGGCTCTACATTTAAAATAATAACGCTGGCCATGGCGCTTGAGGAGGGCAAGGTAAGTCTTGACGACAGCTTTTTCTGCGGCGGCAGCGTTCAGGTGTCCGGCAGAACTAACCCCGTGCGCTGCTGGAAAACAGCCGGTCACGGCTCACAGAGCCTCACACAGGCGGTGCAGCATTCGTGCAATGCGGCCTTTGTCAATATCGGCCTGCGCGTCGGCGCACAGACGTTTTACAAATACTGCGACGCATTCGGCTTTCTTGAGCTCACCGGCGACAGCTCACAGCAGCTCAGCGCCAAAACCGGAATAGACCTCGGCGGCGAGAGCGGCAGCATCTGGTGGAGCGAGGATACGTTTTACAGCGAAAAGAACAAATCCCAGCTCGCTGCGGCCTCCTTCGGGCAGACCTTCACGATAACGCCGCTGCAGCTGATAACGGCGGTCAGCGCCTGCGTGAACGGCGGATATCTCATGCAGCCCTATGTCGCGGAAAGTTTACTGGACGCAGACGGCTCTGCGGTGTATAATCATAAGCCGACGGTCGTGCGCCGCGTTCTGAGCGAGGAGACCAGCAAAACGGTCTGCTCCATTCTCGAGCAGGTCGTCGGCGACCAGAACGAGGGCACGGGACGCAATGCGGCCGTCGCGGGCTACCGCATCGGCGGAAAAACAGGAACCTCGGAAAAGGTCAGCTACGAGGCGCAGACCGGAAAAAAGGACTATATAGTGTCATTCGTCGGCTTTGCACCGGCAGACGCTCCGCAGATAGCGCTGCTCGTGCTTCTCGATTCTCCGGGAGACGGATCAGGTGTTTATGTGTCCGGCGGACAGATGGCAGCTCCAACGGTGGGTAAGATGTTTGCGGATATCCTGCCCTATATGGGCATAGAGCCGGAGTATGACGAGAGCTCAGAAACTGCGGACAGAGCTGTGCCGGAGCTGTCGGGGCTCAGTATCAGCGAAGCGGAAAGAACGCTTGCAGCCGAGGGCTTTGACTGCCGCGTAATAGGCACGGGCGATACCGTGACCGAGCAGCTTCCGCTCACGGGAACGGTCATAGCAGGCGGCAGCACGGTCATTGTCTATGCCGGCGCAAGCCCGTCGGCAGCGCTCGAAACAATGCCGGGTATCAGCGGCCTGAGCTATGCCGAGGCAGTGAAGGAGCTCAGCAGGTACGGAGTATTCGTTCGCAGCAATACCGTCGTGCGGGATGCGGATATCCAAAGGGTGTTTAACCAGAGCGTAAAAGCGGGGACTGATATAAAGCACGGAACGGTCGTCGAGGTGTCTCTCGTTTCGGATGACGAGAGCATTTTAGGACGATACTGAAAGATAAAGGATGGTGTACTTATGAAATTATCGGAGCTTTTAAAAAACATAGAGGTAGTTGAGCTTAATGCCGCGCCCGACTGCGATATAAGCGGCATAAGCTATGATTCACGCAGCACAAAGCAGGGCGACGTGTTCGTTGCGATATCCGGCTTCCGGACAGACGGATATAAATATATCCCGTCAGCCGTGCAAAACGGTGCGGCAGCCGTCATATGCGACAGAGTGCCGCCGGCAGATATCCCGTATGTACTTGTAAACGACTGCCGCCGCGCTCTTGCGCTTGCAAGCTGCAATTTCTACGGCGATCCGGCGGGGAAGATGCAGATCATCGGAGTCACTGGTACAAACGGCAAGACCACGACGACGTATCTTTTAAAGCATCTGCTTGAGCATACGCTCGGTGCAAAGGTCGGTCTTGTCGGAACAAACGGCAACATGATAGGCGACGAGTTTATCCACACGGAGCGCACTACCCCCGAAAGCCTTGAGCTCCAGCAGCTTTTTGCCGAGATGTATGCCGCCGGCTGCACCCATGTCGTGATGGAGGTCTCGTCTCACTCGCTGGTGCTCAGCCGCGTCGCGGGTATTGAATTTGCGGTCGGCTCATTTACAAACCTCACGCAGGATCATCTTGATTTTCACCATACCATGGAGGAGTACGCGCAGGCAAAGGCAATGCTCTTTAACGCCTGCCGCACCGGCTGCATAAACATTGACGATGCATGGGCGGAGACCATGATGAAAAACGCCTCGTGCAGACTTCTGACGTATTCGGCAAAGGGCGGCGCTGCGGATCTGACAGCGCAGGATATAAAGCTTTCTGCCAAGGGAGTTTCGTTTACGGCCTGCTGCGGTGAAAGCTCAGCTCCCGTGCGCCTTGCCATTCCGGGTGAGTTTTCCGTATACAATGCGCTCAATACCATTGCAGCAGGGCTCGCGCTCGGCATAAGCCTTGATGACTGCGCAAATGCAATGCTGTCGGCTCACGGCGTGAAGGGGCGCATGGAGCTTGTGCCGACAGACGGCGACTATACAATAGTTATCGACTATGCTCACACGCCGGACGCTCTTGAAAATGCGCTCAGGGCTCTCCGCGCCGACCATGATGGCCGCCTCGTCGTGCTTTTCGGCTGCGGCGGCGACCGCGACAGAACAAAGCGTCCGATAATGGGTGCGATAGCTGCCGATAACGCAGATTTTGTTATCGTTACGAGCGATAATCCCCGCACGGAGGAGCCGCAGGCGATAATAGACGAGATACTTGTCGGCCTTGAGGGTAAGGAAACCGGGCACATTGCCATATGCGACCGCGCCGAGGCAATAAAATGGGCGATTGACAAGCACAGGTCAAATGATGTAATATTGCTTGCCGGCAAAGGCCACGAGGACTATCAGGTCGTCGGCCATGAGAAGCATCATATGGATGAGCGCGAGATAGTCGCAGAACATATAGAGAAGAGGAACAAAAAATGACCCTGAAGCTGACCCTTGCACTGGTCATGGCGTTTATAACGGCAGTAATAGTCGGAAAATTCTATGTGCCGTGGCTGAGAAAAATTAAGGCCGGACAGGAGATAAAGGAAAACGGACCGACCTGGCACATGTCAAAGTCCGGAACGCCTACGATGGGCGGTGTTATATTTATAAGCGCCTGCACGCTCGTGTGCCTGACGGTCGGCTTTGACTCGATGCGCAGCGGCGATTTTACGCATATATTCGTGCTGCTGTTTGCACTTGTTTTCGGTGCTATCGGCTTTCTCGACGACTGGGAGAAGCTGCGCAAGAAGCAGAATCTCGGCCTGAGTGCAAAGGCGAAGTTCCTGCTTCAGCTTGCTGCGGCGCTTGTTTTTGTGCTGCTGCTGCGCAAGCTCGGACACATCTCAACGAAGCTTTATATCCCGTTCTGGAATGTTGAGGTCTATATCCCCGAGATACTTTATTTCATTCTTGCCGCATTTATAATCGTCGGAACGGTAAATGCGGTCAATATAACCGACGGTATAGACGGTCTTGCCAGCGGAACGAGCATACCCGTATGCCTGTTCTTTGCATCCGTGAGCTTTCTCTGGGGCGACAAGTACATGGCGCTGGGCATATTCTCCTCGGCGCTCCTCGGCGGCCTTATGGGCTTTCTTGTATATAACTTCAATCCCGCCAAGGTGTTTATGGGCGATACCGGCTCGCTGTTTCTCGGCGGAGCGATAGCGGCGCTTGCCTTTGCCTACGATATGCCGCTTATCCTCATAACGGTCGGCATAGTATATATCATCGAAACGCTTTCGGATATTATTCAGGTCGGCTACTTCAAGCTCACTCACGGTAAGCGCATTTTCAAGATGGCACCGTTTCATCATCACCTTGAAATGGGCGGATGGACGGGCAAAAAGTGGAAAGAAAAAGAAATATTCGCACTTTTTACTTCCGTCTCCCTCGTTTTTGCAATAATTTCATTCATCGGAATATATAATCGTTTCCAGCTCTGATAACGGAGGGAAGGTCTATGCAGTACGGCAGCGCCGGACTCGGAATAAGGGAAACGAAGGATAAAACAAAGCGCATGGGAATGGATATATCCTTCCTTGCGCTTGTTGTGATGCTTTTGACCATCGGAGTTACCATGGTGCTGTCGGCAAGCTTTGCCCGCGCATATTATGACCCGAGCGGCGTTACCGGCGGAAAGGCGGCCTATTATTTTATAAGACAGCTTGTTTTCGCGGCTCTCGGCCTTGCGGCAATGACGCTGTGCGCACGCCTGCCGGTGGGCTTCTACAGGCGATTTTCAGTTCCGCTTCTGGCAGCGGCAGTTATACTGCTTGCGCTTGTGCCTCTCATAGGTACGAATGCAAACGGCGCAAGGCGCTGGATAGGACTCGGAGCGTTCACCATTCAGCCGTCGGAGATCGCAAAGATCGCCGTGATTTTGTCCTTTGCGTCGATGATATGCTCACGCCGCAGCAGAATGAAAAGCTTCAGGCACGGTATATTGCCCTTTGCGGCAATACTTATTGCTATTGTCGGGCTGCTCGTTCTGGAGCCGCATTTTTCGGCATCCATTATAATCGTTGTGATAGGCGGAGCGATGCTGTTTCTGGGCGGAGCACGCCTTATATGGTTTATAGCAGCGGCAGCGGCGGCAGGCGGCGGCATAGCGGCGCTGCTGACATTTTTTCCATATGCTTCGACAAGGATAACGACGTGGCGCGATCCATTTGCCTCCACCTCTGATGAGGGATATCAGATCGTTCAGTCTCTATATTCCATCGGCTCCGGCGGGCTTACGGGTCTCGGACTGGGACAGAGCAGGCAGAAATATCTCTATCTTCCCGAGGAGCATAACGACTTTATCTTCTCCGTCGTGTGCGAGGAGCTCGGCTTTATCGGAGCGCTTCTGATACTTACGCTTTTTGCGCTTTTAATAATACGAGGCTATTGGATAGCGCTGCACAGTAAGGACAGATACGGCTTTCTGGTAGCCGGCGGGATAACGACGCTGCTGGCGGTGCAGGTCATACTCAATGTCGCCGTCGTTACCAATCTCGTGCCGTGCACGGGTATCTCGCTTCCGTTTTTCAGCTACGGCGGCACGGCGCTTTTAATGCAGCTGGCCGAAATGGGGATAGTGCTGAGCATATCAAGAGACATCACGGCAGGACGTGTGGGAGGATAGAATAATGAGAATAATATTTGCCTGCGGAGGCACGGCGGGGCA
>CAVDFD010000049.1:0-10542 GCA_963608145.1 Bacteroidaceae bacterium | reverse complement strand
GTCGATGACCTCCCGCTGTTTTTTTATCCCGTTTATTTCGAGCTGAAAGGAGATGTGCCGTATGAAATGGCCGGTAAAGCGAATGTGTCCCCGAGACACAGAGGACATTATCATTCACAAGACGACAACACATCAAAAACTTTTAAGGAGAAAATAAAAATGAAAAACTTTACTAAAATAATCGCACTTGCACTTGCAGTAGTCCTCGCATTCAGCCTCGCAGCCTGCTCCAAGAACGGCAGCACCGACGGCGACTCCGCCGACGACAGCGCCAAGGTCATCAAGATCGCAGTTCCCAACGACACCACCAACGAAGCACGCGCACTGCTCCTGCTCCAGGAGGCCGGCATCATCACCCTCAAGGACGGCGCAGGCATCACCGCAACCAAGAACGACATCGTCGATAACCCCTACAACGTCGAGATCGTCGAGGCCGAGGCCGCAGCCATCCCCCAGCTCCTGCCCGATGTTGACTACGCAGTCATCAACAGCAACTACGCAATAAACGCCGGTCTCAACCCCGTTAAGGACTCCCTGTTCAAGGAGGGCTCCTCCTCTGCATACAGCAACATCCTCGCAGTCAAGGAAGGCAATGAAAACACCGACGCCGTCAAGGCGCTCAAGGCCGCTCTCGAGAGCAAGCAGGTAGCCGATTTCATCGAGGAGAAGTACGAAGGCTCCGTCGTCTCCGTGGTTGACAGCCTCACCGACGGCTACGACAGCTCCGTTGATTACGCCGCCCTCGCAGGCACCACCATCTCCGTCGCGGCATCAGTCACCCCGCACGCAGAGATCCTTGAGATCGCAAAGGAGATCCTCGCAGCAAAGGACATCACCCTCGATATCCAGACCTACAGCGACTATGTGATCCCCAACAACGTCGTTGAGGACGGCACCGTTCTTGCAAACTACTTCCAGCACACCCCCTACCTCGATGACTTCAACGCCGAGAACGGCACCCACATCGTCTCCGTGGCAGCCATCCACGTCGAGCCCATGGGTCTGTACGGCGGCACCCAGACCACTCTGGACGCTGTAAGCGGTAAGTAATATAAGCAATTAAAGCATAAGGGGAGACGCTTGTGATCGAACTTAAAAATGTAAGCAAAACCTTTGACTCCGGAACGGGAGAGGTGGACGCACTCAAAAACGTCTCCCTGAGCATTCGGGACGGCGACATATACGGCATAATCGGCATGTCCGGCGCGGGCAAGAGCACGCTGGTGCGATGCATAAACCTGCTGGAAAAGCCGTCGAGCGGCGAGATAATCGTAAACGGCGAGCGGCTCGACACCATGAGTCCGGCGCAGCTTCGCGCAGCGCGGCGCAGCATAACGATGATATTCCAGCACTTTAACCTCCTGATGCAGCGCACCTGCCTTAAAAACGTGTGCTTCCCGATGGAGCTTGCCGGAATAAAGAAGGCCGATGCCGAAAAGCGCGCACGCGAGCTTCTGGAGCTCGTCGGCCTGCCGGATAAGGCAAACGCCTACCCCGCGCAGCTCTCCGGCGGCCAGCAGCAGCGCGTAGCCATAGCCCGCGCCCTTGCAACAGACCCCAAGGTTCTGCTCTGCGACGAGGCCACAAGCGCCCTCGACCCCAAGACCACCCGCCAGATCCTTGAGCTCATCAAGGACATAAACGCAAAGCTCGGCATAACGGTCGTCATCATTACCCACCAGATGAGCGTCGTTAAGGAGGTATGCAACCACGTTGCCATTCTCGACGACGGCGAGGTCGCGGAGGAGGGACTCGTTGCGGCGGTGTTCGCAGCGCCGAAGTCCGCCGCAGGCCGCAGGCTCGTGTTCCCGGGCGGCGTGGACGAGATGGTCTCCGACCCCAGGACCGAGCGCCGCGTGAGGCTCATCTTCCGCGACAGCCGGACGACCGCGATACCTCTCGTTGCGCGGCTTGCGTCGGAGGAGAATATCTTCTGCAACGTCATTTCCGCCTCGACGCAGAAGCTGTCCGCAGAGGTCTACGGCAGCCTGCTCATAGGCATCCCCAGCGCGCATTATGACCGTGCGCTGAAGTTCATTTCATCGGTCGCAAACGTCACGGCAGAGGAGGTTGACGGCAATGTACAGTGATCTTTTTTCCGAGGCCTCCATACAGGGTCTGCTCGATATCCTGCCGAGCTTCCCGACCGCGCTGTGGGAGACGTTTTACGTCACGGTCTTCAGCACCGCGCTTTCTCTCGTCATCGGCCTGCCGCTCGGCGTGCTGCTCGTAGCCGGTGAAAAGGACGGCGTTCTGCCGCTCCCGGGCTGGCTCATGCGCCTGCTGAACGTTATAATAAACCTTCTGCGCTCGATCCCCTTTCTTATATTGATGATCATGGTTCTTCCTCTCTCCAGAGCGCTCATAGGCACGGCTGTCGGCACGACGGCCACCATCGTTCCGCTCGTCGCGGCGGCCTTCCCCTTCGTGGCAAGGCTCGTCGAGAGCAGCCTGCGTGAGCTCGACGGCAACATCATCGAGGCAGCGCAGAGCATGGGCGCATCGCCCTTGCAGATCATCTGCAAGGTCATGATCCCCGAAAGCGTCCCCTCGCTTATCCAGAACGTCACCATCGCCCTGACCACCATCCTCAGCTACTCGGCAATGAGCGGCATCATCGGCGGCGGCGGCCTCGGCAAGATCGCCATCGACTACGGCTATTACCGCTACAAGTACCTTATCATGGTCGTCGCGGTGATCCTGCTGATCCTGCTCGTGCAGCTTTTCCAGAGCCTCGGCACATATCTGGCAAAAAAGTGCGACAAGCGCCTTAAATAAAATGATATATATAATAGTAAGAGAGCTGTATCAATGATACGGCTCTCTTACTATATAATTACGGGTGCGTATACTGCCCGTGCTTTTTTGTGCTCCTGCCGTACTGAATGGCAAACTTAGGGCAGTGGTGCAGGCAGGAAAGGCACATCACGCACCGCTCCTTTACCCAGACCGGCCTTTTGTCTCTTATCTCAATGGCGGAGACGGGGCAGCCCCTTGCGCACATTCCGCAGCCGATGCAGCTGTCCTCAACGGCAAAGTGCTCCGTGCGGCGCATGCGGTCGTATTCAAGCGAGTGTACCGTTCGCGCAAGCGGCAGGGGCATCTTTCTCTGCATGAAATCACCGTGCTCGCGCTGCGCTATCCTTTTGATGAGCCTGTCTATCTGCTCCTCGGCGGCATCGTTTATGCGCCGGACCTTGTCCTTGTCGCTCAGATCGAATATGGGCGTCCACGTGTCCGGCATTTTCACGCTGAAAAAGGCCGAAAACGCAAGGCCGGAGCCTTTCAGAGCCTCGGCGGCAAAGCGCCCCGTCTGCCCGGGTGTCGTTCCGTAGCTTGCTATGAAGTAGAGGTACTCAGGCGCGGTCTTGAGCCTGAGCTTTTCGAGAAATTCGCGCACGATTACCGGCAGCCCCCATGAATAGGTGGGGCTTATGATGCCGAGCGTTTCGTACTCGCCGTCAAAGGAAAAGCTTCCGCTGCGTACAAGCTCCGTTATCGACAGCGCCTCGTCGCCGAGAGATGCCGCGATGCGCCGTGCTATATGCCGGCTGTTTCCCGTGGCGGAAAAATAAAATATCATCGTATACTCACCCCAATCCCGCAAATTTGACAAGCAGCGTGTGAGGAACAAGCTTGGCAAGCAGACGATAGCCTTTGTAGAACACGCCGGTCGTGTAGACTGCCCGACCTTTCTTTGCCGCCTTCAGCGACTTGGCCGCGGCGGACTTAGGGTCGATCACGGGCAGACGCTTCTGTCCGTCGGTCAGCTCGACCCTGCCGTTGCGCCGATTCATTTCCGTGAGCATCAGCCCCGGACAAACCGCGCAGACATTGATCCTGCGATGCTTCAATTCCTCTCGCAGGCCGAGGCAGAATGCGGACACATAGGATTTTGATGCGCAGTATACGACAAGGTTCACATTCGGAACGAATGCGGAGGTAGATGAAACTTCAAGGATAGTTCCGCCGTCTTTTATATAAGGAAGGCAGGCGCTCACGATGGCGGTCGCGCCCTTGCAGTTTAAGTCGATGGTTTTCATAAGCTGTGCCGGCTCTGCATCCTCAAATGCCGCGCCGCCCGCCATTCCCGCCGCGTTTACAAGCACTTCGATTTGAGGCTTTTCCTGCCGCAGCCTTTCGGCAAGCTTTCCGTAGCTGTTCATATCCGCAAGATCGAGCGGAACGTCCACGCAGTGCTTGTCCGGATGCATCAATGCGATCTCCTTCAGCCGATCCTCTCGCCTTGCGAGCAGCCACAGCTCGTCGATCTCAGGAAATACCCTTGTGACCGCATCCACATAACAGGCTCCGAGGCCGGATGACGCTCCCGTAATAACGGCAATGCTCATTTTATGCTCCTCCTTTATGCAAGCGTCTCTGATTGGACACTTGTAAAAAATCTGCCGTTATGATATAATGATACGGCTTTAAGAGCAAGCCGCAAAACCGGCTATATGTTCAGATTTGGACACATATCAAAATATGCAAAAGAGGATGCTATGAAATACGATGCTTCAAAGCCCATGACGCGGGGCGCAAAACGGACGCTGGAGGCGCTGAGCGGGCAGATGCTTGCTTTTCTTGCCGAGAGGCCGTTTGAGGAGATAACGGTCGGGCAGCTGTGCGAGGCCGCGCAGTATCCGCGTGCGACCTTCTACAATTATTTTGACGATAAATACGACCTGCTCAATTACTGCTGGATATCGCTTGCGGAAAGGATAGGTCTTTCCGAATATCATCACGCAGCGGAAAACGAAATGCTGTACGTTTATTTCGACCGCATTTTTGATTTCACGCGGGAAAACGCCGAGGCGATACGGCAGGTGCTCATACATAACGGCGAGCTCGGCTACATGCTGTCGAGCCTGCGCAATTTTCTGGGCGCGCAGATGCGCCGGATATTCAGGGACTGCCCCGAGGCGGAGAAAAAGGAGATCCCAAACGAGCTCCTTGCCGACCATTACAGCAGCACGCTGTTTCTCGTGTGGCAGTGGATAACTCTCAGGGAAGGGGGGTGCTCAAGGGAGAGGGCGCACGGCTATCTTAAATTGCTCATAAATTAAGGAAAAGCTTTGGGCAAACGAGCTCAAATGTCTGATTTTAAGACTGAAAGCTGATATTGCCCATGTTAAAGAAAGTTATTTTAGTGTAAGTTTAGTTTGACTACAAGTCGATGTAAGGGTGGTAAAATGAAGAATACGTTCAAAATATTCTTTTCCGACATCAAGAGCCTTTCGAGGCACTTCTTTGCAGTCGCCGTCGTTATCGCCATAACGATCCTGCCGGCACTGTATGCCTGGGTCAACATCTACGCAAACTCAGACCCCTACGGAAACACGGGCAATATAAGCATTGCCGTGGCCTCCGACGACAAGGGCTACGAGGGCGAGAACAAGGGCGAGTCGATACTTGAGGGTCTGAAGGACAACACGTCGATAAACTGGGTGTTTACCGGCAGCACCGATAAGGCCAAAAAGGGTGTTGACAGCGGCAAGTACTACGCCGCGATACTCATCGGCGAAAATTTCAGCCGAAATATGTACGATCTGAAAAGTGCGCTCACCGACGATGAGAGCACCATTACATACTATGTAAACGCAAAAACCAACGCCATCGCAACAAAGATCACCGACACAGCAGCCGAGACTGTCAAGCACAATATTCAGGTCGAGTACCTGAAGGTGCTGTTCCAGACCGTTTTCACCACGGGTCAGGAGATAAGCGAGGATATAGACGAGGAGCAGGCGGTCAACGCCGTCATCTCGCAGCTGACAGACCTCAGCAGCAGCCTGCGCCAGTACAGCGCGTCGATAGGCCGCTTTGTGGATAACAGCTCGTCGATATCCTATGTCCTGTCCGGCATCGGAAGCTCCTCGGCAAACCTCTCCTCTGCACTCTCCAACTCTCAGGCGACGCTCAACTCCGCCACTGCCGCCGTCACCAACGCGCAGACGGCGATAGACCAGCTGGCCGAGGGCATTGACGGCAAGCTCGCCGAGCTTGAAAGCGATCTTGACGAGCTGACGGAGGCACTGAACAAGCTGGCCTCCAGCGAGGTCATAAACGGGACCATCGAGCTGCACAATCAGATGGTCGATAACGCAAAGAACGCCGCGGCAAAGCTGCAGACGCATCTTGAAACTCTGCGTGCGCTGCTTCCTGAAAACAGCGCCCTGAGCGGCACCTCCTATGTTGCAAACACCCTCGACGCTCTTATCGAGCGCACAAAGCAGACGCAGACGCAGCTTGAGCTGCTGCGCGACGACGCAAGCTTTGCCGAGGACGCGGCAAGGATAACGGGAGCCTGCGCGGACACCGTTTCGCTCATGCGCTCGATGATAACAAACGAGCTCAAGACCGGCATAGACCTCATGCTCTCGAACCTTTCGAGCACCATGAACATGATGGGGCCGCTGATAAACAGTCTGGGCATCACGCTTGACGATATCGCGCCCGTAATAAACTCGGCGGGCGATACGCTCCAATATGTATCCTCGTCCATGACGCGGCTGCAATCGCTCATGGAGCGCGTTGCAGACTCCTGCGACGAGCTGCTGCAGAAGATAAACGAGGGCACAGCCGACGAGAGGCTGCAAACGCTCATAACCGTGCTCAACGGCAACGCCGAAAAGTACGCGGAGTTCCTGTCCTCGCCCGTCGGCGTGACGGAGGAGACGATCTATCCCACCGCAAGCTACGGCGATGCCATGACCCCGTTCTACTCCGTGCTTGCCATCTGGGTCGGCGGCGTTATCCTCGTGGCCATACTCAAGGCCGAGGCCGAGCCCAAGGGACTGCGCAATGTCACCGAGGGGCAGAAGTACTGGGGCAAGTTCCTGCTGTTCTTCTTCCTCGGACAGGCTCAGGCGGCGGTCATCGTGCTGGGCGATATCTACATTCTCAACTGTCAGGCGGAAAATCCGTGGCTGTTCTGGGCGGCGGCTGCGGTGACGAGCTTTGTGTTCATCTCGCTCATCTATTCGCTGGCGCTGGCCTTCGGCGATATAGGCAAGGCCATCGTCGTCGTTATCATGGTCGTGCAGATAGCCGGCTCCTCGGGCTCGTACCCGATAGAGATACTGCCGGACATATTCAGCAAGATATATCTGTTCTTCCCCTTCCCGTATGCGATAAACGCGATGCGCGAGGCGATATTCGGCATGTACCAGTGGGATTACTTCATCTACCTCGGCGAGCTTCTTATCTTTGCCGTTGCAGGTATTGCCATCGGCCTTGTCGTGCGCAAGCCCTTTGTTAAAATGAACCGTTTCGTCGAGGACGAAATGGAGAAATCGGGGGTGCTGTGATATGGCAAAGAAGCTTAATGTCCGCGTCCGCGAAAACAGCACCGACGTGCTCTACGGCAAGCTGCTGATGTATGCCGAGCAGGTGCATCAGAACAACAAGCGCCGCATAAAAAACGGGCTGATAAGCCTTATTATAATCCCCATAGTGCTCATTGCGATACTCGCTCTGACAGACAGCTCACGCATAGTGTTCCTTATCATATGGATAGCCTGCATGTTCGTCGTCGCGGCCTTCCTGCTGTTTGTCGCCTACTCCGACTGGACGCTGCAGGCCACGATAAACGAGCTTTCGCGTGATGAGCTCGGCGAGCTCGACAGCCTTATAAGCGTGAAAGCGCCGCGCCGCGGCCTGAAGCTGCTGCAAAAGCTTGAAGAGGAGGTGACGAAGTGAAAAATATCTTCACAATATGCCGCAACGACCTGCGCAGGATATCCTCGAGCGTCGTCGCCATCGTCATCATTCTCGGCCTTGCCGCAGTGCCCTGCCTTTACGCATGGTTCAACATTTTCTCAAACTGGGACCCCTACGGCTCGGATGCCACCTCGCGCATCAAGGTCGCCGTCGCCTCCGAGGATGCCGGCGCAAGCGTGCTGGGTCTGAAAATAAATATCGGCGACAGTGTCATATCCGCGCTGGAGGCAAACGATGTCATCGGCTGGCAGTTTGTCGATACCAAGCAGGACGCGCTCGACCTCGTCTACAGCGGCGACTGCTACGCCGCGCTCGTCGTGCCCGAGGATTTCACCACCAACGTCACCAGCTTTTTGAGCGGCGACATTACAAATCCCGAAATAATCTTCTATCAGAACGACAAGAAAAACGCCATCGCGCCGAAGATAACCGGCAAGGCAAAGACCGCCGTTCAGGAGCAGGTAAACGCGACCTTCGTGCAGACGATATCCGACGATATCGCATCGCTCATTTCCGTTGCAAACGCAAACGGCGTGACAGCCGAGAGCCTTCTGAACGACCTGAGCTCCGATATAAGCGATCTGAGCACGAAGCTCTCCGACTGCTGCGCTGCTCTGAGCGCCGCAAACGGCCTGACAAACTCGGCGCGAAACCTCATAAGCGTTGCCGTGAACCTCTGCAACAACACCTCTGCAACGCTCGACCAGTCCAAGGAGCTTTTAAACAAGGTCAGCGACGACACGGCTACGATAGACAGCCGCATCGACACCACCGTGCAGAGCGTGACCACCGCCCTCGCGCAGGCAGACTCCAATCTCGCCGCTATCCAGGCCAGCCTTGAGGATGCCTTTTCCGACATAAACCGCTATAACGAGTATGTTTCCACCGGCCTCGCCGCCGACGTTGCGATGCTTGACGCGCTCAGCAGCAACTGCTCGGACATGGCGCAGTCGTTTACCTCCATCGGCTTTGACGCCGCCGCGGCGCAGATGTCGGCGCTCGCGTCGCAGCTCAAGACCCTCAGCTCCGCGCTCGGTGCTCTCCAGACGGCTACCGACGAAAGCTGGGCGGATGTCCTCGCGCAGCAGGAGTCGATCATAGGCTCCATCACCTCCGCACGGGCGACGATAAGCGAGCTGTCGGCCACCGTCAGCAGCGACCTCGGTCCCAAGCTTCACGCGGCGCTCAACAAGGCGCAGGGCGCATCGAGCACCGTGAGCTCCGTTCTCGGCAGGCTCCAGAGCTCGACGAGCGCTCTGAGCGGAACGCTCAGCACCTATCTTGGCTCGATAGGCACGATGCAGTCCGGCTTTGCCGACACGCAGAAGGCCATAGAGGGCGCGCAGGCCGAGCTCAAGGTCATATCCGAATTCGTCTCGGCGCTTGCCGGAAGCAAGCTGCTTGCCGAGGTATCGGATACGCTTGAAAACAACGGCGACCTTGTCGGCGGATATCTCGCCTCGCCCATCAGCATGGACACCGTCATAAAGTACGAGATCGAGACCTACGGCTCGGCAATGGCTCCGTTCTACACGGTGCTGGCGCAGTGGGTCGGCGCACTGCTCAACGCGGTGTTCCTCAAGGTCAAGATCCGCAAGGAGGACGAGCCTGCAAACCTCCGTCTGCACGAGAGATTTTTCGGACGCTACGGTCTGTTCTTCCTCGTCGCGGTCGGACAGGCGCTCATCGTTTCGCTGGGCGATCTGTTCTATGTCCAGATCCAGTGCCTGTATCCGTGGCGCTTTGTGCTGGCGACGGTCGTCACCGGCATCAGCTTCTCGCTTTTAAACTACGCGCTTGTTTTTGCGCTCGACAATATCGGTATGGCGATCTCGGTTATCGTCATGGTCATCCAGGTCGGCGGCTCGGGCGGCACCTACCCCGTGGAGGTACTGCCGGATATATTCCAAAAGCTGTACGACTTCATGCCCTTCAAGTACGCTATGAACGCTATGCGTGAGACCATCGGAGGGATGTACGGCAATGCTTATCTGTTCAATATCGAGGTTCTTGCGGGAATCGCGCTCGGCTCGATAATCTTCGGACTTGCATTGTATTACCCCTGCCTTGGCCTGAACCGCTTAATTGAAACGAGTAAAAGAAGGAGCGAGATTATGCAATGATCATTGATTTCAAAGCACATGTCATGCCGGGCATGGACAAAACCTGCAAAAGCAGGATCGACACCATTCGCCGCCTCATGGCGGCGAAGGATGCCGGTGTCGATGTTATCGTCGCCGCACCCGTTTACGATCCCGACGAGTGCAGCGTCGAGGAATTTCTCGACCGCCGCCGCCAGTCCGAGGATATCCTCGGCAGCCTCATGAACGATGAGCTGCCCGAGGTGCTCCCCGCTGCGGTGGTGAAGTTCAGCGAAAGCCTTCTGAGCGAGGAGGAGCTTCCCAAGCTCTGCTTCGGCGATAAGTGCTTCCTGCTGAACATGGAGGGCGTTGAATGGAACGACACGACCGAGGCCGTGCTGCGCAGGCTATCCGGCAAGCTCGGCATGAACGTCATTCTGACCGACGCGGAGGAGGACGTGCTCAAAAACCACGAGAAGCTTCAGCAGCTCGGCGTTCACCTCATGCTCGATCTCGACGAGATCCACCACAAAAAGCAGATACGCGCCTACCTCCCGCTTATCGGCAGCGGCCTTGTCTGCGCCCTTTGCAGCGACTGGGCATCCGAAGCGCCCTACCGCTTCCTGCGCAAGACCATAAGACGCATGGACGAGGCCTTTGACACCGTCATGGCCGCCTCCGCGCACCTGCTGGGCAAATGAAGCTCACGGAAAAATAGAGAAGAATGCTTACCCCCGAC
>CAVDFD010000048.1:0-10598 GCA_963608145.1 Bacteroidaceae bacterium | reverse complement strand
GCTCCCCGTGAATGCTCACGGGGAGCTTTTTTGCGGTCAAAATGTGCTCGGAGCGGTTGACCAGTCACTCACAATATGGTAATATTGATACATACAAAGTAAGGAGAATATTTTAAACAGGAGGAGAATAATGAAAAAGTCAAAAAAGCTGCTCAGCCTGCTGCTGGCGGTGCTGCTGCTTTGCAGCCTCATGCCGGCCTGCGCATCGGCTGAGAACGCAGCGGCGGAGGATGCTTATCCATTCGTGTTCGTCCACGGTCTCATGGGCTGGGGCGACAGGTCGATGCTCGACCCGATCGTGCCGTACTGGGGCATGACGACGGGCAATCTTATGAACTACCTGACGAGCAAGGGCTACGAGAGCTATGCCGCTCAGGTCGGCCCGCTTTCCGGCGCGTGGGACAGAGCCTGCGAGCTCTACGCCCAGCTCACCGGCACGAGAGTCGATTACGGCGCGGCGCACTCTGCCGAAAAGGGTCACGACCGCTACGGCATCACCTACGAAACGCCGCTGTTTGAAGGCTGGAGCGCCGAGAAAAAGGTCAATCTCATAGGACACAGCTTCGGCGGTGCAACGACGCGCCTTTTCCTTGAGTTGCTGGCAAACGGCAGCGCCGAGGAGGTCGCGGCGGCAAAGGCAGCCGGAACCGAGGTCTCGCCGCTGTTTGAGGGCGGCAAGGACGACTGGGTGTATTCGCTCACGGCGGTCGCAGCTCCGCACAACGGCACGACCTTTATCGAGACCTGCGATATCTCCACCAAGGTCGTCACCGATTTTATCTACAACTTCGGCGCGTCCCTCGGCCTTACCAAGCTCAAGGGTGTGTACGACCTCCAGCTTGAGCATTTCGGCATCTACCGTCAGGACGATGAGACCGACCTTCAGTATCTCGTCCGCGTTCTCAACAGCAGCGATTTCATGAGCCATAACGATAACGCGATCTACGACCTGACCATTGACAATGCCCTGAAGATAAACGACGGCATCGAGATGCAGAAGAACGTCTATTACTTCTCCGTCTGCGGCGATGCGACCCATGAGAGCGCGGTCAGCGGCAATCAGGTTCCCGACTCGTCGGTGTTCATGCTCCTTAAGCCCTTCGCGGCGATGATAGGCAAGTATTATGATAAGTACACAGACGGCGGCGTTTATATCGACAGAACATGGCTTCCCAACGACGGCATGGTAAACGTCGTGTCCGGCCTGTATCCCGTCAACAGCCAGCTTAAATGCGTCAACGCTGACGGAAGTCAGGCTTATGTCGTCTGCGACGGATACAATAACGAGGACTACGCCAGCGGCATATGGAACGTCCTGCCCACGCAGCCGTATGACCATCTGAGCATCGTCGGCGGCATACTCTCGAACACAGTGTCGAATACCCGTCACCTGTACATGGAGCTTATAAGCCGTGTGACCAGCACCTACGGCAAGGGAACTGATAAATCAGATGACACGATAAACGAGGATACGCTGCCCTTCGAGGACGTGAGCCGCGACCGCTGGTCGTATGACGCGATCCTTCAGATGTACCAGCTCGGCATCGTCAACGGACGCTCGGAGACGGTATTTGACCCGACCGGCAACGTGACGCGTGCGGAATTTGTTAAGATGCTCGCCTGCTTCGACGGCGTGGACACGAGCGTATACGCAAAGTGCCGCTTCACCGATGTGAGCGATAAGAGCGTTTTTGCCCCCTATATCGAATGGGCCGCCAATAACGGCATCGTCTACGGCGTAAATTCGACGAGCTTCAAGCCAAATGACAATATCACACGAGAGCAGATGGCGGCGATAATCTGCCGCTACGCCGAGTATGCGGGAATAAAGCTCTCCGACGATATCGCAGCTGTGAGCTTTACCGACGCTGACCAGATAGCTCAGTACGCCGCCCCGAGCGTTACCGCGCTTCAGCGTGCAGGTATAGTCAACGGCGCGCAGAACGCCGACGGAAGCTACAGCTATTACCCGAAATCCTTTACGACCCGCGAGCAGGCCTGCGCCGTGCTCAGCCGCATCTGATTAATTTAATAAACCGTTAAAAAACCGTGGCTTGCCACGGTTTTTTATTGCAATAGGTTTAGACGTTTAGTATAATATATCTAATACATTACTGTAAGGCGGACAGACTATGGCATACGTTGAATTTGAAAAAGTAAAAAAGACCTATCACATGGGCGAGGTGTGCATAGAAGCCCTGAAGGATGCGACATTTGAGGTCGAAAAGGGCGAGATATGCGTGATCGTCGGCGCATCGGGTGCGGGAAAAACGACGCTTCTGAACATACTCGGCGGCATGGACAGCCTCAGCTCAGGCCGCGTGGTGCTCGACGGAGAGGAGATATCGTCGTATAACGCCATGCAGCTTACGACCTATCGCCGTTATGACGTGGGCTTTGTTTTTCAGTTTTACAACCTTGTGCAGAATCTGACTGCCATAGAAAACGTCGAGCTTGCCGCGCAGATATGCAAAAACCCCATGGACGCGGCGGAGGTCATTGACCTTGTCGGACTGCACGACAGGGCGCAGAACTTCCCCGCGCAGCTGTCCGGCGGCGAGCAGCAGCGCGTTGCAATAGCACGCGCCCTTGCAAAGAACCCGAAGCTCCTGCTCTGCGACGAGCCGACGGGCGCTCTGGACTATAACACCGGCAAAGCAGTCTTGCAGCTTTTGCAGGATTGCAGCCGTAAAAACGGTATGACCGTCATTATCATAACCCATAACCACGCGCTCACCGCCATGGCAGACAGAGTAGTCTCCGTCAAGAGCGGCGTTGTTACGGATGTGAAGCGAAACGAGCACCCCATACCCATCGAAGATATTGAGTGGTAAACCGATGAACAGATCGACCTTAAAGCTTACAAAGAGAGAAATTAAAAACAGCCTCGGGCGCTATCTTGCAATATTTGCGATAATTGCGCTGGGGGCGGGGCTGTTTGTCGGGCTCCGGCTCTCCCGTCCCGATTTTCTGGAGACGTACAATAACTATACGCAGCGCACACATTTTTACGATTTCCGCCTTGTGTCCACCCTCGGCCTTACCGATGACGATCTTGCCGAGGTGAAAAAGCTCTCCGGCGTTACGCTTGCCGAGGGCGCCGTCGGCGCGGATTTCCTGTTCAATACGCCCGAAGAGGATAATCTCATCATGATGGCTCAGAGCATACCCGAGGAGATAAACCTCATCGAGCTCAAGTCAGGGCGTATGCCGGAAAAGGCTGACGAGTGCCTTGCAGACCCGAATCTGTATTCCGAGGATGATATCGGCAGCACGATAAAGCTCTCGGAGGATAACAGCACCCAGACCTTTGACACCTTTGCCTATGACGAATACACAATAGTCGGCATAGCCGAGAGCGTTTTGTATATCAACACCGAGCGCGGCTCGAGCACTCTCGGCAACGGCAGCGTCAAGGGCTATATCTATATCCCCTCCGACGGCTTTTCTACGGATTACTATACCGACATCTACGTCTGTGTCGATGCCGAGGGCTATGTGTATTCCGACGAATATGAGGAAAGCTGCAAAAAATATGTCGAGCCGCTCAAAGAGCTCATGGCTGAGCGGGCGGTCGTGCGGCGCGAGAGCATAATTGAGGATGCCATGTCGCAGCTTGACGATGCAAAGGCACAGTATGAAGAGGGCAAGGCGCAGTACGACGCGGCAAAGGCCGAGTACGACAGCGGCTACGCCGCCTATACGCAGAAGAAAAGCGAGACCGAGGCCGAGCTTGAAAAGGCCCGCAAGCAGATAGAGGAAGCCGAGAGCATGATGGGCGATTCTTCCGTCATCGAGCAGAAGCAGGCCGAGCTTGATGCTGCAAAGGCGGAGCTTGACAAGGGACAGGCCGAGTACGAGTCCGGCCTGCGCCAGTTCAACGCACGCTCTGCTCTTGCCTACGGTACGGTAGATCAGCAGATATCCTACTACGAAAACCGCATCAGCGAAAAGCAGAACGATATCGCGGAGAAAAACGCAGAGATCGAAAGCCTCAACGCAGAGCTTGCGGAGGCTCAGGCAAACGGCGAACGCCTGAAGGCGAGGCTTATAGAGAGCCGTATAAAAACCGCAAACGACAGAATAAGCATTTTAAACAGCGAGATAGCGCTGTGCAATGAGCGGCTTGAGGCCCACCGGCAGAAGCGAGCCTCGGTCGATGCGGAGCTTGAGCCGTACCGCAAGCAGCTTGAGGATGCCAAGGCGCAGCTCGATTCCGGCTACGCGCAGATAGCCGAGGGACAGGCGCAGCTCGATCAGGCGCGTGAGATGATAAACAGCGGCGGTGCGCAGCTCGAGGAGGCAAAAAAGCAGTATGAGCAGGGCAAGGCGGAGGCCGAGCAAGGCTTTGCCGAGGCCGAAAAGGAGCTTATATCCGGCAAGGCACAGCTTGATGCTGCCAAGGCCGAGCTCGACAAGGGCGCGGCTGAGCTCGATAAGGCCGAAAAGCAGATAAAAAACATAAACCATGCCGATACATATGTCCTTGACCGCGATACGAACGCGGGCTACGTCTGCTTTGAGAGCGACACGAACGTTGTTCAGAGCGTTGCGGCTGTGTTCCCCGTGTTTTTCTTCCTCGTTGCAGCCCTCGTGTGCCTTACGACGATGACAAGAATGATCGACGATCAGCGCACGCAGATAGGCATAATGAAGGCGCTCGGCTATTCCTCCGGCGCTGTTATGAGCAAGTATATGCTCTATTCCGGCAGCGCCACGGTGCTCGGCTGCATTTTCGGCATAGCTGTCGGAAGCATCGCCTTTCCGGCGATAGTGTGGTTCGGCTACGGACTTATATATAACCTCTCCGGCCTTACCTTCACGATGGACTGGCCGCTTGCGATAGGAATCACCGCGGCAAACCTCGCCGTTACGGTGCTCGTAACGTGGTACTGCTGCGCAAAGGAGCTCAAAAGCGTACCGGCAGAGCTCATCCGTCCCAAGGCACCCGAGGCGGGAAAGAGGATCCTGCTTGAGCGCATACCGACCGTGTGGAACGATATGAGCTTCATGCAGAAGGTATCGGCGCGAAACATCATGCGCTATAAAAAGCGCATATTCATGATGCTCCTCGGCATCGGCGGCTGTACGGCGCTCGTTTTGACGGCGCTCGGCCTCAACGATACGATACAAAACGTCGTAACGCGGCAGTATGACGATATAATCCTCTACGATTACGAGCTGACCATGGCCTATGATATGACCGACGAGGAGCAGGAGATATTCTTCCGCGACGCGGGCGATAACGTGAAGGAAGCAATATTCCTCTATCGCGGCCTTGCGGAGCTTGACGGCGGCGGTGCTGTCAAGACCGCGACCCTCACCGTATCCGACGGCAAGGGACTTTATAAATTCATTGACCTCAGCTATGACGGTACACCCATCGACTACCCGGGGAAAAACGAGGCGGCAATAAATTATAACCTCGCCCGTCAGCTCGGTGGTGTCGAGATAGGCGACGAGATAAAGATCACGACGGCTGAGAAAAAGGAGCTCACCGTAACTGTAAGCGCGCTGTTTGACAATTATGTGGACAGCTTTGTGTTCATTTCACCCGAAACGTATGAGGAGCAGCTCGGCGAGGAGCCGGTGTATAAGTCTGCGCTTGCAAACGCGCCGTCAGGTGAGGACGTGAGCGCCTGCGCTGCGGCAATTGCAAACAGCGTTGACGGCGTGCGAGGCGTTACACTGAGCATCGACACCAAGGAGCGCGTCGGCAGCATGATGGACGGACTGCTCGTCGTCGTTGCGGCGATAATCCTCTGCGCGGGGCTTCTGGCGTTCATCGTTCTGTACAATCTCACGAACATAAACATCTCCGAGCGCATACGCGAGATAGCGACGATAAAGGTGCTCGGCTTCTATCCGAAGGAGGCGGCGCAGTATGTTTTCCGCGAAAACCTCATCCTCACGGGAGCGGGCGCAGTGTTCGGTCTCGGCCTCGGCGTTGCGCTGCACGCCTTTGTCATGAATGCGATAAAGGTCGATATGATGTATTTTAAACCTCATATAAGCTTTTTGAGCTTTGCGGTGTCGATAGTCATAACCTTCGTGTTCGCGGCCATCGTCAACGCCATCATGCGCCGCAGAATAGACAACATCGACATGGCCGGCGCACTCAAATCAATAGAGTAATTTGACAATCAGCAGCGAATATATTATATTTAAAGGTAGCTAATTAATAAATTGTCAGGGATGCATGATATGGAGAATTTGCAATCATCGCTGCCAGGCTGGGAGATAGTGCGCTGCATCGGCAGCGGCAGCTCCGGCAAGGTGTATGAGGTAAAGAAAAAAGATGAATACGGCGGCGACTTTCACTGTGCGCTCAAGGTGATAAGCGTTCCGAGCACTCAGAAGGAGTATGACGAAATGCTCGGCTCGATGAGCGAGTTTGCCATGCGCGCAAAGCTTCGGGAAAAGGTCGAGGAGATCAGCAACGAGTACCGTCTGCTCGGCAATCTGCGCGGACATCCGAACATCGTCAACTGCGAGGATCAGATGATAATCCCGCATGAAAACGATCTGGGCTGGGATATCTATATCCGCATGGAGCTTTTGAAGTCCCTGCCGGACTATGTCCGCGAAAACGGCATGACGGTCGAAAATGTGATAAAGCTCGGCAGCGATATGTGCTCCGCGCTCGAGCAGTGCAGGGAAAACAATATAATCCACCGCGACATCAAGCCGCAGAATATATTCGTCAGCCGCTACGGAGTGTTCAAGCTCGGCGACTTCGGCGTTGCCAAGGCTACGACGATCAGGACATCGGCAGACAAGGTCGGAACTTATTCATACATGGCGCCCGAGGTCTATAAGGGCAAGGGCTATGACGACAGGGTGGATATATATTCACTCGGTATGGTGCTGTACTGGCTCTTGAACGAGCGGCGCGGTCCGTTTCTTCCGATGCCGCCGCAGACACCGACGGCTGAGCAGATAAGCGACGCGCAGATACGGCGCTTTAGAGGCGAGAGCCTGCCGCAGCCGAAAAACGGCAGTGCGCCGCTCAAAAAGGTGGTCATGACCGCGTGCAGCTATAAAATAGCCGACCGCTATGCAGGACCTGCGGAGTTCAAGCGTGCTCTTGCGCTTGCGGCATCCGGCAAAACCGAGCCCGAGCCCGTGCAGGTATCCTACGGCAGCGACGAGGCTACCGTGCGCGAGGACTTCAAGGCCGATCCGCGCCCCGAGTACATACCCGAAACGCCGCACGAGCCGAGGCCGCAGCCGAAGCCAAAGCCGCGCCCCGAGACTGCGCAGGCAAAAAAAGCTCCGCCCAGACAGGCAGAGCCGGAGCCGAAACCGAAAAAGTCGATGTTCGGCTATATACTTGCGCTTGTTCTGATCCTTGCTGCGATGGCGACTGCGATAATAGTTTTCGCGCTGTCGGGCAATAATAACGACGGCGGCAAGGATGATACGCCCGAGGTAAGCGTTCAGCCCACGCCGACGGCAACGCCCGAGCCGGAAAAGCTTGACGTAAAGTCAGTCATGCTCAGCTCACCGAGCCTCACGCTCACCGTCGATGACGAGGCGCAGCTCAAGGTCACCTGCATGCCCGAGCCCACGGCAGAGCAGGAAGAGCCGGAGTATGTCTGGAAAAGCAGCGATACCGCCATAGTCACAGTCTCGCAGGACGGCAAGCTCAAGGCAGTCAGCGAGGGCTCGGCGACAGTCATGGTCTATGTCAAGGATAAGATGGAGGTCTACGATCAGTGCACCGTTATCGTCGAGAGCCCCAAGGTAACGGAACTCACGATCGAGGAAATGCCGGTCAAGACCGTATATACCGTCGGCGAGGAGCTTGACACGACGGGTCTTGTGCTCAGAGCCTATTACAATAACGGCTCGGCAAAGCGCATAACCGACCCCGACGAATACAGCGTCGAATGCGATATGACCGGCCTCGGCAACCGCGACGCGACCGTCACCTACGACGGCAAAACAGTCACCTACACCGTAAGAATAAGCTTGTTCGGATAATAAAAATCTCTCCCGAGAGGGAGAGATTTTTTGCTATTTACCGAGCTTTGCGAAGTATTTAAACGTCATCGGCCAGACAACACCGGCGAAGAGGATGACGATGAAATAGCGCACGCCGTGAGCTGCGCTGTGTCCGCCGAAGAGCGCGAGCAGCGGCGCTTTCAAAACCGCCTTGAGTGCAAGCAGTATGCCGAGGCCGAGGACGACCTTTATTATCTGCGCCCACCACACGGCCTGAGTTGGGAAGCGGACATATTTCGTGTCGATGAAGAAGGTCAGCAGCAGACCGACAGCGCAGAACAGCATCATATATGCATTTTTGAGCCCCTCCGCGTAGTTGTCGGGGTCGATGTCGGCGGGGAAGTCGTACAGCTCGACAAAGGCGACGAAGGCCGCGGCCATCACGATAAATATCGCAAATATTATGTAAACCTTTTTCGGGTTCTTGTCCATATCGCGGAAGAATGGGTATATGACGAAAACGAGCACCGTTCCGACGATGAGCGACACGCCGACATCCAGCGGAGTGTGAACGCCGACATACATGCGCGAGAACGCCGTCAGCGCAATGAGCAGAACGAAAGCTATCCTCAGCGCAGTGCTCTTATAAAACCTTGCCGGTGCGCCGAACACGGCAAAGGCGTTCTGCGTGTGGCCGCTGGGGAAGGAGTAGCCGGTTGCATCGGCGCGGGCGCTTTCGACGATGGTGAAGCTCGGATCCTTCACCCACGGGCGCGGTATGCGGAACCAGAGCTTTAGAAACTGGTTTATGATAGTGCCCGCAAAGCCGACTGTCATCATGTAGTAGCCGCAGCTTTTGTTCAGGCACCAGAACACGATTATCGCCGCCGCGATGAAGGCGGCCTCGCCGCCGAGGTTCGTGACGAGTCCCATCACGGTGTCGAGAAACGGCGTGCGTATTTTTTCAAGTGCGTAGAGAAGCTCCATATGTCACCTCATAATAAAATGACCGTCGCCGGTAATGGCGGCGGTCATTGAGAATGTATCAGGCCTCCGCGATTATGCGGTGAATGACCTTAGTAAAGCGCGCCTCATTGTAGATAACGGGAACGGGGTAGACGGGGTTTGCCTCCTCCATTGCCCAGACGCACATCTGATGAATGTCCTCTTCCTTGATGAAATCAAAGCCGGAGGGGATGTTCATGCGCTTGTTCATGGCGCGGATCTCGGCAATAAAGGCCTTGGCCTTTTCCTCATCGCTGCCGCTTGTCTTAACGCCGGTGAGCTCTGCAAGATGTGCAAGCTTTTCGTAAACGGCCTCGCCGTAGTCCTCAAGGACGATCGGGAGGATGACCGCGTTTGCAAGGCCGTGCGGAGTGTTGTACAGTCCGCCGAGGGTGTGAGCTATCGCATGTACGTTGCCGACACCGGCGCGGGTGAAGGCAAAGCCTGCCTTGAATGCAGCGGTGAGCATCTTCTGACGGGCCTCCATGTCGTTGCCGTCATTGTATGCACGCTCCAGATATTTGAATATCAGCACCGTCGCTTCCTCAGCCAGACGCAGGGATTCCTTGGTGTTGTAGGTCCAGCAGATGTAAGCCTCGACTGCGTGGGTCAGAGCGTCCATGCCGGTCGTCGAGGTCGTCTTCTGCGGAAGATCACGAGTGAGCTCGGGGTCGAGTATCGCGTACTTGGGGATCAGGCACAGATCCATGATAGCGTACTTGTGATGCGTCTCGGGGTCGGTGATGACCGCGGCTATAGTCGTTTCGGAGCCTGTGCCCGCGGTTGTCGGAACGGCGACAAAGGTCGGTATCTTGTGTCTTACGCGCAGAAGTCCGGCCATTTTGTTGACCGGCGTATCGGGGTGCACGACTCTTGCCGCTGCGCCCTTTGCCGCGTCCATCGGAGAGCCGCCGCCGATGGCAAGGAAGCCCTGACAGCCTGTTTCAAGGTACAGCTTCTGTATCTCGTTTACAACAGTGACCGTCGGGTTTGCCGACACCTCGGAATAATGCTCATAGGCGATGCCGGCCTTGTCGAGCGCCGCCTTTGCTATGGGTGCGATCGTTTTGCCGACCGTGCGGCCTGTCACGATCATGACCTTTTTCACGCGCTTTTTCTTGAAAAGCTCAGGAGCCTTGCTCAATGCGCCCTCGCCCTCGATGGTGATGGGCTTGCGCCACGGCAGTGCGCGTGCGCCAATATTGAAAACAGCCTGAAATGAGCGGTAATATGCATTTTTTATAGCATCCATGTGTGTTTCCTCCCAACATTTGATGGTTACTATTTTAATATATATGTTTTGTTTAGTCAAGGAAAAAACAAGCTTGACAAATATCGAATATCGATATATACTGAGCTTAACATCGAATATCGATATTCAGGAGGTGAGCCGATGGCAAGGAAAAAGTTTTCGACATTGACAGAGCCGATGTTTTACCTGCTCATGTCGCTGCTCGACGGCCAAAAATGCGGCATCGACATCAGTGACTGCATCGCTCGCCGCAGCGCGGAGCGGGTAAAGCTCGGACCGGGCACGCTGTACGCGCTGCTATCGGAGTTTGAACAGGAGGGACTTATAGAATATGTCGGCGTTGAGGGCAAGCGCAAGCTCTATGAGCTCACGCCGGCAGGGAAGAAGGCATATG
>CAVDFD010000047.1:0-10788 GCA_963608145.1 Bacteroidaceae bacterium | reverse complement strand
AGCTCGCCGAGGCCGAAAGGCTCAGCGAGGAGCGCAAGTCGAGCAGCATGGTGCATGACACCGTGACAGAAGAGGAGATAGCGGGCATCGTCGCAAAGTGGACGGGCATTCCCGTTTCGAAGCTCCTTGAGGGCGAGCGCGAAAAGCTCCTGAACCTCGACAAGGTGCTGCATAGATCCGTCATCGGTCAGGACGAGGCCGTGCAGAAGGTCACGGAGGCCATCTGGCGCTCGCGTGCCGGTATAGGAGACCCGAACAGGCCGATAGGCTCGTTCATGTTCCTCGGCCCCACGGGTGTGGGCAAGACCGAGCTTGCAAAGGCGCTTGCTCGCTGCCTGTTCGACGATGAGCACAACATGGTCAGGATAGACATGACCGAGTACATGGAAAAGTTCTCGGTGTCCAGACTTATCGGCGCACCTCCCGGATACGTCGGCTACGACGAGGGCGGCCAGCTCACGGAGGCCGTGCGCAGAAAGCCCTACTCGGTCGTCCTGTTCGACGAGATAGAAAAGGCGCATCCTGATGTGTTCAATATACTGCTGCAAATTCTTGACGACGGTCGTGTGACCGACTCTCAGGGGCGCACGGTGGACTTCAAGAACACCATTATCATCATGACCTCGAACCTCGGCAGCCAGTTCCTGCTCGACGGCATAAACGATGCCGGTGAGATAGAGGAGAGCGCAAAGCAGCAGGTCATGAACGCACTGCATCAGCAGTTCAGGCCGGAGTTTTTAAACCGTCTTGACGAGATAATCTGCTTCAAGCCTCTGACCAAGACCGAGCTTGACGGCATTATCGACATCCTCACCTCGGCGCTCAGGCAGCGCCTTGAGGACAAGAGCCTCGGCCTTGAGATAACGGATGCGGCAAAGCAGCTCATCATCGACCGCGGCTTTGATCCCGTGTTCGGTGCGCGTCCTCTGAAGAGATACCTCCAGAGCACGGTCGAAACGCTCATCGCACGAGCCATCCTCGCAGGCGATATGCCGGCAGGTCACGTCATCAAGGTCGATGTCCGCGACGGCGAGCTCGTCTGCGAATAATAAAATACGGAAAAGCTCCGGCAATGCATCGTATGCTGCCGGAGCTTTGTGCTGCTTAGGACTACATGGCTATTCCTCGTGTTCGGGGCGCATTGACCTCTTGCAATCTCTGAATAATTCTGATAGAATTATCGTAGAATAATTCAGGAGGTGTTGACCCGTGATTATCAAATCTTCGACTGCGCTTCGCAATGACTACGGCATGATCTCCGATCTGGCGCATGATGAAGCGGAACCTATCTATATCACCAAGAACGGCGAGGGCGACCTTGTCGTTATGAGCATCGAAGCCTTTGAACAGCGCGAAGAAGCCTTGAAGCTGCGCGCAAAGCTGGAGGCCGCAGAAGCAGCCCGGCTTTCCGGTGCACCCACCTATACGCTGGAGGAATCCAGAAAACGGCTGGAGGCGATCTATCAGCGTGGCTGATCTTATGATTCTGGAGCCCGCCCAAAGGGAGCTTGAAGAAATCGCGCAGCTCCACATGAACCTTGTGGGGTCAAACTCGGCAAGGAACATCACCGATCTGGTTTTGGATACGCTTTCCCGTCTGGAAATGTTCCCGCTGTCCGGCCATATCCCGCAGGACAAGGAACTGCGAAACGGCGGATACCGCTATGTGATCGCGGGAAAGTATATCTGTGTGTATCGGCTGAACGCTGAAACGGTCTATGTCTATCATATCGCCCACGGCGCAAGCAATTATCCCACGCTGTTCAAGAGACTTCTGAAAGAAGAAAAGAAGTCCGCATTATGAAAAAATCCCGACTCTCACGAGCCGGGATTTCTTATGTCAAATGTCAGATTCGGATCATGCGCTTGCCGAGTAGGTGAAGCTGACGTTGGGGTAGCGGGTCTGAGGATCGATCCTCGAGCCGTTTATGTACATCTCAAAATGCAGATGCGGGCCGGTGGACATGCCGGTCGAGCCGACATAGCCGATGGTCTGGCCGCGGGAGACGGTCTGACCGACGGAGACTGCACGGGAGGACATGTGAGCGTAAAGCGTCTGCATGCCGTTGCCGTGGTCGATCATGACGTAGTTGCCCCAGCCGCCGTTCCAGCCGTCGGAGGAATACACGACCGTGCCGGAGTCGGCTGCATAGATGGCGCTGCCGTAGCTTGCGCCGATATCCGTGCCGCCGTGGTTTTTGTACTCGCCCGTTACGGGGTGGGTGCGCGGACCCTGACGGCTCGTTATATAGGTGCAGTAGCTCGGCCATACGAGGTTGCCGGTGCCGGTGGTGCTGCCGCCGCTGTTGCCGCTGTCGTTTTTCTTCTGCTCCTCCTGCTGCTTGTTGAGCTCCGCGACCTTCTTCTGGATCTCAGAGTTAAGGGCGCTTTCCTGAGCCGACAGCTCATTCAAAACGGAGGAGTTGGAGCTTATATCGCTCTGGAGGGAGGCGATGACCGCCGTTGCCTCGGCGATGTCCTTTTCCTGCTGAGCCTTGAGCGCGACGAGCTCGGCCTTGCTGTCCTCCATCTCGGCCTTGGCCTCCTCGTACTCGGCCTTGACAGCCTTGAGATCCTCGACCGACTGGCGGTAGGCATCCTCAAGCTCCTTATCGCTTCTCATGATATCGCCGATATCGTCGATAAGGCTCAAAAACTCGCCGATGCTGCTTGCGCCGAGCAAAACCTCAAAATAGCTGTATCTGCCCGATTCCTCCATTGCACGCACGCGCACCTTGTATTTTTCAAGCTGAGCGTCCGCGACCTTCTGAGCCGCATCGACCTCCTCGGTCTTCTGCTCGATAAGCTGGGTGTGCAGCTCGATCTGCTCGTTGAGGTTGAGTATCTGCTTTACGGTTATGGCGTTTTTCTCGTCCAGCGCGTTCTTGAGCGCTATCTGGTCGCTCTGCTGGCTCTGAAGAGAATTGATCGTCGATTGAAGGCTGCTCTTCTGGCTCGAAAGCTGGGACTTCTGCGACTTGAGCGCGTCGATCTCCGACTGCGTCACGGCGAAGGCCGAAACGGACATGTACGAGAGCATAACGCTCATCGTCATGACAAGAGCCATAGCGAAAGCCAGAAGCTTTTTCATTTTTTTCTTCAGCATAATGATCTCCTTGGGATGCAAAGTGGTTACCATAACATTATACACCCAATGTCAAGCTGAGGGCTTTTAATATCATGGACAGCACCTATTATGCCACAAGACAGCCGCTTTTTTGTTAATAAAGTATGATGAAAGTGTAAAAACACCTCCGAGACGGCTGCCTCGGAGGTGTAGCTGCTTTGTTTATCAGAACAGGCCGTTTGCAGTGAAGATGGCTGCGAAAACGGTGGAAACGACGGTCATGAGCTTGATGAGGATGTTGATCGACGGGCCGGAGGTGTCCTTGAACGGGTCGCCTACGGTGTCGCCGACGACGGCTGCCTTGTGAGCGTCCGAGCCCTTGCCGCCGTGGTGGCCTTCCTCTATGTACTTCTTTGCGTTATCCCATGCGCCGCCGGCGTTGGACATGAACATTGCCATCATGACGCCGGAAACGAGGGAGCCTGCCAGCAGACCGGCAAGAGCGGTCGAGCCGAGGATGATGCCGACTGCCAGAGGAGCGACGACTGCCATGATGCCGGGAACGAGCATTTCCTTCAGAGCTGCGGTGGTGGAGATGGCGACGCAGGTCTTGTAGTCGGGCTTTGCGGTGCCTTCCATAACGCCGGGGATCTCGCGGAACTGACGGCGAACCTCCTCGATCATGCTGTAGGCTGCCTTGGAAACGGAGTCCATGGTCATTGCCGAGAACACGAAGGGGAGCATGCCGCCGATGAGCAGACCGATAACGACGGTGGGGCTGGTCAGAGCGACCTGCGCGTCGGCCAGGCCGGTGGCCTGAGTGAAGGATACGAACAGAGCCAGTGCGGTCAGAGCTGCCGAGCCGATAGCGAAGCCCTTGCCCATTGCAGCGGTGGTGTTGCCGACTGCGTCGAGCTTGTCGGTGATCTCGCGGACGGAGTGGTCAAGACCGCTCATCTCTGCGATGCCGCCGGCGTTGTCGGCGATGGGACCGTATGCGTCAACTGCGACGGTGATGCCGGTGGTGGAGAGCATGCCGACTGCGGCAAGTGCGATGCCGTAAAGACCTGCAAACTGGTATGCGATGAAGATGCTGACGCAGATAAGCAGAACGGGGACCCATGTGGACATCATGCCGACTGCCGTGCCGGAGATGATGGTGGTAGCAGAGCCCGTCTCGGACTGCTGAGCGATCTTCTTAACGAACTTGTAATCGCCGGAGGTGTAGACCTCGGTGACGATGCCGATAACGAGGCCGACGACCAGACCGGAAACGATTGCCCATGCAGGGCCGTAGCTTCCGAGCATGACCTTGCTCAGGGCGACGGATGCGATGACGACGAGAAGGGCGGAAACATACGAGCCCATCTTGAGCGCCTTATGGGGGTTCGAGCCCTCCTTGCCGCGCACGAAGAAGGTGGCGATGACGGAGGCTGCGATGCCGCAGGCCGCGATGACCAGCGGGAAGATAACGGTCAGGTTGCCGAACTCGGTTATGAACTCGGCAACTGCACCGAGGGTCATTGCGGAGATGATAGCGCCGACATAGCTCTCGAAGAGGTCTGCGCCCATACCGGCAACGTCGCCGACGTTGTCGCCGACGTTGTCGGCGATAACCGCGGGGTTGCGGGGGTCGTCCTCGGGGATGCCCGCCTCGACCTTGCCGACGAGGTCTGCGCCGACGTCGGCTGCCTTGGTGTAGATACCGCCGCCGACACGGGCAAACAGAGCGATCGAGCTTGCACCGAGGGAGAAGCCGAACAGAACGTTCGTGTCATTGAAAATGAGGTACAGCACGCTTGCGCCGAGAAGACCGAGGCCGACGACGCACAGACCCATGACCGAGCCGCCGGAGAAGGCGATCGAAAGAGCCTTGTTCATGCCGCTGGTTCTGGCTGCGTTTGCGGTACGGACGTTGGCCTTGGTAGCAACGTTCATGCCGATGTAGCCTGCGAGGATGGAGAACAGAGCGCCGCACAGGAAGCACAGAGCGGTCGTCCAGCTCTTCAGGAACACGCCGATGGCTATGACCAGAACTACGATGAAGATCGCAAGGATCTTGTACTCCGCAAAAAGGAACGCTCTTGCGCCGTCATTGATCGCGGCAGCGATCTCCTTCATGCGGTCGGTACCTGCGTCCTGCTTGGAGACGAATGCTATCTTGTAGAAAGCAAACAGCAGAGCGACAACTGCAAGAGCAGGTGCCAGATACATAAGGGATTCCATAAAAATTCACTCCTATAAAATTAGTTACGGATTTAACAAGCTGCAACGTTTTTGCGCTGTTTATATTACGTTAACAACTCGTTTATGTATTTTATACTATTATGGTCGAAAAATCAATTTTAAAATAAGCCCCTTTCGGTCAAAATCAACAAATTTATCAATATTCACGAAAGAATAAAGAAATTTACGCCTAAGCTGTACAAAACACACAAAAAAGTATCGAGAATCAACGAAATATTGATATTTTCGTAACAAATACAAGACTTTTTGAAGAAAGCTTAAAAAATTCTTAAAATATTCAAAAAATTCTTGTTGGAAAATCCCGAAGTCGTGTTAAAATGTAAGAATACTATAATTTATACTGGGAGGCGTATCTATGCTCCTTAAAATATTTGCCGCGATCGGCGCGGGCGGAAGCGTGCTGCACACGCTCATAGCAGGACAGGGCGGAGGCGCACTGAAGGTCACCGGAGTCATGCTGCTGCGCTTTTTCGAATACTTTTTCGGCGCTCATATCGCCTATGCGCTGGCCATGCTGCTGGCAACGGAGCTGTTTATAGATAAGAACAAGCTTCAGGAAAAGCCCTCGAAGTTCTGGCTGTGGCATCTGCACGCGGTCGCGGATCTGCTGGTGTTTTATGCACGCGCAGACGTTTCGATAAGCGGAGAGGAGCTTATCCCGAAGGATACGCGCTATCTTATGGTCGCAAACCACCGCTCGCTGGCAGACCCCGTCGTCATGGTGCACAGAATGCCCGAGGAGGAGCTTACCTTCGTCTCGAAGCCGAGCAACCTGAATATTCCCATAATAGGCAAGGTCATGCACAAGTGCGGCTGCCTGCCGCTTGACAGGGAGAATAACCGCGAGGCACTCAAGACCGTGAAGCTTGCAACAGAGTACATAGACAAGGACTATGCCTCCGTCGTTATCTACCCCGAGGGTACGCGCAGCAAGCAGGAGGGTATGCTGCCCTTCCACGCGGGCTCGTTCAAGATCGCTCAGCGGGCCGGAGTGCCCGTCGTTGTCGTTGCTCTGCGCAACACCGATAAGGTCGTTCACAATTTCCCGCTGAAAAAAACGTCTGTATACATAGACGTGCTCGGCGTTATCGACGCGCAGTACGTCAAGGAGCATAAGACCAAGGAGACCGCGCAGCTTGCTCAGGATATGATCGAGCAGCATCTCGCTTCGGAGAAAAATTAGGAGGAGTACCCCGCTAAATGCTGAAATTACTTAAACTGTTCAGGTATCTCAGGGCGAAGGAATGGCTGTTTTCCCTGTTCAGCCTCGTATTCGTCGGAGTGCAGGTCGTGCTCGACCTCATGATACCCGATTATATGTCCGAGATAACGACGCTCGTCGAAACTCCGGGCAGCGCCATAGGCGATGTCTGGAGCGCCGGCGGCATGATGCTGCTGTGTGCGCTGGGCAGTCTTGTCTCATCGGTCGCGGTGTGCTTTTTCGCCTCGCGCATCGCGGCGAATTTCTCAAGACGCTTGAGAAGGGAAATGTTCTACAAGGTCGAGAGCTTTACTCTCGAGGAGATAAACGCATTCTCAACCGCGAGCCTTATCACCCGCTCGACAAACGACGTGTCTCAGGTGCAGATGCTGGTCGTTCTGTCCTTGCAGGTCATAGTCAAGGCACCGCTCATGGCTGTCTGGGCGATCATGAAGATCGCGGGCAAGGCCTGGCAGTGGTCGCTGGCGACGGGCATCGCGGTCGTGCTGCTTGTTGCGATACTGAGCATTGCCATCGTGCGCACCTTCCCGCGCTTCAAGCGCATCCAGTGGTTACAGGATTCGCTCAACCAGGCGGCGCGTGAAAACCTCACCGGCATCCGCGTCGTGCGGGCCTACAATGCCGAGGAGTATCAGGAAAAGAAGTTTGAGAAGGTCAACACCGAGCTTCTTGAAAACTCCCTGTTTGCAAACCGCACCATGACGCTTCTGAGCCCCTTTATGGGACTTGTCATGAACTGCCTCAATATGTCGATCTACTGGATCGGCGCGGTGCTCATAACCGCAGTTGTCGGAAACGGCGCGGAGGCGGTCGCCATGCGCGTGGATATCTTTGCGGATATGATAGTTTTCATGTCCTACGCCATGCAGGTCATAATGAGCTTTATCATGATCGTCATGGTCGTTATCATCATGCCGCGTGCGCTCGAGGCGGCAAAGCGTATAAGCGAGGTGCTCGCAACGCAGCCCAAGGTCGTCAGCGGCAGCTATACAGGCTCGGGCGATGTCAGCGGTACGGTCGAGTTTAAAAACGTGAGCTTTACCTACCCCGGCGGCAGCGGCAGCGTTCTGAGCAATGTGAGCTTCAAGGCAAACAGAGGCGAGACCGTCGCGTTTATAGGCTCGACGGGCTCGGGCAAAACAACGCTCATGAACCTCATCCCGCGCTTTTACGACGCTACTGAGGGCGAGGTGCTCGTTGACGGTGTGAACGTTAAGGACTACGAGCTCGAAACGCTCTACGCCAAGATAGGCTATGTCTCGCAGAAGGCAGTCATGTTCACGGGGACTATCGAGGACAACGTCGCCTTCGGCAGCAATGCGGATAAAAGCCGCCTTGACGAGGCGCTCAATATATCGCACTCTGCCGGCTTTGTCTCCGAGCTTGAGGACGGTACGCAGGCGCACATGGCTCGCGGCGGCACGAACTTCTCCGGCGGTCAGAAGCAGCGCCTTTCCATTGCGCGTGCGCTCTGCCGCGATGCGGAGATACTCATTTTCGACGATACCTTCTCCGCCCTCGACTTCAAAACCGACCGCGAGCTGCGCGACGCGCTGCGCGAGCGCACCGCCGGTCAGACCAAGCTCATCGTCGCCCAGCGCATCGGCACGATCATGGCCGCCGACAGGATCGTCGTCCTTGACGAGGGCAGGGTCGTCGGCATGGGAACTCACAGGGAGCTTCTGTCCTCCTGCGAGGTCTACCGCCAGATAGCGCTCAGCCAGCTTTCAGAGGAGGAACTTGCCATATGAGACCAGGACCAAAGGGACCTCCGGGACGCGGCGCCGACGAAAAGCCCCAGAACGTCAAAAACGCGATGCTTGAGCTGCTGCGGTATCTTAAGCCGTGGTACAAGCCCATCATCATTTCGCTCATTTTCAGCCTCGTCGGAACGTTTCTGACGATAATCGCGCCCGATAAGCTCGCCGACCTCACCAACAACATAAGCGACGGGCTCAAAACGGGCATAGACATGGATCTTATCGTGAGATCCATCATAATCATCCTTGCCATCTACATAAGCGCAAACCTCGTAACCTGCGCTGCAAGCTACATCATGATAAGCGTCATGCAGCGGCTTGCATGGAGCATGCGCACGAGCATCAGCCATAAGATAAACCGCCTGCCGCTGAAGTTTTTCGACAAAACGACAGTCGGTGATGTTCTCAGCCGCATCACAAACGACGTTGACACCATATCCTCGGCGCTCAACTCCAGCATAACGACGCTCGTTCAGGCCGTCGTGCAGTTTGTGGGCGTTATCATAATAATGTTTGCCACCAGTGGCCGCCTTGCGCTTACGGCCATCGGCTCGTCGCTGCTCGGCTTCGTGCTGATGTTCTTCATCGTCTCGCGCTCGCGCAAGTACTTCCGCCGCCAGCAGAAGAACCTCGGTGATATGAACGGCCACGTCGAGGAGATGTACTCGGGTCACAACATCGTCAGAGCCTATGGCGCGACGGCGCAGTCCAAGGCCGAGTTTGACCGCATAAACGACAATCTCTACAACAGCGCGTGGAAGTCGCAGTTTTTCAGCGGCCTGCTCATGCCGCTCATGAGCTTTGTCGGAAGCTTCGGCTACGTCGCCGTGTGCGTCGTGGGCGCGGCGCTCACGATGGGCGGCAGCATCGACTTCGGCACGATCGTCGCCTTCATAGCCTATGTAAAGCTCTTCACCAACCCCCTGAGCCAGATATCTCAGGCCGTCAGCAGCCTCATGTCCGCCGGAGCCGCAGGCGAGCGCGTGTTCGGCTTCCTCGGCGAGGAGGAAATGCCCGACGACAGCGGCTGCACGCAGCAGCTTGAGCATGTGCGCGGCAAGGTCGAGTTTGAGCACGTCCGCTTCGGCTACGATGAGGACAAGCCCGTCATAAACGACTTCTCGGCGAATGTCGAGCCCGGCTGCAAGGTCGCCATAGTCGGCTATACCGGTGCGGGCAAGACCACGATGGTCAACCTCCTCATGCGCTTTTACGAGCTGTGGAGCGGCCAGATAAGGATCGACGGCGTGCCCGTGTCGGAGATGCGCCGCAGCGATGTTCACGCCATGTTCGGCATGGTCCTGCAGGACACATGGCTGTTCGACGGGACCTACCGCGAGAACATTGCCTACGGCAAGCAGGGCGTAACGGACGAGCAGATCGAGGCTGCCTGCAGGCTCGTGGGCATGGATCACTACATCCGAACCCTGCCCAAGGGCTACGACACCGAGCTCAACGACCGCAGCAGCCTCTCGGCAGGCCAGCGCCAGCTTCTGACCATTGCGCGTGCGATGGTCGAGAATGCGCCGATGATAATCCTCGACGAGGCCACGAGCTCGGTCGATACGCGCACCGAGCTGCTCGTGCAGAACGCCATGGATCGCCTCACACGAGGCAGAACGAGCTTTGTCATCGCCCACAGGCTCTCCACCATCCGCGACGCGGACCTTATCCTCGTCATGGACAAGGGCGACATCGTCGAGAGCGGCACGCACGCCGAGCTTCTCGAAAAGGGCGGCCTGTACAAAGAGCTGTACACCAGCCAGTTTGAAAACAAGTGAGGAAACTCAATGAAAAAAGTCGCACTTATAACCGGCTCCTCACGCGGCATCGGCAGAGCATGCGCCGACGCTCTCGCGCACAGGGGCTATGCCGTATGCATAAATTACATCGAGCGGCAGGACAAGGCCGAGGAGCTTTGCCGAAAGCTCCTTGACGAGGGGCTCGAGGCCATGTGCTTTCGCGCCGACGTGTCCGACCGCGCCGCCGTGCACGATATGGTGCAGGCCGTGCACATGAGCCTCGGTGAGATCACGCTGCTTGTAAACAACGCAGGTATTGCGCGCCAGAGCCAGTTTCAGGACATCAGCGAGGAATACTGGCGCAGAATATTCGACGTGAACCTCAACGGTGCGTTCAACACCATTCAGGAGGTGCTGCCGGGCATGCTCGACAGGCACTCGGGCTGCATCGTGAACATATCCTCGATATGGGGGCTGCACGGCGCGTCCTGCGAGGTCGCGTATTCGGCCACGAAGCACGCCATCGTCGGGCTCACGCGCTCGCTCGCTCAGGAGCTTGCGCCGACGCATATCCGCGTCAACTGCGTAGCGCCGGGCGTTATCAACACCGACATGGTTCAGGTGCTCGGACGCGAAACGCTCGATATGCTCGCCGCCGATACGCCGCTGCGCAGGCTCGGAAGACCCGAGGATATCGCCGAGGCCGTCGCCTTTTTGGCCTCCGACAGCGCCTCGTTCATCACCGGCCAG
>CAVDFD010000046.1:0-10801 GCA_963608145.1 Bacteroidaceae bacterium | reverse complement strand
TGCTTCTCCATGTCTGCCAGCACCTTCTTCATGGCCTGCTGCAAGAGCTGGGCGGTCATTTTACTGGCCTCCACACAAAGCGCAAGGGTTTTCTGCGTGATTTCTTCCTGCAAAGCGTTCACCTCCGATCTCCACTGCCGTACAGGTCATGGCTGACAAGGGATGTGTAATAGCTATCCATTGTGACCGGGGCGTTATACAGCGCCGCCAACAGATATTTCTTGATGTTGCGGACATAGGTGGTGTTCTCCCGCATCCGGTCAAGGACATACTCGATATGCGAGGCGTTCAGCTTCAGGAACCGCGACCGGACGACCTCAGCCGGGTAATCGTCTCCGGCCACACGGATCATCTCCCGGTTGGAGCAGACGGTATCCACCATGAGCTCCACCAGCTCGTCCAGCCGGTCTTTGTCAAGCTGCGCGTTCTGCGAAAGAACGTCATATTCGATGTTCTCCAAGATCAATGCCCGATAGCTTTCCCGCTTTCGCATCCCGTCCCGTCCGATCCGCTCCCTGGGGGCTGGGGGACTTGATGGGATAGGACTTGATTCTTGCGTAATTGATAAATCTGTCTTTGATGGATAGTTACTTGATTCTTCTTTATTTAATTGGGCGGGGTTCTCCTGAATTGGAGCGTCCAACATTGGATTTGCCTGTACGGGATTTTCCCGTATAGGTTTTTCCTGTGTAGGTGATGGCGCTTTAGGCTGTTCCAGAATGGTGTATTCGATAGAGCCGAGCTGCCCGTTTGCACCACGGACACGCGCACGGATCAGGTAGCCGTGCGCCTCCAGCTCCCGGATGCCGCCGCTGATGCTGTCAATGCCGTCCTTGCAGATACGGGCAAGGCCCTTCATGGTGTAGTCCCAATTCTCCGGCAGGGACAGCATGAGGGATAGAAGTCCCTTTGCTTTCAGCGACAGCGACATATCCCGCAGATGATAGTTGGACATGACCGTGTAATCCCTGGTCTTTTCGATACGGAATACAGCCATCTTCGCACCTCCTTCCTCTGAAAATGAAAAGTGTTGATTTTAGGCGCTTTGCCCGTCTGTATGCCTCCGCTGCCTCACACATGGGAAAACACCCACGCCCTGTTCGGAACGCAAGCCACAGCGAATGAAAACGCAGATTTTCCACCCCAATCACAACACTTGAATTTGGGTATAGAAAAAGGGCGGCTGTCTGAAAAACAGTCGCCCGAAAAGGGGATATATACAAGTTATTTGCTACTCGTCCGCCTTGAAAACCGTTGATATTACTGGCTTTTTCAAAAAGTTCTGTATCACCACTCGCACCAAAGATCAGAAAATCCCGTAGTTATTGAAACTACGGGATTTTCTTTGCTTATCAATGGTTTGCTGGATTTTGTGCAAATCATTTTTTGCATTTTCACACATTTTTCGTCGTGTCAAATGCGCTTTTAATATGCGATTTTACGACAATTTTTACGACAACAATTATATTTCCGTCCCGTCAGGGAATTTAAAATAGCACACAAACTCAGCGCCGAGGGCATCTGCGATGGTGCAAAGCTCTGTATAAGAGAATTTACCTGTTTTCATACGCTGCCCAAAAGCCTGAGATGTTGTGCCCAGTTTTCGAGCGAGCTCGGCTTCACTCATTTTTGCATATGTTCCCGACGAAAACTTGCGAGAAAACCAAGTCGAATTTTAAACCAAATTGAAAGGATTATCATCCGCTTATGTAGATGAATGATTGAGGCGCTCTATGAATGCCATACTCTTCGAGCGCTTTCGGTTTCTCAAATTTATGGACGTTCCCCAAAGCATAAGCAACAGCAATATTGCAGCCGTTATAGTATTCAAAGAAAGCTCTTTCAGATATACCTGAAAAGTCCTTTGTAATACTCCATACTTCCTTGGGAGATCCAATGATAGTGCTGCGAATCTCGGCTTCTGCTACTACCATTTTTATCGGGGAAGTTTCGTAGATTAGAATGCAATGAACTTCTTTTGAAAATGCCTTTTTCCTATATTCGTATTGTTTATTTGTATTTAAAATTTCCCTAACGTATTCGGGCCGAATTGATAAAATGGCTTTTTTCAACTTAAACTCCTTTGATGTTGTAAAAAAGGAAATGCTCATTACCTGAGCATTTCCTTTAATCATTATAGAGTACCATTAAATGCGTATTCAATATGTCCCTGACGATAATAATCAACGTGAATTGAGTTGAGAATAAAGCCAAAGCGATTAAATAGCTTTATAAATTCTGAAATATGATCATCGGATACTGTAATTAATGGCCTAGAAGTATTTAAGGTTGAGATAGCAACAGCCATTAATTGAGTGCCTATCCCAACATTTCTGTATTCAGGAGACACCCTAAGTGTGCATATTTTTTTCTCTTCATTAGAATCTTTTGTTATAAGTATGCCTGCAACTTCTTTATCATAGCAAGCTACAAACAGATTTCTGCGACCATCTTTTAATTCAGGGACAACAGAATTAAAGAACCATTTCTTGAAATCAGGGTACTCTTGCTCTAGTGTTGCCAAGGAGCTGTACACGCTCATAATGGTAACCGGCTCGTCAGTTATGCGTAAAATCGCGGCTTTTTTTGCTTGTATCTGCATAATTTAGCCTCCCCCTTTCTCAATTTAACAATTTAATCATCGTCAGTACTTTATTATATTATTTTTGAGATGATTTGTCAATCGATTTGTCTCGCTTTATTTTAATTCTGTTCCAACGGCCAACAGCATATAAGAGTATAAGATATAAAAATCCGATGATAGCTATTAGCCTCCAGCGGTTACTGATAATCATGTCCCAAACAAAATTCGACAAACAATTAAGAATGACTGTTATGCCTGTCAACACTATAAAATAAAAAATGATGGTTTTAAGTGCGGAGTTAGTGACCTTTAACTTGGCGAAAAATTCCCATTGTCGAATTGGCGGTTTGTTTTCAGGTACTTTCTCTGAACAATGATAGGCTACGATATCTTTAGTTGAGAACTTTTCTTCGATATATTTTGCCCACGTGTTCTCTTCTAACTCGCGTAAGATGATGTTTCCTGTACCAATTTCGACGTCAACGTGAGCCTTTGTCATTAAGAAAAAGTGGAGTTTTTTTATAGGAACAAATTCAGATTCCTTGGAATTGGGCGAGGGTATAATTTCATTAGGCAAGCTTCTTACATCATTAAAGCGAAAATCTACAATGTAAGTTGTAGCCCATGTGCTTTGTAGGAAGTTGCTTGATGGAGCATATTTACGCACAATGGTGTGGTCTTTCGTGGGGCTTGGAACATCGACTCTAAACCTAAAGTAAAAGTCCATTTTGGAGGAGACCTGTGGGGCATTAACATCTTTGACTTCTTTCAACATTTTTTCTGTGTCAATCGTTATCAAAGTGCCGTGATCCAAACAGCGTTGAGAAACAGAGCTGTTGTTTTTTTCGTTCCATGAATATATAACAAATTTGACCTTCTCAGCTTCGAGTACAGCCCAAAAATTATCGGTATTAGAACTATCCACAACGGAATACTTTTCGTTGAATATTGCACTGATCAGTTTTGAATCCTTGATTGTCTTGGATATGTCCTGAATCTTTGCTTGTGGAAACGGCATATAAAAATGCAACTTGGAGGATGCTGAAATATTGGAAACAAGGAAGCCTATATCAATAAATGAATCTTCGGAAGAACTGCATTGAGTCCATAAGTTGAAATTCATTACAGCGGAAGGCTTAACATTAGAAGCCGAGTCACTCTTTTTCTTATTATACCAAAAGGCCATGCTGCCCATCTACTCACCACCAGTAACAAATGATTAAATCCATATATCTACTATATAATACCGTATTCCACAAATTATTTCAATATAAAATTTGCTACTTATTGTGAATAATATATGTGCGTTTGCATTTAGAAGAGAATTGGCTTATAGCAATCAATAGAACTTGTCTATTTATGATACTTTTACAGCCCTCGGTGGATCTGCCGAGGGCTGTTTTTTATATTTACTTGTTCCCAATATCGTCGGTTTTGTCTTTGAGCTTTTTGATGCCGCTCGTCAACCAGTCCGGCACCGGCGCGCCGAGGGCCTGCGCATTCTCGGCAATGCTGCCGATCTCCGTGAAGATATACCACATCGTCACCAGCGGGCCAAACAGTGTTTCATAGTCTATCGGCAGCGCAATGCCGAGGCCGGTCATTCCTATTTTCAATGCAAGGTCGCACATGAATGCCGCAACGACGGCGACTATCTCGCCGACCTTGTGCCAGCGCCCTTCCCTTGAACGTGCGCTGTTCCAGTCTCTGGCCTTCTTCGCGGCGCATGATCCCGTTGTCCAATCGATAATGATAAGTGCAAGAAACAGCATTACCGCCCAGCCTGCCCAGCCGATCAGGCCGGTGATGATCGTCGCAATCGCTGTCGCAGCGCCTTTTATCTCTGTGATTTTATCCGGTGCATTCATTTATTTGCCCTCCACCATATTCTCGAAGTATCGGCGCATGATCTCCATAACGCGGATCATGTCCTCCGTCAAGTCGATCTCGCCGTCGCCCTTGCCCTTCAGCGCGCCTGCGTCTATGTAGCGCTGAGCCATTTCGCGGTAACCTGCCGGTACATCCTTGATCGTTTTCCATCTTTCCATTTCTTCATCCTCCGTAAGTCTTTTGTTTACCTCGGCAGCTATCTGCCCGTGCCGGTCGTATAGCCACTGCCCGGGGCAAGCTTTGTTTTCATAGTCACGGTGAACGGTCATATTGCAGCCGTTTTTGTGATTGACGCGGTCATTTTTGTTATCAGACCACACTAATTTGTTGATGCCGTTGCGCTTGCATATGTCGGTGACTAAGTTCAGCAGCGCCTGATAGGCCGCATCATTGACCTTGTACGGGTGCCTGTTTTCGCAGGCGACCTCTATAGTCACTGCCCGGCTGTCGTTTGCCATGTCCGATGTGGCCCAGCTGCGGTCCCGCTCTTCGACATACATTCCGACTCTGCCGTCGGGGCCTATGCCGTAGTTTGCGCTTGCCGGCTTGGTTTGGAACAGTCTGCCGAGCGTCTCGACCGCCGCCTGCGCCGCCGAGCAGTGGATTGTGATAGTATCGATCTTGTGCCCGTCGCGGCTGCCCCTGTTCGGGGATATGAGCTTGTATGTAACAAGCTGTGAATTCGTGAATGCCATGTTTTAGCCCTCCTTTCGCATAATGTACTTTCCGGTTTTCATTTCTGCCTTTAGCCCGGCTGCATCGGTCACCTTGACCCATGCGCCGGAGATTTTTTTGTATGCGGCTTGTGCTTCAGCAAACGCGCCGCCTGATTTGATGTAGATACCTGTGCCGGGCGCGACGATTGCCTTTGCGTAAAGCGTCAGGTCGGCGGCTGCTGTGGTATAGGTCTGATCGGCGCTGACCAGATGTGTGCAAGCTGCGTCGCTGTACCAGCCGAGCCACGTTGCACCGGCTTTGATATTTGCCGTGAATGTAACGCTATCGCCGTCATAGGGCGCTGTGTTAGATACCGATAAGTCACAGATCCTCTCGGGTTTGCATTTACTTAACCGTGGCACGGCTTTGGTCGGTGGTGCCGCGGTTATTTTTTGCTTTTATGCGGTATGTCGCACCCCAGGCCCTGCGGCAGCAGCGCTCGCACTTTGCGTTCTTCAGCTGGCCGGGCAGCTCCTCAACCTCGAAGCCCTCGGCCATCGCAGCCGCGCAGGCAAAACACAGATACAGTATCTTTTCCATGGTCAGTGCTCCTCGTAGCCCTGCAAAAGGGCGATAGTCTTCAGCATGCCGCTCACAAAGCTGCGCTCGTCGTTGCTGAGCTCGCCGTAGGTTTTCGTCGCGTAGTTGAGAACGTCGAGAATGTCGCCGATCTTATTGAGCCACCGCATTTGCTGCGCGGTCCAGCCGAGGAAGAAAGCAGCGACCACGGCCGCAATGCGTATGATGATTTCCATCTAATAGTCCTCCCTGAAATGATTTGTTTCGCCGTCGCCGGTGAACCACAGGTACCCGCTCGGCAGCTCTCGCTGAACCTCCGCGCCCTGCTTTTCCATGCTCCAGCGTGTAAGTACGTCCAGCGCAACGGCGTATAGCCTGTCCAGCACCTGGAAATCGGGGCTGTAGCCGTAAAACTGCCCCGGCGCGGACACAGCGCCGATGATGGTATTGGGAAAGCGCGGATCGTCCACGCGATTCAATACGCACCATACGCACTTCACCTGATTATTTATCGTGCAGCCCCTAGCCTCGCCGTACAACATTTTCGCGAGAGCGACAACGTCGGCCTCGGTGAAATACATTTCGTATTCCGGCTCAGGTGCTTTGACCACCGTCACGATGCACAGCCCGTCGGCGTTTACCTCCGGCGCCACTGCCTGCGGCTCCTCGGGTTTGTCCGCGCCGAGCGCACAGGCGATAAGTACGAGAAACGCTATGAGCACTGCGCACAGGAACGTTATCGCTATGTAGAAATTTTTCATTGCCGCCTCCGCTTCGCGCACTCGGCCTCGGCAGTGTCGGCAAACCATATCATTGCCGAGACAGCGCCGCCGACGGCGAAAACAGCGCCCATAACGGCCAGGCAAAACCAAAACAGTATCATTTGCGCTCCTCCTTGATAATTTCTATTTCTTCTGCGGGCACAGTCTTGCGTTTGCCCTTGTAACTTATCTCGACCAAGCCTCCCTCGAGGCCCAGCCGCAGCACCGTGCAGCGCGTATCGCGCCACAGGCAGATTAGCTTTTTCGGCCATCCTCTCATAGCTCACCTCGCGATCAGATCGCGCATTTCCGCGATGGGCACGTCGAGCGCCTTGGACAGCATTTTCACCTCGCGGATCTTCCACGCATCAGACGGGCCGGAGAACATCGTTCTTAACCGGCCTGCGCTGATGCCCATCTTTACCGCGAGGTTGACCTCGCTCAGCTGCAAGGTGCTTTTGCGGCCAAGCACCAACTCTTTCAGCGGATCGCGGGCGGTTTTATCAAATCTCGTTTTCGGCATTTTGCTCCTCCCGCTCTCAGCTGGCCTTCTCGCCGGCGGAGGACGCAGATTTTTCAGCCTGCATAGTGTCCAGCGCCATGATCGCGCCGTCGAGCTTATCGCAGAACTTGTCCTGCAGCGCTGACGGAAGCTTGCTGATTTTCTCTATCATTACTTTTTCTTTTTCGCTCATTTTTGAATTCTCCTTTCTTCCTTTATCACCAAGACGCCGAGGTCCCTCAGCTCTTGATAGCAATCGTTTATTGTTTCCTGTGCCGCTGTCAGACGGTCAAGTATCTCTTTTACCTTCCCTTCGGGGACAACGATGCGAATTCCGTAGCTGTTCATTTTGCTCACCTCCTTTTCATGTTGCTTACAATGTCAAATCGTGATATGATTTGTAAAATGCTGTTGAGAGGGTGTTCCTGTTGAGTCTTGAAATCATATCTGCGATTATTGGTGTGGCCAGTGTTATAATTTCCGGTGTTGTGTCATGGCTTGTGTCTAAGGCATCGGCATCCAAAGAAATTGAAAAGCTTAAAATGGAATGGGCGAGAGAAGATCGCAAAGCCGCCGATGAAGAATTTGCGGAGATGGTGGTTGCGGTTTCCTGCTATATCCGGGCTCCCGTATTTGATAATTCGGCTAAAGCAATATCGGCGGTAGCAACTCTGCGCGCAAAAGAAACAGGGACTCTTGCAGTGCACCTGGATTATTTGCACGATTGCATATTGGCTGGAAATAGCGAGAAGGTGGATATGGCGTTAGCCGAGGTTATCCAAGAGAAGAGAGATCGCAAAAGCAGACAAAACGCAGAATGTGGAGAACAGCCAGCGAAAAAGTAAGCTTTTGGCCGCTGCGGTATCTTTAAAATACAGCCAATTTGCAAGTATCATCGGGACAAAGCCAAGTGCTAAGTACCCCAGTACGATTAAGTCACCCAAAGTTTCACCTCCTGTTGGTTGACTATGTGTTTGAGTTATGTTCTCTGTGTGAACACAATATATCATGCAATATTCCTTTTGTCAGCATATCATTCTAAATAATTTTTGATTTATGTTGACCGAGAGAACAAAACGTGCTATTATAGCGCTGAAAGGAGGTTTCGGAAAACTTGTTTGAGAGAATAAAGCATATTCGCACCTCGCTTGGTTTGACTCAGGAGCAATTCGCAAGTAAGATTGGGCTGACGAGAAATTATGTTGCAAAAATTGAAATTGGCAATCGAGAGCCCAGTGATCGCACGATCTCGGATATCTGCCGCGAATTCGGCGTGAATGAAACGTGGCTGCGCACCGGCGCAGGCGAGCCGTTCATGCCGCCGAGCAGGTCAGAGGAAATGGGGCGGCTTGTTAAAAGCCTGATGGCGGATAAGCCGGAATCGTTCCGCTCGCGCCTGATAACCGCGCTGCTTCGCTTCGATGCCGACGGCCCCGAATGGCAGCTGCTCGAGAATATCTATAACAGCGTCGCCGCGGACGTAGAAAAAGAGACCGACCAGTGATTGGTCAGTCTCTTTTCTGCCGATTCTTTTTCTGAAATATAGCGAATTTGCTATTGATTTTTTGATAGCGAATATGCTATACTATAATCACAGTAAAGGAGCTGAGCAAATGCCGACAATTTCAATGTTTCGGGGTATCAAGGTTTGTATCTATTGGAGAGATCACATGCCGCCCCATTTCCACGCATTCTATGGCGGATCTGAAATCCTTGTCTCTATTGAGGAGTTGGAAGTCTTGGAAGGAACGATTCCATCCAAACAGTTAAAAATGCTCTTGGGCTGGGCGGCTTTTCATCAAGAAGAGCTGAGGGAGAATTGGGAGCTTGCAAAAGAACAGCAAGAGCTATTCGCAATCGAGCCGCTGAAATAAGCGGCTCTTCCCGGAGGTGAGAACATGGCAAACACAGTAGAATATTATCTCTCTAAAGGCTTTGACCGCAAAACGGCGGAATACTTCGCCGCCGGTAAGAAGAGAATTACCGGGGTTGTGCCAAACAATGATTTCACGTTAACGATCAGCTTTGACAATGGCGAAAAGCGGCTTTACGATATGCGTCCGCTCCTTAAGAAAGGCACGGCATTCGAGCCGTTTATTAAGTTGGAGAACTTCCGCCGGGTCTATGTGGATGATACCCACTGCATAGCGTGGGACATTGACCCGAACATTGACAGCGATAAGGTATGGAGCAATAAGGTCGATCTCTGCCCGGATGGCTGCTATATTGACAGCGTTCCTATAGGGGGTGCGCTCGGTGCCTGAAAACTGCGCTAATATCATTGATCTGCTGATCGAACAGCGGCATAGTCAGGGCATGACGCAAAAGGAATTAGCGCAAGCCACTTGCCTTACACAGTCCGTTATTGCCCGGCTGGAGAGCAAGAAAGCCATGCCCCAGCTTGATACCTTGTTAAAAGTGGCGGCCGCTCTAGGCTGTGATATTGCCGTAGTCCCTGCCAGCAAATAACGAACGCCCGAATTAATGATCAATCGCAAAGCAGCGAAGCAATAAGCCTCGCTGCTTTGCTTTTTGCTGTTTGGTACCCAGTCAGAGCTTTACATCGTCGCGTATTTATGGTAAATTACAATTGTTATCAAATATAGTCGATTTTTTGATTTTTAGTACAAAAAATTTTAAATATGAACAAAAAACTGTTGACATTTACGGAGCAAGGGCATAATATAAATTAACAGCAACAATTATTATTGTCACGCTGTGACTTAAATAAGCCCTTGGAAGGTAGCCCTCCACGATGAGGAGAGGTTCGATCCAAGGGCTTTGCCCATATTAGAGAGAAAGAAGGATATAAGCCATGTCTCAGACGGCAATATTAGTTGACGGCGGTTTCTATAGGAAAATTGCAAATTGCAAATGGGGACAGCATCCGCCTAAAGAGGCTGCTCAAGCGCTGTTTAAGTACTGTACACGTCATCTTAAAGAGCGAGAGAGGCAGCATGATCTGTATCGTATTTTCTATTATGATTGCCCGCCTATAAAAAAGCAGATATATCACCCATTAACACAGAGCACAATAGATTTCAGTAAAACGGAACAGTATAAGTGGATGTCGGAATTTCTCGATGAGCTTAAACAAATGAGAAAAGTTGCTCTGAGGCTGGGGAGTATAGATGAGAATAATTCTGCATTTACTATTAAGTATCAGCCGTTGAAGAAACTGTGTGCTGGAATCATTACGCTTAAGGATCTTACTGAAAACGATTTTGAACCTGATATAAAGCAAAAGGGTGTTGATATGAAAATCGGTGTCGATATAGCATCTCTTGCTTATAAAAAGCAGGTCAATCAGATAGTGCTTATTGCAGGTGATAGTGACTTCGTTCCGGCCGCAAAGCTGGCAAGGCGAGAGGGAATAGACTTTGTGCTTGATTCCTTGGGGGCACCTATAAAGGATCAGCTGTTTGAGCATATAGACGGTAAACGTAGCTGTGGAGATCCGTACAAACAGGGTAAGCACGAGAATAATGAAGCTTACAGGCTCAAAGACCCTGCTTTGGTTTAATCTTTCTTAGAGATATCCCATAATACAAGGAGATGCTACTATGTCGGCAACAGCTCAGAATTATGTTTATCGTGTGAAAATCACAGACGAAAAATCCATGCAGGACAAGCCTTCTATTTCTCGAGAAGAGCTTGAAAGAATAAAGACCAGCGTCGCACGGTACCTTGTACGGCCTGTTGATAAGGAGAATTAATGTTTTCTCGGTTTGAGGATAATCGCAAAGCAGCGAGGTTTATTACCTCGCTGCTTTGCTCAGCCTGTCAAAGAACCACAGTTTTCAGGATGCGAAAACAGTGGTTCTTTCG
>CAVDFD010000045.1:0-10874 GCA_963608145.1 Bacteroidaceae bacterium | reverse complement strand
TCTGCTCGCACTGGAAGCAGAACATTTTGTTTTCCATATCGTACCCTCACTTTCTTTTTCAGCCTGATTTGTCAGTCTAATATCCTGCCGTCGGTGGAGATCGTTACGACCTGCCACGGAATGAACTTACCGCTGTTCTGGAGCGCGGTTTTTGCCGCGTGCTCCAGTCCGCCGCAGCAGGGGACCTCCATGCGCACGACGGTGACGCTCTTTATGTCGTTATTGCGGATGATCTCGGTGAGCTTTTCGGAATAATCCACGCTGTCGAGCTTGGGGCAGCCGACGAGTGTGATGTGTCCCTTTATAAAGCGCTCATGGAACGCGGCAAAGGCGTAGGCCGTGCAGTCGGCGGCTATGAGCAGCTTTGCACCGTCAAAATACGGAGCGGAGACCGGCACGAGCTTTATCTGCACCGGCCACTGCGACAGGCGGCTGACCGCCTCCGTGCGGGGAGCCTGCTCGCTGCACTCGGCGTGCTCTATACGCTTTGACTGCGTGCCGGGGCAGCCGCAGGGCAGCTTCATGCCCTCTTTTTTCATCTTTTCCTGCATCTTTTTGCGCTTGTTTTCCAGAACGGCGGCCTCGTCATAGGCGGCGGCCTCGCGCTCGACAAAGGTGATAGCTCCCGTCGGGCAGCCGGGCAGGCAATCGCCCAGTCCGTCGCAGTAGTCGTCGCGCATGAGCTGCGCCTTGCCGTCAACCATAGCTATAGCACCCTCATGGCAGGCGGCGGCACAGGCTCCGCAGCCGTTGCACTTTTCCTGGTCTATCTCAATAATGCGTCTCTTCACAACAGCACCTCCTTGATTTCTTGCCTCCAATATAATATAATAAACTCAACAAGTCTGTTGAAATTTCAACGAAAGAGGATCTTTATGAAAGAATTTTTACCCGTTATCCGAGCTTCTCAGCTTTTTTCGGGAATTTCGGAGGAGGAGCTGGATGCGATGCTCGGCTGTCTGGGCGCAAAAAAAGAAAGCTTCCCGAAGGATGCTTTCCTGCTGCGCGCCGGAGATACGGCGGAGGCCATAGGCTTTGTGCTGTCGGGCAGTGTGCTCATCATACAGGAGGATATCTGGGGCAACCGCAACATCGTTTCAAGGGCGGGCGCGGGGCAGACCTTTGCAGCTGCCTTTGCCTGTGCGCCGGGCTCGGTGCTCAATGTGAGCGTTACGGCGGAAACGCCCGTCACGGTGATGTTTCTGAACGTAAAGCGCGTGCTGAACGTCTGCTCGTCGGCCTGCACGCACCACAGCCGGATAATCCGCAATCTTTTAGGCGAGCTTGCCGAGAAGAACCTGCGCTTCGGCGAAAAGCTGACGCACATGGGTCAGCGCAGCACGAGAGCCAAGCTCATGTCCTATTTCTCCGCCGAGGCGCAGCGCCTCGGAAAATATGAGTTCGACATTCCGTTTTCAAGGCAGCAGCTTGCCGACTATCTCGCCGTTGAGCGCAGCGGCCTGTCGCTTGAGCTCGGCAAGATGCGTGCCGAGGGTCTGCTGGACTTTCGCAAAAACCACTTTGTTCTCTCAACGGCAGCAAACAGAGCGGATATGTGAGGCGGTTAAAACAAATCAGGGTACAGCATCTGCGCTATGGCCTCGACGGTCGGAACGCAGCGCATACCGGGCAGCGCGTCCTCCAGCGACAGACGTATAAAGCGTTCGTTTTTAACGCAGTCGAGCTGCGAAAGCTGCGCGTCGGCCTTCAGAGCGGCGACCTTGTCATCGTAGCTCGAGCCCGTGTAGTCGTGGATGATGATGCACCACGGGTCTGCAACGACGAGCGCGGAGGGCTCAACAGCATCCCATTCCTTCGTCAGCTCGCTGAACGAGTTCACGCCTCCGGCAGCTGTGATGTATGCCGACTCAATGTTGGAGCTTCCGGCGGTGTAGAGCTTATCGCCGATGAAGCTGTCGAGCACGAATACGCTTTTGCTTTCGCTTATGCCGCTGAGCTTATCGCTGAGCGCTTCAAGGCTCATGCTCTGCTCGCTGATGAGCTCCTCGGTGTTATCGGCAAGAAATACCCTGCCGATATCGCGCAGCTCCTGCCACAGAGCCTCGATGGTCTCGGCCTCGCTGACGTACACGCATATACCGGCGCTTTCAAGCTGAGACACCGTCAGCTCATCGTCAAATATCCACGAGCTTGCGTACAGAAAGTCGCAGCCGCTGTCGATTATCTGCTCGGCGGTCGGGTAGCCGACGCTGAGCGTCGGGATGCTCGCTACAGCATCCGCATACTCAGGCAGAGCGCCGAGCGAATGGTTTTCCATGCATTTGCCGATGACCTTGTCCTCAAGCCCGAGCGCACAGAAAACCTCCGTGCAGTTTGGACCGGCTGTCACGACCTTCTGAGGAAGCGAGGTGACGGTGCTGCGTCTGCCGTGATTCTGAAAGCTCACGGGCGCGTAGCTGCTCTCGGGTGTCGGCTCTGCCGTAGGCTGTACGCTCGGCTCAGGCTCGCCGCCCTTGCATGCGCACAGCGAAAATGCCATAGCAAGGCACAGTAAAAGTGCGATTATTCTTTTCATATCTGTCTCCTTCACGAGAAAAACTGTTATCAGATAATATATCATTATATAATTGGCAATTCAACAAGAAAAAAGTCATTGAGCGGGAGAGAAATGTGTGTTACTATATATATTTGTCGAAATGTATCTTCCGGAGGCATTGATATATGGATGAAACTACTGTTTTAGATGAAATACAGGCCGAAAAAACGGCTCAGACGGAGAAAAAAGGACGCAGCGGCAAGCATTCCAAGCCATCCCGCGGCGGAAAAAGGAAAAGCGGCGGCAAAAAAGGACTGAAAATAGCTCTTGGCATTATCCTTGCGCTCGCGGCGCTGGCTGCGGTATTCGTGTTTGTCGTCTACGGCGGACGGCATCTGTATCTCCGCTCGGAGCTCGGCAGCGGAACGCCGGAGGCATCAGCCTTTATGAAAAACGGCGCAGAGGCAAGCTATGTCGGCGATGCAGACATAAGCACCTCAAAGGAGGGCACCTACATACTCAAGGTCCAGAGCGGCGGCAAGGTGCGCCCCGAGCTTCTGATAGTGCGCGATACGAAGGCTCCGACGAGCAGTACAACGGAGACGCAGATAACGGTTGACGAAAAATCGCTCACGGCGCTTGACGCGCTGGGCGATGTGAAGGATGCGTCCGAGTTTACGGCAACGTGGGTAAATGAGCCGAGCTACGGCGAGGCGGGAACCTATGATTGCAGCATAAAGCTTGAGGATGCCTGCGGCAACAGCCGCACGGCAAAGCTCACCGTCAAGGTGCTCGGCCTTGTCGAGGTGCTTGAGCACGAGGCGGGCGATCCGCGCCCGCAGCTCAATGACTTCATGGTCGTTGAGCGCGACGATGCGAAGTTCGTTACCGAGCTTGACGATATCACATGGGACAAGCTCGGCGATTATGAGATAAAGATCGAGTTTGACGGCAAGACCTATACCTCGACCCTGCGCATAGTAGATACCACCGCGCCCGAGCCCGATATTATACCCACGGCAGTCGTTGCCGGAGGCAAGATCGAGGCGAAGGATCTCGTCCTCAGCGACGGAGATGCAAGCGAGGTCAGCTACGAATTTACCTCCGAGCCCGTCATCTCAAAGGTCGGGACTGTATCCTGCGGCATAAAGGCGACGGATGCTGTCGGAAACAGCATGGACACAAGAGGCAAGATCATAGTCTGCGACGTGATAGCAGAGCTTGAAGCGTCGATGAGCACCGTGACGGAAAGCGATATTCTCGCCGCGCTGGACTCGGACTACTCCGGCTACAAGATGGAGAGCGATGCCTTTGAGCGCACGTCTCTCGGCGCACACTCCGTTGTGTTTTCAAAGAACGGAGAAAAGCTCACTGTCGGCGTTGTTATAAAGGACACGACGGCTCCCGCTGCCGAGGGCATTGATTGTCAGTGCAGCACCGGCTATTACTGCGAGCCGATAAAGTTCGTGACAAACCTCTCCGATATGTCAAGGGTAAGGGCGAGATTCGTAAACGAGCCGGACTGGAGCGCCGAGGGCGAGCAGCCGGTGCAGATAGTTCTCACCGACCGCTTCGGAAACGAAACGACCGTGGACGCGAAGGCGGTCATATCGCCGGATAAGACAGCACCCGTAATTTACGCAGCACGCGACAGATACTGCTACGTCGGCGAGGCCGTGTCCTACTTCAAGGAGGTATTTGCCGAGGATAACGCAGACCCCGAGCCCGAGCTCACGGTCGATAAGTCCAAGGTCGATGCAAAGACCGCAGGAGTTTACGACGTTACATACACCGCCGCCGACCACGAGGGCAACAGCTCGTCTGTAACGGTGAAGTTCACCTTTATCGAAAAGAAGATCAGCGACGAGCAGCTCGACGAGGTCGTCGATAAGATCCTCGGCGAGATCCTCACCGACGATATGACCGTGCCCGAGCAGGCCGCCGCGATATATGACTACTGCTACAGCAATATCCTCTACACCGGCACCTCCGATAAGACCGACTGGAAGAGCGAGGCCTACCGCGGCCTGACAGAGGGCGTGGGCGACTGCTTTACCTTCTATTCGTCAAGCTATGCGCTTTTGCAGAGGATAGACTGCCAGGTGCTCAGCGTCGAGCGCCTTAACGGCAAGACACAGCACTTCTGGTGCCTTGTGAACCTCGGCACGGGCTGGTATCACTTCGACTCCTGCAACGTAGGCCCCGAGCATCTGTACTGCTTCATGAAAACGACCGCAGAGCTCGTGCAGTACAGCCAGCAGTACTGGCGCTTTGATACTACGCTGTATCCGGCGGTCGAGACCGTGCCGTATTCGATGAACTGAAAATGAAAAACGTACTTGAATTTCTGGAACAAACAGCGCCGCTGTATGGCGATAAGACAGCCTTCTCCGACGGGGAGGAGAGCCTGAGCTTTTCCGAGCTCCTGCATCTTTCCCGCGCCGGAGGCTCGGCGCTCATAAAACGGGGACTTAAAAGCGAGCCTGTTGCGGTGTTTATGAAGAAAGCGCCGAAAACCGTCGCCGCGTTTTTCGCGGTGCTCTACGCCGGCTGCTATTACGTTCCGCTGGATGCGTCCATGCCGCTGTTCAGGCTGCAAATGATATTGCAGCGCCTGAATCCGAGAGCGGTCATATGCGATGAAAGCTCATGCGAGCTTGCCGAACGCCTCGCACCCGAGGGCAGCGTCATAGATGCACAGGAGCTTTTCACTGCCGGAGAGAACGCCGCCGCGCTGAAAAACGTGCGCGAACAGAGCATCGACACAGACCCCGCGTACATCGTCTTTACCTCAGGCAGCACGGGCGTTCCCAAGGGCGTGACCGGCAGTCACAGGGCGCTTATAGACTATGCAAACGCCCTGTGCCCCGTTATAGGCGCTGATGAGAACAGCGTTTTTGCCATGCAGGTGCCGCTGTATGTCGATGCCTGCATGAAGGAGCTGCTGTCGGTCATAAAATGCGGCTCGACGGCCTATCTCATGCAGCAGAGCCTGTTTCTTATGCCGCTCAAGGCAGTGGAGTTTTTAAACCGGCACAGGGTCAACACCATCTGCTGGGTCGCCTCGGCGCTGACCATAATATCCGGCCTCGGCGCGTTTGAGGACGTAAAGCCGCAGTATATGAAAACGGTCTGCTTCGGCAGCGAGGTCTTTCCAGTAAAGCAGCTGCGGCTCTGGCAGGAGGCCTGCCCCGATGCAAAGTTTATTAACCTCTACGGTCCGACGGAGGCTACGGGCATGTCGTTTTACTTCGTCGTTGACCGCGAATTTAAGGACTCAGAGCCCATCCCGGTCGGCAGACCCTTTGACAACACGGGCTTTATGCTCCTGCGCAGCGACGATACGCAGGCTTTGCCCGGCGAAACGGGCGAGATATGCATACGCGGCACGGCGCTCACGCACGGATATTTTGACGATCCCGAGCGCACTGCGGCAGCCTTCACGCAGAACCCCCTTAACCCGCACTATCCCGAGCTCATGTACCGCACGGGCGACCTCGGCAGGCTCAACGAGCGCGGGGAGCTGGTGTTCGTCTCGCGCAAGGATCATCAGATAAAGAACATGGGACACCGCGTCGAGCTCGGCGAGATAGAGGCCTGCGCCGACGGCTGCGAGGGCGTTGTGCGCTCCTGCTGCCTGTTCAATAAGGAAAAGGGCAAAATATTCATGTTCTATATGGGCACGGCAGACGAAAAGCCGCTTGGCAGATATCTCAGAGGCATGCTCCCGCGCTATATGCAGCCGTCAAGGATAAAACGGCTGGACGCTCTGCCGCTCTTGGAAAACGGCAAGATAGACAGAAATTCATTATTACAAACGGAGATGTGACCATGGACGAAATTCTTGAAATACTCAACGGCCTCGGCCTTGATGTTGACTTTGAAAACTGCACGACGCTCATAGACGACGGCATACTCGAAAGCCTCGATATCGTGACCGTTATCGCGGAGCTCTCGGACGCTTTTGACATCACCATTCCCGCACGCGATATCGTGCCGGAGAATTTCAACTCCGCCGAAGCCATGCTCAACATGGTAAACCGCCTGCTTGACGAGTAAGCCGTGCTGTTTACATCCTATGGCTTCATAGCCTTTCTTGCGGCGCTTTTTGTGCTGTATTATATAATACCCAAGCGCTTTCAGTGGATGCTGCTTCTTGCCGCGGATATTGTGTTCTATGCCTGCGCAGGCTGGCAGGGACTCTGCTTCATGGCGGCGACGGTGCTCGTTTCATGGGCGGCGGCAAACCTCATGGGAGCGTCGTTCGAAAAACAGAGGGCGTACCTTGCCTCCGAGCAGGGCAGAGCGCTCGAAAGGGCAGAACGCAGGGAGTATAAAAAGCAGTGCGAAAAGCACCGTAAGCTTATATTCGTGCTCGCGCTCGCGGCAGACCTCGGCATACTCGCGGCGCTCAAGTACACAAACTTTCTTGTAAATAACGTAAACGCCCTGTTCTCCGCAGAGCTTGCTTCGGTCGATTGGGTGCTTCCGCTTGGCATATCGTTTTACACCTTCCAGACCGTCAGCTATGTCATCGACGTGTACTGGGAGAAGACCGAGCCGGAAAAAAGCCTGCTGCGCACCGCGCTGTTCACGTCCTTTTTCCCGCTGCTCATTCAGGGTCCCATCTCGCGCTTTAACGACCTGAAAACGACGCTTTACGCCGAGCACAAGGCCGACTTCAGGCAGATATCCTTCGGCCTTCAGCGCATACTCTGGGGCTATTTCAAAAAGCTCGTCATTGCCGACAGACTGCTTGTCGCGGTGACGGCGCTGTGCGGCGATCCCGAGGCGTACACGGGCGCGTATGTGTTCATCGGCGCGGTGCTGTACGCAGCAGAGCTCTATGCCGACTTCACCGGCGGCATAGACATAACCATAGGCGTTGCGCAGGTGCTGGGCATAAAGGTTCAGGAGAACTTCATCCGCCCGTATTTTTCGCGCAATATCGCCGAGTACTGGCGGCGCTGGCATATCTCGATGGGCACATGGTTCAAGGACTATATCTTCTACCCGCTGTCCGTCGCGCCGTGGCTTCTGAAGCTTTCAAAGTCGGCGCGCAAAAAAATATCCGGAGGCTTCGGAAGGAAGCTGCCGGTCTATGTCTCGACTATCGTCACCTGGTTCCTCACGGGTCTGTGGCACGGCGCTGCATGGAACTTTGTCGTGTGGGGACTTTTAAACGCATTCTTTATCCTGCTGGCCGAGGAGTTCAAGCCCCTGTCGCAGCGCTTTAGGGCAAAGCACGAAAAGCTCGTGTCCGGCTTCGGCTACAGGGTGTTTGAAACGCTCAGGACCTTTTTTCTCATGTGCTCGCTGCGCGTTCTCGACTGCTACCGCGATGTGGGAGTATCGTTTCGCGCTCTGGGCACGGTGTTCACGGAGCTCAACTGGCGCGAGGCCTTTTCGGGGACGCTTTTGCAGCTCGGCCTGAGCGGAGCGGACTACGCCGTTGCGTTTGCGGGCGTTATAGTCATGTTCACCGTCTCCTGCGTTCAGGAAAAGCACGGCAGCGTGCGTGAGCTTCTCTGGGAAAAGCCCGTTTTGAGCTATGCGCTGTTCTTTGTCCTTGCCCTCGCGGTGCTCACCTTCGGAGCATACGGCGTGGGCTATGATGCGTCGCAGTTTATCTACAATCAATTCTGAGGTCGTAAATGAGCGGAAAAAGCAATAAAAAACTGCATATCAAATGCCTTGTGCTGTTTTTCCTGCTGCTGTGCGCGGCGCTGTGGCTGCTGGGCAGGATATTCGAGCCGAAATATATGTCGGGCGTTTTAGAGGGCGCGATGACGCGGGAGTATTACGACGAGGAAAACCCGCACGATGTGATTTTCGTCGGCGACTGCGAGGTCTACGAAAACTTCTCGCCCGTCACGATGTGGGAGGAAAAGGGCATAACGAGCTACATCCGAGGCTCGGCGCAGCAGCTGATCTGGCAGTCGTATTATCTGCTTGAGGAGGTCTTTGAGCGCGAAAGCCCGAAGGTCGTCGTGTACAACGTGCAGTCGATGAAATACGACGCTCCGCAGAGCGAGGCATACAACCGCATGACGCTTGACGGCATGCCGTTATCAAAGCACAAGATAGACGCGATAAGAGCCTCCGCGACCGAGGACGAGGAGCTTATAAGCTACCTTATCCCGTTCCTGCGCTATCATTCGCGCTGGTCGGAGCTGACAGCGGAGGATATTGAGTACGCCTTTCACCGCGACAGCGTGACGGTAGCGGGCTATCTCATGCGCGCCGATGTTGAGCCCATGACGAAGCTGCCCACAGCGCCGGTGCTCGACGACTACACGATAGGCGAGACCTGCTGGGAATACCTTGACAAAATGCAGAAGCTGTGCGATGCTAACGGAGCAAAGCTCGTGCTCATAAAATCGCCGAGCCTGTGGCCTCACTGGTACGACGAGTGGGATGAGCAGATAAGTGCATACGCCGCCGAGCACGGCCTTGACTATATCAATCTCCTGAACGTATCCGACGAGATCGGCATAGACATGCAGACGGACACCTACGATGCCGGACTGCACCTGAATATCTACGGAGCGGAAAAGCTCTCGCACTATTTTGCGGAACTCCTCGCGGAAAATTACGGCGTGCCCGACAGACGGAGCGACGAGACGCTTGCCGCAGACTGGGCAGATAAGAGCGAGGCATACTATGAGCTTCTGGCCGCGCAGAAGGCCGAGCTCGAGGAATACGGATATCTTAAAAGCTGGACATTGGAGGACAAAAAATGAAGAAAATAATTGCTGCGATCCTTGCCGCTGCCTGCGTTTTCGCACTGTGCGCCTGCGGAGATACGAATGACGGCGGCAGCGAAGCAGAAAGCGAATACAAGGCCGATTACGGCGAGCTGTACTATGCCTCGGGCGAGGTGAAGTTCGGCATACTCGATCCCGCCGACACCGTGCTTGCCGCTCTCGGCGAGCCTGTCAGCACCTTTGAATCGAACAGCTGCGCGTATCAGGGCAAGGACAAGTTCTATTACTACGACGGCTTTGAGCTGCTCGTAAACGACGTTGACGGCACAGAGCGCATAACCGGCATCACCCTTGCCGACGACACCGTTTCAAACCCGCAGGGCGTGAAGATCGGCATGAAGCTCGACGAGGCGCTCACACTTATGGACGGCATTGAATACACGCAGACCGGCGACACCTACAAGTTCGTCGTCGGCTCGACCCTGTTCAGGATACAGGCCGGTACAGACGGCACGATAAAGGCTGCCGAATACACTGTCGCGGCAAACGACAGCGACGATTGAGGTGCGCCATGGCGGAATATAAGAAAATGAAGCTTGAGGATGTCTTTGCGGACATTGAAAAAATAATGGGCTCGTCCCTTTCGGATGCCGAAAAAAGCGCCGAGCTGCGCAGAAAGGGTGCGGCTGCCTACGATAAGGAGGACGACCCCGCCGCCGCCGCGTATTACGACGAGGCGATAGCCCTCGGCTGCATCGAGGCCGAGACGCTGCCGGAGCTGCTGTTCCGCTGCGGCGTGAGCTTTGCAAAGCTTGACGAAAAAAAGTCCTTTGACTTTTTAAAGCGCTCAGCCGAGCTCGGCCACGTCAAGGCCATGCTGAACCTTGCCGTGTGCTATCAGAAGGGCGTGGGTACGTCCAAGAATGAAAAGGAGTGCTACAAATGGGCACTCATGGCGGCGAACGCCGGTGATATCGAGGCGATGTATATCTGCGCCCTGTGCTCCGAGCAGGGCTTCGGCACAAAAAAAGACCCTGCGGAGGCGTTTGCCCGCTTCAAGCGTGCAGCCGAGGCCGGAGTGGTCGATGCCATGTACAAAACCGCGCTCAACCACGACCGCGGCGAGGGTACCTTCCCGAATCCGCAGGCGGCCTTCGAGTGGTTCAAAAACGCAGCCGAGATGGGGCACCCCGAGGCTCAGCACGATCTTGCGGTGTGCTATGCAAACGGCGACGGAACTATGGCAGACCCCGCCGAGGCCTTCCGCTGGATGAAGCTGTCGGCTGAAAACGGCAATGTGGACGCAATGCGTCTTGCCGGCGGCTGCTATTATAACGGCTTCGGCGTGAAGGAAAACCCGAAGAAGGCCTTTGAGCTGTTCAAAAAAGCCGCAGAGCTCGGCGATGTTGACTGCATGCGAATGACCGGCGACTGCTACGCCCTCGGCTCGGGCGTGAAGCAGAACCGCGACGAGGCCATGCGCTGGTACCGCATAGCCGCAGAGCACGGCGACATGGATTCCCGTGAAATGATGGAAGAATACTGAGCTTATAAATGATCGATCCGGCAGGAAAAACTCCTGCCGGATCTTTATATTGGCCTATGTGTAATTATTCCGCTCACGTCGGGCACCAGCGATGCGTCTATCTCCGGCCACGGCGACGACAGTG
>CAVDFD010000044.1:0-10911 GCA_963608145.1 Bacteroidaceae bacterium | reverse complement strand
GCTCTGTGCTGAATGTATATTGAAAAGACCGCTCGTCGTATGACGGGCGGTCTTTGAATTTTATATCACAGGTGCTGGTCGCGGTCTACTCTGTCGTAGAAGTAGTTGAGCACGGGCTCCATGGCGGCGGTCAGCTTCATGTCAAGATTGAAGTAATATACCGCGAAGGTCACGGCGAAAAACGCGGTGCCGGCAAGCGACAGCTTTTTCGCGGCGTTGCAAAGCTTGGACATTTTCCTTATCTCCTTTCGATTACCACGATTCCTCGTCGGGGAGGACTTCAAGCGTCGGGTCAACAGGTTCCTCGCCCATGACTGTGCGCATGTAGGTGTTTATCTGGTCGCGTACGCCCTGACGGGAGACCACACGCGGGTCAAACAGATCGTGGGAGACCCAGACGAGGTGGATGCCGAGCTCGCGTGCGCGCTCCTCGAACATGCCGTGCATACCGTCGAGCGCCTTGCAGCTCATGTGCTCCCAGAGTATGACCATGTCGGCGTTGAACTCCTCGACAAACTCCCAGAGGTCGTCGAGCAGGACCTTATAGCCGCCGTGGGTGCGGTTGCGCATGATCATCTTTTCGGTGAGCATGGCTATGTCGTACATTGCCTGCTCGCGGTTCTCGGGAGTGTCCTCCTCGGCGATCATCTTGGTGTTGTCCATCGACAGCATATCGGTCAGAGGCACGATGCCCCAGCAGTTGAGCATCCAAACGAGCATATCCATGTAATAGTGCGACTGCACGCCCCATACGATGGCTCTGTGGCGGTACTCGTTGGCGGCCATGGCCTTTTTCTTGTATGCCTTCTCTGCAAGCTTCATGATCTTGCGGTCGGTCTTTTCAAATATGGGAAGCCTGCCGCTGATGGCCATGTAGTTGGTCTCGGTGTAAAGCGCGAGGTTCGAGCCGAACACCTGCGGATAGGGCGACTTGCTCATCTCGAGCCACTCGAGGCGGCACTTTGTGGCGTAGTTTACGCGCTTTGCGCACTCAAAGTAGTACTTCCAGTCCCACTTTTCGCCGGTGTGCTCCTCTATGAAGGCTATCGCGTTGCGCACCTCCTGCGCCGCGTACTCCTGAACGTCCTCGTTCATATGACGCAGCGGAGCTGCCAGCTGGAACACGGGGATGCCGTCCTCAAGCTCCATGCGCTTCGAGATAACGCCGTTGCTGAGCAGCGAGCCGTCGCAGGTGGTGTTGCACTGCACCGCGCAGCAGCCGAGGATGGGCGCATCGTCATCGATGGAAACGCCGGCCTCTGCCTCGGGCATCGGGCACACGTCGCCGGCCAGACCGTACTGCTGGGCAACGTCAATATAGTGTATCGCCGCACGCTGGTCGAGCAGCACGGGGATGTAGGTCGAAGCTATCTCACGGCTGAGGGGAACGACGGTCGGGAAGCCCATCATGACAGACTGCATCTCGTTTTCGTCGATGAGCACGACCTTATTTGAAAACTCCGTGTCGTTGCCGATGCGACGGTCACCGCGGAAGAGCTTATCAAGCAGCTTTGCAACGTCCTCGACGATAACGTCCTGCTCTGCGTGGCAGATGCGCAGATGCTCGCCGCGCAGACCCTGAGTGTGGCGGTCGATCATCATGGGAACGGCCAGATAGCTGGACATCCAGCGGTAGCGGAACATTGCCTTTATATTGCGGGGCTTTGCAAGGACGATCCTGAACATATTGACCCAGTTATAGAGCCATCTTGAGTAATCGTAAAGCGTATCGACAACGCCGCGCCATTCGCGGCGGCTTCTGTAGCGCTTGCCCTCAAGATAGACCTTGCCGAAATCCTTGCAGCCTATTCTCTTGTTGCTCATTTCTTTTCCCCTCCCTGAATCTTCTTGATCTCAACGCTCTCGACGAAGGCCTGAACGCGGGTGCGCATCTGGCCGGAGGACGAGATGTTGTACGGGCGGTCAACCGAGAGCACGGGGTAGCCGTAGTCGTCGTGCAGGATATGCGAGCCCATCATGCGCTCGTAAGCCCACGGGTCGCAGAACTTTATCTGCTCGTATATGATGCCGTCGGCATCGTACTCCTTGGCAAGCTCATTGACGTACTCGCGCCGTCCGTTCATCTTCGCGGTGTTCATATATCTCGGGCACTGGCCGCGGTACATGTACTGGCGGCAGATCTGCGTGAGTGCGTCCTCGTCGTCGCTGAGTTCGATGGGGTTTCTGCCGGGCAGCGAACCGTAGCAGAAGCGGTCGGCGCAGACATACGCGCCGGTGCTTTCAATGAGCTTTATAAAGTCGATATCATCGACCTCGGAGCCCACGACGAGCAGTCTTGCTCGGTATTCCTTATCCTCGGGCTCGCGTGTTTTGAGCTCTTCAAGCGTCTCCTCGAGCTTGTCGATGATAAGATACTTGGGCGCAACATATGTAGCCAGCGTAATGACGTGGAACTCATAGCCAGTGATGCGGGGCTTGTCGCCCTTTCTGAACTCGCCGATGGCGCGGATGAGCTCGCACACGCGGTTGTGCTCGGCCACAGCCTTGCGGATCGCCTCGTCGGAAATGTCGATGCCGTAATTTTCATGCAGGGGTGTGAGTATGTGGTTTTTGCACTGGAGCGTGTAGAGCGCAAGGCCGTTGTCGTCGGCCTTCATGGGGATCTCCATGTACTCGTAGAAGAATTTTTCCTTGTCCTTGCCGATAGCCTTGAGAAGCTCCATGTTCTCAACGGCTCTGTTCATCATCGTGCAGCCGTCTGGCGTGATGATGCAGTCGGCGAAGTTGTAGCCGCCCTCGATGGCGCGTTCAAGCAGAGCGCGGCTGTACTCGCACAGGAAGCTCGTCATGTAATATGTCGCCATTTCCATCGAGCCCGTGCGCGGTGCGCGCAGTCTTGCCGAGAATGTGCCGGGCAGGTTCAACAGCGGCTCGGGGGTGTTCTCGCAGACATAGGCTACGCAGATCTTCCCCTCGCTCTGTGCCTGCAGAACGAGCTCATTCTGAGCCTCCTGAAGGAGGTTCTCAAAATACAGCAGATGCTTTAAATCTTTCATACCTTTACTCCGTTCATTTACCTTCATCTTTAATTATAACAACATCCGTAGTATGGACTGTTATTATTTTAACGCTTTTGCTGTGAAATACAATATACACCGTGCCGATTTATGTCTTTATAATTATGCCAAAAGAGCCAACAGTGTTGACTCTTTTAAAATGTTAAGCGTTCCACTCGGCGGCCTGAGCTCGCAGCCAGTCGCACCATGCGTCCACGCCCTCGCCGGTCTTGGCGCTGATGGGGAATATTTTTATGTCGGGGTTGCGCATTTTTGCAAACTGCGTGACCTTTTCCATGTCAAAATCGAAGTACGGCAGCACGTCGATCTTGTTTATGATCAGTGCGTCGCAGACCTGGAAAATGAGGGGGTACTTGAGGGGCTTGTCATGTCCCTCCGGAACGGAGAGGATCATTGCGTTTTTCGCCGCGCCCGTGTCGAACTCTGCCGGACACACGAGGTTTCCGACGTTTTCAAGCACGACGAGGTCAAGATCCTCCGTGCCCATCTCCTCAAGACCCTGACGGCTCATGTCCGCGTCAAGGTGGCACATTCCGCCGGTGTGGAGCTGGATGACCTTTTTAACAGCAGTGTTTGATATGCGCTCGGCATCGACGTCGGAGTCGATATCGGCCTCCATGATGCCTATGTTCATTTCCCCGCTCAGGCGCTCTATCGTGCGCGTGAGGGTGGTCGTCTTGCCGCTGCCGGGCGACGACATGAGGTTGAGCATGAAGCACTTGCTTTTCTTCATCTCGGCGCGCAGAACGTCAGCCGCGTCGTCGTTTGCCTTAAAAATATTCTGCTTTATCTCATAGACCTTGTACTGTCCCATAGCTGTCTCCGCTGCGCCTGCTCAGCAGGCGACTATTTCCTTTATATTCATTTCCTGACCCTGCTGAAGCCACGTTTTTCCGCTGCCGCAGTGGGGGCAGGTCTTGCCGTACTGAAGCGTGGAGTAGGTGCTCTTGCAGTCGTCGCACCATGTGATAGCCGGAATGATCTCGTATTTGAACTCCGTGTGCTCTATCAGCGGGGTCTTTTTTGCGTACCACTTCCAGCAGTCGGCAAGATACTCCGGCACGATGCCCGATACCTCGCCGAACTCCAGCGTCACCGACTGGATATCCGTAAGGGAATTTTCCTTTGCAATTTTATCGACCTGTTCGATCACATAGGTCACAATACTGAGCTCGTGCATATTATGTCCTTTCCGAAAAAGGTGCGGGGAGTGCCCCGCACCTTTGACTTTGCTCCGGGACTTATTATTTGCCGGAAAGCTGCTTCTTGATTATCTTTACCTGACGCTTTGCAGCATAGGGTCCTATTGCCTTGAACTTGTCCTCGGCGGGGATCATCTTGCTGTTCTGCGGACGGTTGCGCTTGAGGTGGATAGCGTCGAACTCGCACTTGGTGGTGCAGATGCCGCAGCCGATGCACTTGTTCGGGTCTACGACGCTGCGGCCACAGCTCAGGCAGCGGGAGGCCTCGGACTTGATCTGCTCCTCGGTAAAGGTCACGCGGTCGTCCTCCATGGTGAGAACCTTCTTGGAGTCGATTGCGACCTCGGAGCGTGCGGGCTTCTTGAACTTCTCTGCGGGCAGAGCGATGTTCTGCTTGTCAAGCTCCTTGAACTCGCGCAGGTTGCGGTGGATCGTCAGGGTCTGGCCGACGTTTACGAAGCGGTGGATGGAAACCGCGCCCTCGCGGCCGGTTGCGATCGCGTCGATGGTGTACTTCGGGCCGGTCGCGCAGTCGCCGCCGACGAAGATGTCCTTCTCCTCGGTCTGGAAGGTGACTGCATCGTGGTCGATGAGGCTGCCGTCGGGAGTCTCTGCCATGGTTCCGGCAAGGACGGAGCCGTACTCGGAGCGCTGGCCGATAGCGACCAGGACGTTGGAGCAGGGTACGGTGATGGTCTCGCTCTCGTCATATACGGGTGCGAACTTGCCCTCGGCATTGCGCACGGAGGTGCAGCGCATGAGCTCGATGGCGGTGACCTTGCCGTCCTCGCCTATAACGGCCTTGGGGGCCCAGGAATTGTTGATGACAACGCCGTCGGCTATGCCTGCGTTCTTCTCGTCGGGAACGGTGGGCATCTCTTCGTCCTTCTCAAGGCAGTACATGTTGACGCTGCCCTTGGTCAGACGGCGTGCAGCACGCGCTACGTCGATGGCTGCGTTGCCGCCGCCGATGACGACCACGTCGCCGCTGAGCTTCTTGGTCTTGCCGCTGTTGACGGCACGCAGGAAGTCGAGACCGCCCTGAACGCCCTTGAGCTCTTCGCCCGGGATGTTCAGCTTTGCAGCCTTCTGGAGGCCGACTGCAACGTAGAAGGCCTTGAAGCCCTCGTCGCGCAGCTGCTGGATGGTGATGTCCTTGCCGACCTCAACGCCGCAGCGGAACTCAACCCCCATCTCGCGCAGAACGTCGATCTCGCTCTTTACGATGTCCTTGCCGATACGGAAGGAGGGGATGCCGTTTACGAGCATGCCGCCGGGAGCTGCTTCCTTCTCGAATACGACGGGGCTGTAGCCCTCGATCGCGAGGAAGTACGCGCAGGACATACCGGCAGGGCCTGCGCCGATGATTGCGATCTTCTGATCGAACTTTGCGTGGGTGCAGGATACCATGGGCGGCACATAGCGGTGCTCGGCCTTCATGTCCTGCTCGGCGATGAACTTCTTTATCTCGTCGATGGCCAGAGGCTCGTCAACGGTGCCGCGGGTGCATGCGTCCTCGCAGTACTTACGGCAGATGCTGCCGCAGACCGCGGGGAAGGGGTTATCCTTCTTTATAAGCTTGAGAGCGTCGGCATAGCGGCCATCGGCTGCCATCTTTATATAGCCCTGAACGGCGATGTGAGCCGGGCATGCGACCTTGCAGGGTGCGGTGCCGGTCGGCCAGGTCTGGATGGAGCCGTTCTCGTTTCTGTAGTTCTTGTTCCAGTGATCCTCGCCCCACTGGGTGTCGTCGGGCAGCTCGTGATGAGGATACTCGATCGGGCCGTCCTGAGTGCACAGCTTCTGTCCGAGGCGGACTGCGCCGGCAGGACAGGTCTCGACACACTTGCCGCAGGCCACGCACTTTTCGGGGTCGGACTCGGCGGTGTATGCCGATGCCGAGAGGTTCGGGGTGTTGAACAGCTGGGAGGTGCGCAGTGCGTTGCAGACACCGACCGCGCAGTTGCAGATACCGAAGATCTTGTTCTCGCCGTCGATGTTGGTTATCTGATGTACATAGCCCTTGTCCTCGGCCTTCTGGAGGATCTCCATGGCCTCTTCGTAGGTGATGTCGCGGCCGTGATTGGTCTCGCGGCAGTAGTCGGCAAAGTCGCCGACACCGATGCACCATTCGGCCTCAACGTCGCCCGAGCCCTCGCCGCGGATGCGCTGCTGCTTACGACAGGAGCACATGGAAACGCCGATGTGACCCTCGTACTTCTTCAGCCAGTGGCTCAGATGCTCGATGGGCAGGCTCTTGCTCTCTGCGGGGATGGCCTTCTCAACGGGGACAACGTGCATGCCGATGCCTGCGCCGCCGGGAGGTACGAGCTCGGTGATGCCTGCCAGGGGCAGGTACGCCATGCGCTCGAAGAAGTCTGCGGTCTCGGGGTACATATCGGACTGCTCGGGATTTATCATCATGATCTCTGCGCTGCCGGGGACGAACATGTCCAGCACCCAGCGCTTTTCATGGTTGGGGTTCTTGCCGTCGAGGTTTTCCCAGTGGTACTCGACGAGGCCGCTCTCGCTGACGGCCTGCATTGCCTTCTCGAGGTATGCTCTGTCGAACTGGGGGTTCTTCTTTGCAAGCTGCTCGATGGTCAGGGGAACGCGCTTTTTCATGGTCAGGCAGATATCGAGGATATCGTCCGCCATCTTCTGGTCATACTTGTATGCGGTGTACTTGAGTGCGGAATTGATGCCAAGGTATTCGGGGGATTCCGGCGTGATCTTGTCCTTGCCGAGAAGGACGGTGGCGCGGTCGGTGATCTCCTTGCCGAGCTTGGCGATCTTCTGATCTTTTGTCATGAGTTTCAGGCCTCCTGATAAGATTTTGGATTCGCTTGTGAATTTAATGGCGATGCTTGAATTTATCTTACTTTTATTGTTGAAAATAGTCAATAATCGCACCTCAAATTTGACAAATCTCACAAAAAACCTGTAAAACATTTGAGAACAGTTTCAAATTCAAGTTGACATTTGCGAACAAAATGCTTAAAATGTTTTTAAAATAAGTACATTTTTTCAGGGGGTGTTCCGGTGCAGGATTCTGCGTCAAAGCTCAGGGAGGACATTGCAAAATGCGCCATAGAGCTGTTTAAAAGGGAGGGCTACGGCAGCGTCAGCGTAAACGAGATATGCCAGACCGCCCACATCTCGCGCACGGTTTTTTACACCGTGTTCAAGGGCAAGCGCAGCATACTTGACTATGTGGTCGCAAAGCCGCAGCAGAATGACGAGGAGAGCTTCCGGCGCTTTGCCGATGCCGAGAATGATTTTGAGCGCATCTGGCAGCTCTTTGAGCGCTTTATAAACATCGCACTCGCCTTCGGGCCGAAGCTCACGAGCACGCTGTTTATCATGCAGTTTGAGTCGCCCGAGGGCATACGCGACGCGGTGCACGCGCTGGACGATCTGTTTGCCACGCTTGCGAAAAACTGCGCGAAAAACGGGATAATCGAGACCGAGGAGCCGCCCGAGCTTCTCTCGCGCATAGCGACCGATCTCATCATCCACGAGCTTTACGTCTGGTGCAGTCAGAACGGCAACTTCTCGCTGCGCGAGCGTGCGCGGCAGTACGCCGAGGTCGCCTATCATGTAAAGCCCAAATACCGCATGAGTCCCGAGCAGCGCGCCGCGCTGTGATCAAAATGTTGTATATAAATATCCGGCACGGGGAAGCCCGTGCCGGATCACATATCAGTTTGCAAACGTGCGAGCCGCAGACTTTTCAAACGAGAGCCACTGCGTTGGGCTCTCGTTTGATGCGAAAAGATCCGGCACGGGTTTCCCCGTGCCGGATCAATTGTTTTATGCGGTTTTCGCCGTGATGGAGACTATATCTTCATGCAGACGTCCCATGCGCGCCAGATAGCGGTACGCAGGTTGCCGATGGTGACACAGTCGCCGACGCGGTGGATGTTCTTGCCCTTGCCGCCGACAGGTGCGGGAACGAAGCCGATGCCGTTTACGATGTTGTCGTACTCGACCTCAAATACGTTCTTTCCGTCCTTGGAAGCGATAACGACGGTCTTGTCCTTGATCTCGCGGATGGTATGCTCAAGGTAGGTGGGAACCTTGTGATACTCGAGAACATCACGCAGGAAGGAAGCGTTGGACAGGCAGACGTTCTGTGCAGGAACGAGGTCCTTTGCGTACTCGACGATGACAGGGTGCTTGCCCTGAAGAACCATCTCGTATGCAGCTTCGCAAGCGGACTGGCCGCCGCCGAAGAAGACCACCTTGTCGCCTACGGGGTACTTCTCACGCAGGAGCTGAGTGAAGGTGAGGCACTTCTCGAAGCCGGGGATCAGCATCTTTCTGGGAACTGCGCCGGTAGCAACGATTATCTCGTCGTAGCCGCGGAGGATGCCCAGATCGTTGATCTCGGTGTTGAAGCGGATGTCGAGGCCGGCCTTCTTGACTTCGTTCTCATACCAGGTGATGAGAGCCTTGTCGTTCTCCTTGAAGCTCATTGCGGAAGCAGTGAGGAACAGGCCGCCGATGCGGTCGGACTTCTCGAATACAACGGGCTTGTGGCCGCGCTGGAGCAGAACCAGGCCTGCCTCTACGCCGCCGATACCGGCGCCGATGATAGCAACCTTCTTGGGGTTCTTGGTCGGAACGATCTTGTAGCGGTTGTGCTGCATGGTCGGAGGAGTAAGTGCGCAGCGGCCAAGGTGCAGGGAGTCCTCAAGACCCTGAATGTTTGCGGTGCCCTTGTACTTAGCAAAGTTGAAGCAGCCGTTGTGGCAGCGGATGCAGGGCTTGATCTCGTCCTCGCGGCCTTCCTGGATCTTGATGATCCAATCGGGATCGACGAGGTTCTGACGTGCGATTGCGACAGCGTCCAGACGACCGGCAGCGATCTCCTCTGCTGCGGTCTCGGGCAGCATACGGCCTGCGCATGCTACGGGCTTGTCGGTGAACTTCTTTATGTGCTCAACATCTGCGAGGTTGCAGTTGTCGGGCATGTACTGAGGCGGGTGTGCCCAGTACCATGCGTCGTAGGTACCGTTATCGCAGTTGAAGAAGTCGTAGCCTGCGTCGCCGAGGTACTTGATGGCCTTCTCGGACTCGGGCATATCACGGCCCCACTCTACGAACTCTTCGCCGGGAACAGCGCCCTTGCCCCAAGTCTTGGTGTAGGACTTGACGGAGTAACGCAGGGATACGGGGAAGTCTTCGCCGGCGTATCTCTTGATGCACTGTACGATCTCAACGGGGAAGCGGAAACGGTTCTCGAAGGAGCCGCCGTACTCGTCTTCACGCCAGTTCCAGTTCTCCATGGTGAACTGGTCAAGCAGGTAACCTTCGTGGACAGCGTGGATCTCAACGCCGTCAACGCCTGCGTCGCGCAGCATCTTTGCGGTCTTGCCGAATGCCTCGACCATCTCGTGGATTTCCTTGACGGTCAGAGGACGGGAGAGCATATCCTCCTGCCAGCGGTTGGGAGTTGCAGATGCGGAAGCGCAGCTGTAGCTGACGTCAACGATGGGGGATGCGATCTTGTTGAGGATGGGATTCTTGTTCAGGACGACCATCCAGGGGGTAACTGCCATGGAACGGCCAAAGCCGCCTGCGAGCTGGATGAACAGCTTCGAGCCGGTCTTGTGGTACTCTACCATGTACTCCTTGAGCTGCTTGAACATTCTCTTGTTCTGGTACAGCCAGCGGCGGCCCATTGTATCACGGACACACTGCATGCCGGGGAGAACAAGGCCAACGCCCTTCTGTGCTCTCTGGAGCAGGAAATATGCTGCCTCTTTGTCGAAATGGCAGGGCTCAAGCCAGCCAAACAGAGAGGTGCCGCCCATGGAACACTGGACAATGCGGTTTTTTATCTCGACATTGCCGATCTTGAACGGAGTGAATAGGGGTGCGTACTTTTCGTTCATCATATGGTTCTTCCTTCCTTTAAATATGATTTGCAAAATTTATACGGTAGACACCGCCGGTAAAACTGCGGTGTCGAACGTTTACAAAACAGTTTCACGTCATAGGCCGACGTGCCTCTACACAATAGCGTAGTCAGTATAGCACATTTTTTCACAAATTGCAACCACAATATATCACTTTACCGGCATGTTTTTTGTGCTTTATGTTGCACAGCAGCCCCCTGATCCGGTCTCCGTTTCTCCATTACATACATTAAATTATGACATAGGCGTGAAAACAGGGCATATCCGTCCGTATGCCCTGTTTCTGTACTTGTTGAATTTTATCCCTCGGTGCGGTAGAAGGTCTGGCCGATGATAAGGCCGCTCGTTGCGTCGATTATATATCTGTATTCCGTCACCGAGCCCGTAAACTGCACCTTGTAGCACACGGTGTCGCCAAGCTTTATCATCTCCGTTGACAACTCCTTGGCCTTTTCCTGCGTTATTCCGGCATCCGAGAGCGCCGTTTCGCGTGCGGCTGCATAGCCGACATAGTCCGAGTCGCTTATTATGCAGCTTCTCAGCGGTGAGATCATGACGATGCACAGCAGCAGCATGGCTATCATCTGCGGAGCACCGCGTCTGAGTCTGCCGCGCCGGGTCGCACTGCGCGAGCGCCGCTGCGCCTGCCTGCGTTTATCCTTCTCCGACAGGTGAGCGCCGCTGCCGCGTCTTTTATTCGCTTGCTGTTTGAGGTGTTTTCCGCCGGAAGCCAAGCAGCACTCCCCC
>CAVDFD010000043.1:0-10984 GCA_963608145.1 Bacteroidaceae bacterium | reverse complement strand
TCCCCTTACACAGGGGAGCCAATGGGGTGCGCTGCACAAAATCTGCCTTGCACTCGCGGGAGGCGAAACGCCGTAGTTTCCTCCAGTGTCTCCGGTCGGGCAACCGCAATCAACGTATAGGTACAGCCTAAATGCGCTATTAAAAAAGTAGCGTGTGCTACAATATGAGATGCACAGCTTGTGTTAACATAAAACCGTAAACACAAAATATTGTGCTGCATTAAAACTTGCAGGCACACGCCGGTCAACAAACCGCGTATATCATAAAACCGCGAGAAGCCTTGAAATATCAACATTTTATCCGCGGTGAAAAAGTTTCAAAGCCTGAAAATGTCAGCCAACGATAACTCTCTGTAAAAATGCCGACCACAACATTTAGTGGTGACGTGGGTTACAAAGCGGTAAAAATAACTACATTTTGTGTTTTTCTATTGACAGGACAAACATGCTGTGCTATTGTTTAGAACGTTAAACCAAAGGAAGTGCGCAATGAAGGTCACAGGTATTCAAAAATTAACGCTTCTTGACTATCCGGGAGTTGTCGCATGTACGGTATTCACGGCCGGATGCAATTTCCGCTGTCCGTTCTGCCACAATGCGATGCTCGTTCTGCCTGAGCAGATAGAGGACGACTGCCTCACCGACGATGAGGTGTTCGACTTTCTCAGCCGGCGCAGGGGAGTGCTCGACGGAGTTGCCGTAACGGGCGGAGAGCCGCTGCTGTATGCGGATATGCCGGAGTTTCTTGAACGTGTAAAGGCGCTGGGCTATAAGATAAAGCTCGACACCAACGGCTCAAACCCCGAGCTCTTGTCTGAGATAATCAGAGACGGGCTTGTTGACCGTGTGGCAATGGACATCAAAAATGCACCCGAGGACTACGCAGCAACGATAGGTCTGAAGGAGTTTGATATCAGTCCCGTCGAGCGCTCGAAGGAGCTTCTTCTCGGCGGCAGCACGGATTACGAGTTCCGCACGACGGTAGTCAAGGGCATACACACGAGGGAAAGCCTCGTAGAGGCGGCAAAGTGGATAAAAGGCGCGAAGGAATACTACCTGCAGCAGTTCAAGGACTCCGGCAGCCTAATCAGGCCGGACGGACTTGCGGCGTACGATAAAGAACAGATGCGTGAACTGGCCGATGCCGTTCGGGACTATGTCCCTGCGGTCGAGCTAAGAGGCGTTTGAGAGAAAATATGGAGGATAGAAGAAATGTATCAGATCATTAAAAGAGACGGAAAGGTTGTCGATTTCGACATCACGAAGATCGCCAACGCCATCAAAAAGGCTTTCGAGGCCACAAACACCGAGTATACCGATGATATCATCGACTTCATCGCACTCAAGGTATCGGCTGACTTCCTGCCGAAGATAAAGGACGGCTATGTCGCCGTTGAGGATATTCAGGACAGCGTCGAGGCAGTCCTGTCGCGCGGCGGCTACGAGGGCGTTGCGAAGGCGTACATACTCTACCGCAAGCAGCGCGAGAAGCTGCGCAACATGAAAAACACCTACCTTGACTATAAAGAGACCGTAAACAGCTATGTAAACGTTCTCGACTGGCGCGTCAAGGAAAACTCCACCGTTACCTACTCGGTCGGCGGCCTCATCCTTTCAAACTCCGGCGCTATCACCGCAAACTACTGGCTCAGCGAGATCTACGACGAGGAGATCGGCAACGCGCACCGCAACTGCGACCTGCACCTGCACGACCTGAGCATGCTCACCGGCTACTGCGCGGGCTGGAGCCTCAAGCAGCTTATACAGCAGGGTCTCGGCATCCCGGGCAAGATAAACTCCTCTCCGGCCAGCCACCTGAGCACCCTGTGCAATCAGATGGTCAACTTCCTCGGCATCATGCAGAACGAGTGGGCGGGTGCTCAGGCATTCTCAAGCTTTGATACCTACCTTGCGCCCTTCGTTAAGATCGACAATCTCAGCTACAAAGAGGTCAAGCAGTGCATACAGTCGTTCATCTTCGGCGTGAACACGCCCTCGCGCTGGGGCACTCAGGCTCCGTTTTCAAACATCACCCTTGACTGGACGGTGCCCGCCGATCTCAAGGACATGCCTGCCATCGTCGGCGGCAAGGAAAGGGACTTCACCTACGGTGACTGCGTCGAGGAAATGGCCATGGTCAACAAGGCATTTATCGACATCATGATCGAGGGCGACGCAAACGGACGCGGCTTCCAGTATCCGATCCCGACCTACTCCATCACCCGCGACTTCGACTGGTCGCCCACGGAGAATAACAAGCTCCTGTTCGAGATGACCGCAAAGTACGGCACGCCCTACTTCTCCAACTACATTAACTCCGACATGGAGCCCTCGGACGTTCGCAGCATGTGCTGCCGTCTGCGCCTTGACCTGCGCGAGCTGCGCAAGAAGTCCGGCGGCTACTTCGGCTCCGGCGAGAGCACCGGCTCTATCGGCGTTGTCACGATCAATATGCCGCGCATAGCCTATCTCGCGGCTGACGAGGCTGACTTCTTCAAGCGTCTGGACAAGATGATGGATATCGCAGCACGCTCTCTGAAGGTAAAGCGCAACGTCATAACCAAGCTCCTCAACGAGGGACTGTATCCCTACACCAAGTACTATCTCGGCAACTTTGACAATCATTTCTCCACCATCGGACTTGTCGGCATGAACGAGGCCGGCCTGAACGCAAAGTGGATCCGCGCCGACATGACCGATCCTAAGTGCCAGGAGTTCACCAAGAAGGTCCTCAACCACATGCGTGAGCGCCTGTCGGACTATCAGGAGCAGTACGGCGACCTGTACAACCTCGAGGCAACTCCGGCTGAGAGCACGTCCTACCGCCTTGCAAAGCACGATGTCGAGCAGTACCCCGATATCATCACCGGCTCTCACGGCGATACTCCGTATTACACCAACTCCAGCCACCTTCCGGTCGGCTACACCGATGATATCTTCTCGGCTCTCGACATTCAGGACGAGCTCCAGACGCTCTATACCTCCGGCACGGTGTTCCACGCCTTCCTCGGCGAGAAGCTTCCCGACTGGCAGGCCGCGGCAAACCTCGTCCGCAAGATCGCGGAAAACTACAAGCTGCCGTACTACACCATCAGCCCGACCTACTCGGTGTGCAAGAATCACGGCTACCTCGCCGGTGAGCAGTTCACCTGCCCCGAATGCGGCGAGAACGCCGAGGTCTACAGCCGCATAACCGGCTATTACCGTCCCGTTCAGAACTGGAACGCCGGTAAGACGCAGGAGTACAAGGAGCGCAAGGAATACAACATCGGCACCTCTGTCCTCACGCACAAGGGTCCCCTTCATCCCGAAGCAAAGCCCGAGCAGGAGCCTGCCGTCGAGGAGGAGATCTGCAAGGATTCCACCGGCAAGCGCACGATACTCTTCACACGCGAAAACTGCCCGAACTGCCGCATAGTTTACAGCTATATGGACAAGGCAGGCTTCGAATGCGAGAAGCTGATGGCCGAGGAAAACGTCGAGCTTGCGCTGTCATTCGGTGTGAAGCAGGCGCCGACCCTCGTTGTCGTTGACGGCGAGCATGTTGAGAAATTCGCCGGAGCGGGCGCAATAAAGAACTATCTTTTCAAGTAAGCAAAGGCAAAGCAATGCATGATATAATAATCATCGGCGGAGGGCCGGCAGGACTGACTGCCGCCCTCTACGCCTTGAGAGCGGGAAAAAGCGTTCTCGTAATTGAAAAAAGCAGCTTCGGCGGTCAGATAACATGGTCGCCCAAGGTCGAAAACTTTCCGGGCATACCCTCGATATCCGGCGCGGAGCTCGGCGATAAGCTCACCGCTCAGGCCATCGAGCAGGGCGCGGAGCTCGAGCTCGACGAGGTCGTTTCCGTAGAGCTCGACGGCGATATAAAGCGCGTGAAAACCGACTTCGGCGGCGTATTTGAGGCAAAGGCTCTCATCATTGCCACCGGCGCAAGGCCGCGCACCCTCGGCGTTCCGGGCGAGGATGAGCTCATGGGCGCTGGAGTGTGCTTCTGCGCGGTGTGCGACGGTGCGTTTTATAAGGGCAGGGAGGTAGCCGTCACCGGCGGCGGAAACTCCGCATTGCAGGACGCTGTGCTCCTGAGCGATACCTGCTCTAAGGTTTACATAATACATCGCAGAGACAGCTTCCGAGGCGAAGTGAGGCTCGTTGAAGCGCTCAGAGCGAAGGACAATGTCGAGTTTGTGCTCGAAAGCAGCATAACGGCGCTGCTCGGTCAGGACGAGCTGTGCGGCGTGAGAATTGCCGGCAGTGACGGCACGGAGCGCGAGCTTGCCGTTGACGGCCTGTTCGTTGCGATAGGACATGCCCCCGATAACGGCATATTTGCAGACCTCATCGACCTCGACGAGGGCGGCTATGCAGACTCCGACGAGAGCTGCCGCACGAAAACTCAGGGCGTATTCGTCGCAGGCGACTGCCGCAGAAAGGCCGTAAGGCAGCTCACGACCGCCGCGGCTGACGGCTCGTGTGCCGCACTTGCCGCCTGCCGGTATATAGACGCATTAGAATAACATAAAGCCCGGAAGAGCAAACGCCCCTTCCGGACTTTTCGACTGTCGGAGGATATATGAAAGAGAAAAACACGGCATGGATACTGCTCATAATCGCCGGTCTTTTAGAGATCGTCTGGGCGTACACCATGAAGCTCAGCCACGGCTTTACGGTGCTCTGGCCGAGCGTTATAACGATCGTCATACTCGTCGTGAGCTTTTTCATGCTCGCAAAGGCCATTGATACGCTCGGCATAGGGCTCAGCTATGCCGTGTTCACCGGCATCGGCGTAGTCGGAACGACGGTGATAAGCATCTTCGTGCTGCACGAGGGCGCAGGCATATTGAAGCTCGTCTCGCTCGGCGTGCTCATCGTCGGCATACTCGGCCTCAAGCTCTGTGATAAGGAGGACGGTGCGGAATGATGTGGATAGTTCTTATCATCGCCGGATGCTTCGAGCTTGCCTTCACGGTCTGCATGAAGCTGTCAAACGGCCTTAAAAACGTAAAATACACGATCCTGACGGCGCTCTGCTCGTTTATAAGCATCGGACTATTGTCGATAGCGGCCAAGACCCTGCCGCTGGGCGTGAGCTACGCCGTGTGGACGGGGCTCGGAACGCTGTTCAACGTCCTGTTCGGCATAATCGTTTTCAAAGAGAGCAAGAGCCCGAAAAAGCTCGTTTTCATGGCGCTCGTGCTGCTCGGCGTTATAGGGTTAAGACTTGCATAAAAACGGAGAAAAGCAATGAACGAAAATAATTCAAAATCATACGTTATGATAATATCCTCGATGCTGATCTTCGGCACGATAGGGATATTCAGAAGATATATACCGATCTCGTCCGGACTGCTGGCATTTTCGCGCGGTCTGCTCGGCGGCGCATTTTTGCTGCTTTTCGTGTTCGCAAGGGGAGGGCGGCTTGCCCGCATCGAGGGGAAAAAGCTCCTGCTGCTTGCCCTTACGGGCGCTGTAATGGGCATGAACTGGATATGCCTTTTTGAAGCGTACAACTACACCGCCGTTTCGACTGCGACGATGTGCTACTACATGCAGCCGACCATAGTCATTCTGCTGTCGCCGCTCGTGTTCAAAGAAAGGCTCAGCCTGAAGAAATTGCTGTGCGCCGCCGCTGCCATAGTGGGTATGGTGTTCGTCTCCGGCATGACCGAGGGCAACGGGATTCAGGCGCAGGATATCACAGGCATACTCTACGGCCTTGCAGCCGCCGCGCTGTATGCGACGGTCGTTATAATGAACAAAAAGGTGCAGATAGACGACGATTACGAAAAAACGATAATCCAGCTCGTTTCAGCGGCGGTCATACTCATACCGTACCTGCTGCTGACGGAGGACTTCTCGGCAATAAGCCTTGATAAGCTGGCCGTCGTCATGGTGCTCATCGTCGGCCTTGTGCACACGGGCATAGCCTACGCCCTGTACTTCGGCTCGATGAAGGGTCTCAAGGCGCAGTCTGTCGCGGTTCTGAGCTACATTGACCCCGTGTTTGCGCTCATTCTCTCCGCGATAGTGCTGGGCGAAAAGCTCTCCGCCTTCGGCATCTTCGGCGCGGTGCTCGTCATCGGCTCGGCCATAGTCAGCGAGATAAGCTTGAAGAAGAATATACAGAAAAGATAGAATAGCTGAGAACGGCAGAAACCCTTAAAAAAGGATTTCTGCCGTTTTCTTATGCCCATTTGCCGCTTAAATCTGCAAGCAGATACTAAGAGATAGTAGAAAACACTCTGAAAAAGTTACAATTCATCCGTTGATTTCACGGCTATTTTGAGATACAATAAAAGTGGGTTTTTGTGTATTCTCGCAATTTCATAAGAAAGGCGGTTATTGGTCGTGGAATTGAACCAACCCATTAACAGCAGCAACGGATTACCGCAATTTGCGGAACCTCCGTTCACAACAATCGAATTATTTGCGGGGGCGGGTGGCCTTGCGTTAGGCATCGAAAAAGCAGGCTTTAATACAATAGGACTGATCGAATTTGATAAAGATGCCGCTGATACGCTAAAAGAAAACCGCCCGAATTGGAATGTTATTTGCGACGATATAGCAAATATTTCTCCTCTTAATCTGCCTGAATACTTCAATTTGAAAGTCGGAGAATTGGATTTGCTTTCAGGCGGGGCTCCCTGTCAGGCATTTTCCTATGCAGGAAAGCGCTTAGGGCTTGAAGATGCTCGCGGTACGCTTTTTTATCATTATGCGGTATTTCTGCAAAAACTTCAGCCTAAAACATTCTTGTTTGAAAATGTTCGGGGGCTTTTGACCCATGACGGGGGGCGTACATATCAAACAATATTAAGTGTTTTCGCAGAATGTGGATATACCATTCAAAAGCAAGTGTTGAATGCGTGGGACTATGGAAACGCGCAAAAGCGTGAAAGACTGATTACAATCGGCATTCGCAATGATTTGGTCGGGAAAATCAAGATTACTTTCCCAAAGCCGCATGATTATAAGCCCGTTCTGCGTGACGTGCTTCACAATGTGCCCGAAAGCGTTGGCGCACAATATTCAGATTATAAGCGTGATATTTTCAAACTCGTTCCGCCAGGCGGATATTGGCGCGATATTCCTGAAGATATTGCAAAAGCCTATATGAAGAACTGTTGGAATATGGGCGGCGGCAGAACAGGCATTCTGCGGCGTATGAGTATGGACGAACCGTCGCTTGCCGTTTTGACTTCACCCACGCAAAAGCAGACAGAGCGGTGTCACCCGCTTGAACCTCGTCCATTTAATGTGCGTGAAAACGCAAGAATTCAGTCTTTTCCGGACGAATGGGCATTCTGCGGCGGAATTGGCAGCCAATATAAGCAAGTCGGCAACGCTGTTCCCGTAAATCTCGCGCTTGACGTTGCCACAGAAATTAGAAAGGGGTTGGAACAAATATCATGTGGGAATTAGATTTTATTTCCGAACAGGATTTCAAGTGCCATGTTCAGAATACCATTAAAAACTATGGTGAAAAATTAGCACCCTACGACTTGAAACGCTTTAACAGCAACATTGTTGACCCTATCAAACTGATTTTTGACAAGACCGTTTACCAGTACAGCTGGGAAGAAATAATCAAGAATGAGATATTCCGGCAACGGGATAAAGCCAATAACAATGACATAGGCTATTTTCATCAGCGCATTTTTCAATACATAAAGGGCTGCACCGTTCCGCAAGCAGGGTGGGATGTTATCTTTACTCCCGAAAACGGAATTGAAGTTCCTGAATGCGGAAAAGTCGGAACCATTTATGTTGAAATGAAAAACAAGCATAACACAATGAATTCTGCTTCAAGTGCAAAAACATACATGAAGATGCAGGGGCAATTATTGGCCGATGACGATTGTTCGTGCTTTTTGGTTGAAGCAATAGCAAAGCGGTCGCAAAATATAACTTGGTCTGTGTCTGTTGACGGAGCAAAGCAAAAGCACCGCCGCATCCGTCGTGTCAGCATGGACGAATTCTATAAAACGGTAACAGGACAGGAAAACGCATTCTACAAAATGTGTATGGCGCTGCCGTCGGTTATTCAAGAAGTTGTTTCTGATACCGACAGTATTTCAGTTCCACACGACACAGTGATTGAAGAATTGCAGAAGATAGCTGACGAAAAGAAAGGTTCCTTTGCTTTGGCGCTTTATATGCTTGGCTTTGAAACCTATATCGGCTTTTAGCATTACAGCGCCCATGTTATATCTTACTTAATAATACGCCAAAGCCCGACTCTTCACAAGAGCCGGGCTTTGCGTTTTTTGGCAACCTCTTGAGAGACAGCCTTTTTTAGTGATAATCTTGCTGAACAGAGTGTTTTCATCACCCGAAGATGCCGCGGATGAAACTGACGACCTTGTTTACAAACTCGGTCACGGTGTCGGCGACGTTGGAGAGAAACTGCTTTATCTCGCCCTGCTTGGAGACGATGTCCTTGAGGTACTGCTGCACCTGCTCGACCTTCTCCTTGAGAGCGGCGGTGTCGAGCTTTTCCATCGAGCGGCACAGGGAAATGAGGCTGTCGATCTGACTGTCGCTGAGGGTCACGCCGTATTCCTCGGCGATCTTCTTGATCTGCTCGCGCAGCTCGTCGTCGCTCATGTTCTTGGTCTCGTCGAGGATGAGCTTGAGCTGGTTGACTATCGCGGCGGAGTCCGCGCTGCCGATCTCCTCGGCCAGCTCCGCCGTAACGGTGAGCTCTTGCGTGCCGACGAGCTTTGCGTCCTCGTCGAGCTTCTGGCCGCTTATGTCCTCATAGGCCTTGTATATGCCCGTGAGCGCCGCCGTGCCGGAGACCGCGAAGGGCGCGACGATCTTCACGTTTGCGTCGGTAATGCCGGCTGTGACCATTGCGTTCATGTACATGTCTGGAGTACACCAAGTGATGTTCTTGACCGTAACGTCAAGCCCCTTGCCCTCGGAGAGAGCTTCGATGTACACGCAGGAGATAGACTTTGAGCCGATGAGACTTTCATCGACCAGACCGCTGAGGTATTCGCGCTCCTCGGCGTTGGTGACCGTCAGCTCCTTTACGTCGCCCTGCGAGATGCCGAACTGCTTGTAGACATATGCGACCTCGTCTGCGTCAAGATCTGCGCCTATCACGGCGCGGCTGCCCTCCACGGCATCGGCATACGCAAGGCAGCTGCCGAGCATGAGCACGCAGAGAATAAGGGAAATTACTTTTTTCATATCAAAACCGTCCTTTCACGGAAGTTTTTAAGCTGACGGGCGGCAGGGGTTCGACTTTCGTCAGCTTGATCATTGTAGTATATGTAAACTTTGATTGTGTTAAATATCTATTAATTGTGCAGGACGATAAATATTAATTTAACGTTTTAAAGTTATTGACAGACTGTGAACGTTGTGCTAACATACGTTCATAAATCCTGTGAAACCTCAAGGATCGAAAGAGACTGGGGGCGGAGGATGCTCTGGAGAATCCCGAAAGGGTGCCGAAGGTGTAAGGCGCTGTGCGCCGAATCTCTCAGGCAAAAGGACAGAGGAAAGCATAAATTCAGATAAATATGTTTTCTAATATGTCTCCGGAGCTGCTGAAATGATTCAGCAGTTTTTTTGTTGCAAAAAACAAGGAGGAAACAAAGAAAATGGATGCAGTACTAAAAATCGTTCAGACCGTGAACCTTTATCTCTCGGATTATATTCTCATAATCCTGCTGGTCGGCTGCGGCCTGTATTTCAGCATCAGGACGAGATTCGTTCAGGTCCGCTGCTTCGGTGAGGGCTGGCGCAAGGTTTTCGGCAACTTCTCGCTGCACGGCGGCAAGCATGAGGGCGGCATGAGCTCGTTTCAGGCGCTTGCAACGGCAATAGCCGCGCAGGTCGGCACCGGCAACATCGTCGGCGCGTCCGGCGCTATCCTCATCGGCGGACCCGGCGCTATCTTCTGGATGTGGGTCATTGCCTTCTTCGGCATGAGCACCATCTACGCCGAGGCAGTCCTCGCGCAGAAGACCCGTATCGTCAATCCCGACGGAACCGTCGCAGGCGGCCCTGTTTACTATATCAAGAAAGCATTCAACAACGCATTCGGCAAGTTCATGGCCGGCTTCTTCGCGGTTGCGATCATCCTTGCGCTCGGCTTCATGGGTGCAATGGTGCAGTCCAACTCCATCGGCGAGAGCTGCCAGAACGCCTTCGGCATCCCGTCATGGATCGTGGGTGCGATCATCGCAGCTATCTGCGCGATCATCTTTATCGGCGGTGCCAGCCGCGTTGCGGCAGTCGCGGAGAAGATCGTACCTCTCATGGCCTGCCTGTACGTCCTCGGCGGCCTTGTAGTCCTTGTCTGCCGTGCAAAGTACATTCCCGAGACCTTCGGTCTCATCTTCAGCTACGCATTCGACCCGACCGCAGTCATCGGCGGCTCTTTGGGCTTTGCGATAAAGCAGGCTATCTCACAGGGCGTTAAGCGCGGCCTGTTCTCCAACGAAGCCGGTATGGGCTCGACTCCTCACGCGCATGCTCAGGCAAAGGTCAAGTGCCCCCACGAGCAGGGCGTTGTCGCAATGATCGGCGTGTTTATCGACACCTTCATCGTCCTGACCATGACAGCCCTCGTCGTTATCTCCACTCTGTACACCGGCGACGGCGTGCTTGCAGGCGTAATGACCACCTCCGATACGCTCGACGCGCTGGGCATTGCAAAGACCAACCTCGCGCAGCTTGCCTTCGGCAGCGTATTCGGCGAGAGCCTCGGCAGCGCATTCGTGGCTATCTGCCTGCTGTTCTTCGCATTCACCACCATCATCGGCTGGAACCTCTTCGGACGCATCAATATCGAATACCTCTTCGGCAAGAAGGCCGTTCTGCCGTACTCGATCATAGCGGTCGCGTTCGTGTTCCTCGGCTCGCTGCTGTCCAACGACCTCGTATGGGAGCTGACCGATATGTTCAACCAGCTCATGGTCATCCCGAACGTTATCGCACTGCTTGCACTCAGCGGTCTGGTTGC
>CAVDFD010000042.1:0-11307 GCA_963608145.1 Bacteroidaceae bacterium | reverse complement strand
GGTTCGGCCTGACCTATAAGGAGGATAAGCCCGGCGCAGTCGCCGCCCTCACCGCCCTGCACGAAAACGGCACCTATCCCCCCGCCCTCTGGCGAGTTTTTTAGAGGCGCATTAGGGCTGTACCTATACGGAGATTGCAGGTGCACGACCGGAAACATTGGAGGAAATAAGAACGTTTCACTCCCCGTGAGTACAGAGGAATGTTGTGGCAGCATTTCAAATACTGCTCTGCACCCTGTAGGGAACGGGCTTGCCCGTTCCGTTTGTTGCGGTTTTTCACCGCAACTGACGGTCGGGCTGACGCAATATCTGTATGGGTACAGCGCAGCAACGCCACTAAAAAACCTTGCCTGTTCCGCTTGTAGCGGTTTCTTCCACGCCTTCCGGTCGGGCTGACGCAATATCTGTATAGGTACAATGTGAAAGCGCCTCTAAAAAAACAGTTCGGATTTTCGTCCGAACTGTTTTTTTGTCTGATAGTCATTTTTTGCCCCGAGTACCGATGCGTTTTTTACGGCCCTTCGTATATGGCTCGGTGGTGTCGTACTCGCCGTATTCGCAGCCGATGTTTCTGGCCGTAACGTCGTCAATGAGCTTCGGCTTTCTGAAAAGCGATTTCTTATACAGCTTTATCCTGCCCGTACCGTTGCCGCCGTTCCACAGGCGCTGATGCCGCTTCGTGCCGTTTGGCGCTTCGTAATTTATCAGCAGCATATCCTCCTTGAAGCAGCGGATGCGCGTTTCCATAATGGCCTTGAAGGTCTCCTGCCGGACATACCACAGTATCTCGTCGTCGGTCTCCTCGGCTTCAAAGGCCGTGCGCGAGAGCGTCCAGAACTTGGAGAAGTTGAACTCGTAGCACTTGCCCTCGTAGTAGAAGCCGCCCAGCAGCTTGCGGTCAAGCGCAACGCCGAAGACCTTCGGCCTGCCGCCGCCTATCTCAAAGACGCTGTTTAAAAGCTTCCTGCCGCTTATTTTGCTCGTGAGATCCCATGAGCTGAGCCAGACCCACGGCGTTGTGAAGTCCGAGCCCCAGTTTTTGTCGGCATAGCCGTTGCAGGTCTCGGGCGTTACGATGTACCTTTCGCCGTTGAAGATTATCTCGCCCTCGTAATAGGTCTTGATGCCCTCGGCGTGCCAGTACATTTCAAAGGCGTTTATAAGCCTGAAGAACCTGCTCGCGCCGTAGCCGACATTGTAGGGTATCTGCTTGCTGACGGTGAGATGCCAGCTCATGCTGCCCGCGTCGCACATATACTCCGGATGCGCTGCAGCCTCGTCCTCGCTTATGTCCACGCTGCCGCGCAGCTCTGTCTCGCAGGCATAGCAGTCGGCAGCCTCGACCGAATAAGGCGCGTTAAAGTGCACCTTTATGTCCTTCCACGCGAAGAAGCGGTGCAGCTGCCTGTGCACCTTGCCCCATGTGCCGACGTTGACCATTAGGTACGAGGGCTTTTTGCCCGCGGCTTTGTTCCGCGGGAGCTGACCCAGCGTCGGGCTGTCCTCGGCAAGGCCGGGATTGCAGAGGAAAAACTCGATGAAAAACGGCTTTTCCTCTCCTGTTCGCGCATTGCGCGCCGTGAGCGAATGCCACCACCAGTCGTAGCCCTGTTTGCACAGCGGCCCGCGGAGCATGCACTCATTTCGTGAAATGTCCTTCTTTGAAAACATTGCTCTCCTCCTGTAAATTATTTTTCCATATTTGCTCTTGGTCATATAATATACAAAGAGAGCTCTTATGTCAAGTATTTAACACGTTTCTTTTCTCATGTTTGCTTTTCGCCCGCGTTTTTTCACGCTCATATCGCCTGACCGTTTACCGTAATGCAGTATCAGTCGCTATCGATTTTGCCTCCGCAATATGGGCAAAATTCACGCTTAGGATCGTAAAACAGCCCCAAATAGCGTTTGCAGAAGGGGCATCTCTGTTTCACCACTGAAATTATTATTGATATCGCGGCAACTGCCATCCCCGCTGAGGATATAAGATTGTCAAGTCTTTCTGTTCTTACGCAGCCCCAGCAGAACAGTATTGCTCCAAGCAGAAATACGGCTGTCGATACCCAATCCCATATTTTTAGCTTTTTCATTGCATCTCCTGTTTTCCTATCAGTCCAATTTGAATATACTATTCACACCATTTAATATAAATTACTTTTATCACTTTTTCTGCCACACTTATGCAAAGTTTCTGCAAAATATTTGTAATGCAGTAAAAATAAGAGACGGCCTCTTGGCCGTCTCTTTTCACGCTCATATCGCCTGGCCGTTTACCGTGACGCTTCCCTCGATGACGATCTCGCCGCTGTTTTTTATGCAGATACGCGCAGCGGCGGTCTCAAGGTTTATATCCCCTGCGGCGCTCACGCTTATGTCGGGAAGCGTGGACGACTGCTCACCCTTCCTTTTTATCTCGGATAGCCACATGCTCACACCTCCAGTGTAACTATAGTTCCGGCGCTCAGGGAGTCAGCCCAGCAGTGGGACGAGAGCACCGTAAACACTCCGCTCACGCCGAGCTTTGCCGCCGTGAGGCTCACCCTGTCTCCGGGGAAGCAGGCAAACTGCTTTGTGAGCGTGAGCTTTACACAGCGCTTGCCGCGCTGGGACTCGGCTATCTGATATTCAGCTGTGTACCTTGCCGCGTCCGCTCCGGCTGTTTTCGGAACGGTCAGCTCCCTGTGGCACTTGCCGCCGCGCAGGACGAAGGCGGAGTTTGTCGAGGTCAGGCTCGTGCCGCTGACGCGGTTGCGGACGGTGATGTCCGAAATTATGCCGTAGCGCTCGTCGCTGAGCGCTATGCCTGATACGTCCTTTGAGGCATCGACCGTTATCGTGCTGCCCGTGCGCTCATTGAGTATGAGCGTTCCGTCCTTTGCGAAAAAAGGGGTCGTGCTCCATGCGTAGCGGCAGAAGCGCCGTAGTGCGCTCCACGCGCTCTCGCCGGTTCGGACGGAAAAGGCGCTGAGCGTTTTCGCTTCTCCCGATACGACGCTCGTTATGCCGTAGGGCGAGACAAAGGCGCTCACCGCGGCGGCGCTGCTCAGCGACGCATACTCCTGCGCGGGAAGCTCGTTATCCAGCAGTCTTGCCGCGTCCGAGCGTCCCGACAGCGTCACGACCGAGCCCTTTTCGTCGATGCTGATGCTGTACTCGTCAACAACGCCGGTGAACACGACGGCGTTATTGTGCACTGCCTTGAATCTGCACGCCGAGCGCAGCTTTGAAAGCTGGCTTGAGTAGTAGATAAAGCTCACCTCGAACCAGTCGCAGGGCTCGCCCATACCGTGGCACACGTCCCATGATAAAAATTCGGGAAGCTCCGTCTGCACGCCGCTTTTGTCTATGATATATCCCTTCATTCCGTCACCTTATCCTTATGAGCCTGCCGTAGGAGATGACGGCATCGGAGCTTGTGATATCGGGGTTGAGCTCCTGCAAGACGGAAAGCGCAGTGCCCTTGGCCTGCGCGATGCTGCGCAGGGTATCGTTCTCGCCCGCGCTGTAATAGCGCACGCGGGTGATGTCGGCGATCGGATTTCCGTAGTCGGTGTTGTCGATGGCCTCGGAGGAGTCCTCGAAGGCGCTGCCGATGTATTCCCAGAACTCGAAGCTGTAGCTTATATAGTCCTCCTTGGGCTCCTGTCTGAGGCTCAGCTTTGCAAAGTATGCGCGCATCGTCGGCCAGACGGGATGCACGAGCTTGCCGCCCTTGTTCTCCTCAAAAAGCGCGGCGAGTCTGCGGAAGCTTTCATACGCCTGCGGGCCGGCAAATTCGCCCTCGCCGCGTATGATCTTGTTCTGAAGCCCCAGATCCTGCACGACGTAGCCGGAAAACGGCAGCTTATAGCTGTGCAGCGTGCGGCGGTATTCGACCTCGAACACCCTCGGGTTGTTCGGCCACACAAAATCTCGGTATTGCATTGGTGCAAGCATGTTTACCCCTCCTAATACAGCTCAAAGCCGTTGTCATATCTGCGTGCGTCGCGGCGGAAATAGTCCGAAACGAAGGACATATCGCGCCGCCGCACGACAAAAAGCTGCTGCTCGTCGAAATTCACGCCGTTCTCGTCCGGCGTATACGGGCGGACATTTATCATTTCGCCCTCGTTATTCATTGACGCTCACCTCCTGCCGCTCGGGTGCGCAGAGCGTTATTCTTTCTCTGAGCGAGCCGTCGGGCTTTCTTATCCTTTTAAGCTCCGTGCAGCGGCAGCCGCTGTATATCCTGCCGCCGAGCTGGAGCTCAAACGAGCCGCCGCCCTCAAAGCTCACGCCGTCGCCGCAGCTCACGTCGCGCTCGAGAACTACTCCGTAGCGCCGGTCAAAGATGAGTATCGCGCTCGGGTCGGAGTCACCGAAGCCGAGCACGGGATACTCGCTGCAGCTTTCATACTCCTCGGCAAGCGTCACGCCCGCAAGCGGTACGCCGTCAACGCCGGCCTTTGCCGTGTTCGAGGAATATGCCCTTATCATGTTCATGCTCCGGCCTCCCCTATGCTGTAGCCCGACAGCGTGCTGCCGAGCTTTTCGCGCACGAGATACGCGCTTGCCCTTGCCGTGCAGCGGGACAGGAGCATGCGGCTACCGCCGTCATAGCCGACCGCCCCGAAGCTGAACTCCGTGACCGATATGCCCTCCGCGCCGTACAGGGCGCAGCGGGTAAGGTCTGCAAGCCGTGAGCAGTCCTCGCTCTCAGATGCCTTCGCGTACACGTCCAGTATAAGCGTGAGCTCTGCCCTTTCGCCGTACATTTCCCTGACAACGCCGTCCTCGGTGCATACGCCTATGTAATTTCCGAGCCCCGACGAGCTGAGCCTTACGGAATCAAGCCCCACGCACACGAAGGGCTCGGACGTATCGAGCTCGGCGGCGGAAAACGCGCTCACGGCCTTTATACCGGCGCTGTCGAGTGCCTGCACTATTCCATCGGCGATCGCTTCAAGCATTCCCCGCGCCTCCCTTCAGCTTGAGTATGCACTCATTGTGCGAAAACGCGCCGAGTATGCGCACGGGCTCGACGCGCAAAACGATATAGCTGCGCCCTGCGGCAGTCACCGCATCGCCCTCGGCTATGCTCTCGGCATCGGTGATAAGGCGGTATTTTGAATTGTTCGTCACGCCCGGCGCAAGCTGCGTTTTGTGTATCTGAGCATCGTCCGGATCGAGGCAGGATATAAAGCCCTTGCCCTCAGCCGAGCCGACGGCGATATCCTCGCCGTAATTATGCAGTATTCTGCCCGTTACAGTCATCCCTGCACCCCCATAAATTCAAAGCCGCCCGTGTCGAGATACGCGCCCAGCAGCGTTTCGGCGCTTTTGCGAAGCGCTGCGGAGGACGCGCCGCCGAGCTGCACCGAGAGCCTGCCCGCCGTAAAGCCGCTCACGCCGCCGGAGTGAGCCGCGCCCAGCTCCATGTACATGGATATCGCCAGCATACCGGCTGCGGTGGTGAAAAGCTCACATATTTCATCGCTCGAAACTCCGCCGCGCAGACGGCACTCGAGCTCGGCGGCAGCGGCCTTGCAGACCGTGCGCAGCATCACGGCATCCTCATCCGGCACGTTCGAGCCGAGCATGCTCAGCGCCTTCATTTCTATGTCCATATCCGTATATGACATTTAATGCCTCCTTAAAGCGGAGACGGGAGCAGACTCCCGTCTCCTTATTTTGTATCAGACGCTCAGTACCTTGGATGCCTCGGTGTAGAGCTTGGCAAAGCCGGAGATGCTGGTGATGGCGGCGCGTTCGAGCTGGCGGTCGATGAGCCTGTCGTACTCGACGTTCACGTCGCCCGCCGTGACCATTTCAAGAGCGTAGCCCTTGTCCAGACCGATGACCGTGCCCGCGGGCATTGCCGAGCAGCGGATGAGCTTTGCGCCCAGCGGGTTACCGGGCTCGCCCGTGCCCTGGAAGTTCAGACCCGACAGAGGATTCTGGAACTCCGAGCACTTGAGTATCTTCATCATCACGTCGGGAGCGGCGAGCATGGTGTTCATGGTATATGGATCAAAGGTGTTCCAGAAGTTCAGCAGCTCGCCGTAGCTCAGGCTTCCGGCTGTTCCGCCGATGGTCGTGTCACCCACGGCGTAGCTTTCTGCGCTGTTTGAGTTGCCGTCGCCGTTTCTTATAACGTCGATGGCATCCTCAAGATGCATGCGCATGATCTGATTGCCGATCTGACGGAGCATGACGGAAAACAGGTCCAGGCGCTGGAAGCGGATAGCCTCGTAGGACGCAACGAGCATTCTGCCGCGCTTTTTGAGGCTCACAAGGTGGTCGGCTGCCCTGACCTCGGTCTGAGGTATTGCAGCGCCCTCGCCGACATAGCGCAGGCTCTTGTCGTCCTCGGAGGCCGCGGAGTAGATCGAGCGGTAGTCCATGCCGTCAAAGCGTGTGACCGTCGCGGTGATCGAGGGCAGGATATTGCCCTCCTCCATGCCCGCCTTTACGCTGCGCGAGACGTATTCGGGAAACAGCACCGCAGACTCGGAGGTGGAGAAAAACTTCTCGACAACGTCGCTGCCCGCGCCGCGCACCTTGATATCGAAGCGCTTTAGCTGGCGCTGGAACGCATCGAGCCCCTCATACGGAGTGCCCTTGTAGTTTTCGTTGGGGTCGAGCGCCTCAAGGGTCTGCTCAAAGCTTCTGCCGCGCTCGGAATACATGCCCTTTTCGAGCTTTATCTCATTAAAATTGTACGCCATGATATATCCTCCTCACATGATGAAGCCGACGGTAGCGGCGGCGGTGTCTACCTTGATGACGAGGTACTGCGCCCCGCCCGAGGCGACGGTCTTTACCTTGCCGCCCGCAGACGCTGCAAGCGTCGCGTAGCCGACGGCGGGAGCTGTGTCGGTATAGCCGAGCTCGACGTAGCCGGCTGTCTTTACCTCGGCAAACGCATCGCCGGCGGCGATGCACACACCCATGAAGCGATCGCCCGCCGAGCAGGTCTTGACGGTGCTGTTTGCGCTCATTTTCACCAGAGCGCCCTGTGCAACGTCGCTTGCCTTGTTAAAGGAGAGCACCTGCTCTCCTATGCCTTCAAAACTGACTTTCATTTTTATCCTCCTGTTTGAGATCAAATAATGTATTCTTCACCGGAAAATGCGGTGATCTCGCCTCTGCCCGGAAGCTGGGTCAGCGGCGGATAGAGCTTTGCCGCCGCCTCCTCGAAGGCGGCCTTCAGCTTCAGAAGCTCCGGCTCTTCCATGAGAAGAACGCTTTTTTCGAGCGCCGGATGCATCTTCTCGTCGCACACGAGGCACAGCCGCAGCACCTCCGAGCGAAGCCCGTCGAGGTACTTCATACCCAGCTGCGCCGATTTCTCCAGCGCGTCAAACTCTGCCCTGTAGCCGCGTCCGGCCTCGCTTTCGATGAAGCTTTTTATAACTCCGGCGCTTCTCTGCGCCGGAACGGCGACAAAGCTCCATTCGTATGCGTCCACCGCACCCGTGAGCACTGCGCAGCAGCGCTCACCGCCGTAAACCTTTCCCTTTTCGTGGCTGCATGTCCCGAGCTGTGCTCCGCAGATGCTGCAAATGCTCTGCGCGACCGAGCAGCCGATGCTCGTTTCGCGCTTTATGCCGCCGTCGATCTGTGCGATGAGCTCGGCGTTTGCCTCGGTGCGCAGCATGTACGCAAAGCCCTTCAGATAGGTGTACGCCTCGCCGCACGAGGTGGTCCTGCCCTTTTCGGTGACAAGCTCCGTCCTGTAGATTCGCGCAACCTGATTTTCACTGCGCCAGTCATGGTCGCAGATGCCCGTCGCGCCGACGAAAAGCTCGCTTAGCTCACGGAGCGTCGATACCGAAAAGCGCTCGAAGTCACGGTCTACCTCGTTGTCGCACAGCAGCACCTGAAAGGTGTAGACCTCATCAGCGCCGAGCTGCGCCTTTGCAAAGGCGTTTATCGCCTGAAGCTCCTGCGGCGTACACTCGGAGCCAGATGCCGAGCCGTCCTTAATGATCTTCATTCCTGCTTTATACCTTCTTCCCAATAAATTTTGTCTCTCTGCGCAAGATACAGCGCAGCCTTGGCCTCCTCGACCTCGTCCTGAAGATTGATCGTCTCCCACTCGATATTGAGCGGCGTGGCATAGCCGTGCATATTGAGCCACAGGCGGCATATCTTCTCTATGACCGGCGTTACCGAGCGGCGTATGGCATTGAGCTCACTCGTCATGAGGTCTGCCTGCTGTGCGCTCATACGCTCGGTAGTTGACCAGTTGAGCCCCAGCAGGAACGGCGGTATGCCGGTTCGTGCGATCAGCTGCTCTAATATCTGGCGCACGGGCACCTCGCTGTCGAGGATCTGGTTATCCGCGCCTATGACCTTGATGTCCACATCGCCCACGGCCACGAAGTCGCGCACCGAGCCGCACTTGCCGCTCTGCATGGCTTCCGACCACTGCGAGGCTATCTGCTGCGCCCGCTCCTGAGCCGAGAACCTGTCGATAGCGTCGCCCTGCGGCTTGTATACCACCGCAAAGCGAACGTTCCCGACGCGCTCCCAGTTGAGGCCGATCGACTGATATATCTTCAGCAGTATCCCGCACAGGAAGGGCATGCTCCTGAGCATCGAAACGCCGTAGGGCGAGTCGGCCTCGGGGTTGAAGGGCGTAAACAGCAGAAGGTTCTGATACCGAAACGGCACGACGCAGCCGGTATCCGAAACGCCGCAGAGCTCGAAATCGAGCGGAGTTTTGCCCTCGCGTATCTGCACGTCGGCAACATTCCCGCAGAGCACCGCGGCGATATCGCGGCTTCCGTTTACGACGATCTCGCCCACCGCTCTGCCGCAGGTTATCATCGAATCAAGGTACGCGGCAAGGAAGCAGTCGAGCCCCGTCTGGCCGCGTCCGACGGGCACGGTGCGGATAAATTCATTCAGCTCGCGCTCGGCCTTCTTATCCGCGCAGCGGGCCTCGAAGCCGCCGGTGAGCCTGACGATCTTGAGTATCGCCGCGTCCACCACCGGCACCGCCTCGCGGATCATTCTGTAAAGCCGTGTCTCCGCACTGCCGAGCGGCACATAGCTGTCAATGAGGCTGAACGGATGAGTCTCCGTGCTGCGCAGCTGTACCCTCGGCGCTGCCGTCTTTTGTTTTGAAAACAGTTTCATATTCCTACCTTTCTACCCACGCAGCGCCCACGGGCTGTGTGAGTTTTGAGATGCCTGCGGCGAAATAACGGATATCGTCCATCGCGTGATCGTGCTGCTTTAAGGGCGCTTCCCTCTCGCTTTTGTCGTCCCAGCGATATTGGTAGAACTCGCGCAGAGCGTCGTCGCAGCCGCGGCAGATGCGTATGCGCCCGCTTTTGAGGTACGAAGCCGTCAGGCGTATGCCGCGCAGAACGTCGTTATCGGCCTTTTCAACGCGAAAGCCCGCACGCGAGAGCGCCTCTATAAAGCTTGCCGCCGAGGGATCGACTATGACGCGGCGCGGCGCTATATCTCCGCACAGCTCACTTAACGCCGCGACGTATTCCTCGTCGGTCTTCTGCCGCCCCTCCCTGCGTCCGTCGTAGTAATACTCTCTCAGGCGATACCAGCTCTCGCCGCTTCTGCCCCACAGTCCGAAGGAGCTGGGGTTTTTCGTGCCGTAGTCGCAGGAGACCGTGTACTCGCTGCACTCGTCCGGCGCGGCGCAGAGCATGTCCTCGGTGAAAAAATCGTACACTCTGCCCTCGGGCAGCACCCACTGGCCGAGGATAAAGCGCCGGTAAAAATCGCCGCTGTACATACGCTTATAGCGCTCGATTATATTCTTCGACAGCGAGGGGTTATCCTCGAGCGTGAAGTGGATATACAGCGCCCTGCGCTCGGCGGCTCTCTGTATCCACTCGCGGTAGAACCAGTGCTGCGGACTCTCGGGATTGCAGTTGAACCACAGCTTGCTGCCCGTGACCGAGCATCTTGCGCAGGCCTGCTCGACAAAGGAGCGCGGCATCAGCACCACCTCGTCGAGCAGCGCACCGGCAAGCGTTACGCCCTGAATGAGCGAGCCTGAGCTCTCATCCCTGCCGCCGAAGAGATAAAAGCGGTTTTGCCGCCCGCGGTAGCTTATCTCGATAATGCCCTTCGATACGAGATCGCGCACCGTAAAGCCTATATCCCTCAGCACCGGCAGCAGCGGCTCTATCATATTTCGCCTTATGCTGCTTTTGGCCTTGCCGCATATGCCGAAGCTGTGCCCGTCAAAGCGCCGCATCGCCCAGCAGACGAAGGATATGCCCATGCACAGGGTCTTGCCCGAGCGCACCGCGCCGTCGCAGATGACGGCGTCGAGCTCGCGGTAGGGGGACGCGTCGCTCCACCACGACAGAGCCTTCAGCTGAGTGCGCGAGAAAAAATCAAAGCTCATTTTCCCGTTCGCCCTCCAGAAGCCTTGCCGATTTGTCCAGCGCCGCGTAGAAGCCGCCGCCCTGAGCCGACTGCGCCGCGGCTGCGGCATTGAGCTCTATAAGCTCCCTTATTATCGCCAGCTTGTTTACGAACTTCAGCTCCACCTCCCCCTTCGGCCCGCGTTTTATTTCGCTCAGCAGCGAAAGATCGAGCCCCTCGAGCTCGGATATATCCTCGGCGCTGAGATAAAGCAGCTTCACGGCATCGTTCGGCGAGGACACCGCAAGCTTTTCGAGAAGCTTATCCGCATCGGCGGATCTTTTTCTGTTCATAAAATTCACCTCTCACCCATAGGCTGTTTTCGGGCGCAGCTTGTACGTTTGCGTACAAGCAAAAAAATTTGCAGCCGAAAAATTTTTCGACTGCATACCCGTTTCTGTTATATTTAATTCTTGTTCAGCGCTTACGCAAAACGAAAAATGCCCGATGGAAAACCATCGGGCACACCCCGCCGCGCCGTTGGGGTTCGGTTATAACCTGCACAAAGTAGCAGGTGGGTCGCCTAAGCTCTGTTTCACTGCTTCCAACGTCCGGCCAAGAGCCGGGAGGCCTGCAATCCGCAGATTCAAATCAGCATCCCTTATTAGAAATGTGGGTTTAACGAACCCGACGTCAATATGACACCGCGCACGCGGCAGGGCATATTTTTCATACATTATGAAACATATGAAAGTGTTTTTCGTCTTATTCCTGCGTGCATAAAAGTCTGCGACTTTTTCGCACGCAGCAAAAACGCCACATTTTTCGTAAAGCTTACGCTTCACGAAAAATCTCGCTGCGCTCGTCAAAAAGTCCTGACGGACGTTTTTGATGGCTATAATCTAACTCGAGGCGGGCCTTGCCCCCTCGAACTCCCCCGCTGCGCGGATGTTATTCCGCAGCAGCATAGATTTTTTC
>CAVDFD010000041.1:0-11484 GCA_963608145.1 Bacteroidaceae bacterium | reverse complement strand
AGTAGATGCCTGCACCGAGAACGAGAAGACCGATGATTAGACCTATAATTTTGACTGCCATTATTTTTTCCTCCATTTCAATAAGAATGCCGAGTTTGTGATTACAAGCACCGAGCCTGCGTTATGTACCAGAGCGCCGACAACAGGGTTGAGCACCCCGATGATTGCCAGAGCGATCGCTATGAAATTCAGCGTCATTGAGAAGGTCATGTTCAGCTTGATGGTGGTCATCATCCGCTTGGACAGCGCCACAAGATGCGGAAGCTCCTTCACCTCGTCATCCACCAATGCTATATCCGCCGCATCCACGGCAATATCGCTGCCGGTACCGCCCATGGCAATGCCCACATCCGCTTTTTTGAGCGCAGGGGCATCGTTTACGCCGTCACCGATCATGCAGACGGGCATATTTTTACCCTGATATTCGCCGATGTATTTCAGCTTATCCTCCGGCAGACAGTTTGCACGAATCTCACCGAGGCACAGTCTGTCCGCAATGGCTCTTGCGGCAGCTTCATGGTCGCCGGTCAGAAGCACCGGCTGTACACCCAGTTCGGACAGAGAGGCGATCGTCGCGGCGCTCTCCTTGCGCAGAGTATCGGAAAGGGCGAGAAAACCAACGAATATGCCGTCAACCGCCACATAGGTCACCGTGCAGCCCTGCCGGATGTGATCCTCGGCAGACGGCACAGAACCGAGGGCAACACCGCGTTCCCGCAGCAGTTCCGGATTTCCGGCAAGAACAGTTTTGCCATCCACAAGAGCACAAACGCCGCGACCGGGGAGCATTTGAAAATCTCCGGCTTCTGACAATGCTTCTCCGGATTTCTTATAGCAGCTTACGATCGCTTTTCCAAGCGGATGCTCCGAGAGCTGTTCCGCCGCGGCAGACAGTCGATAGATTTCGTTTTTATCGAGCGCTTCCGAAATGCTTTCAACCGCAACAACCTCGGGAGTACCGTAGGTCAGAGTGCCCGTCTTATCAAAAGCGATGACCTTCACTTTGGCAAGCCGCTCCAATGCGTCGCCCTCACGGACGAGAAAGCCGTGCTTTGTTGCGTTGCCGATGGCAGCCATAATGGCTGTGGGAGTTGCCAGTACCAATGCGCAGGGGCAGAACACAACGAGGATCGTGACCGCGCGGATGATCTGTCCGGAAATGATCCACGTCAGCGCCGCCGCAGACAGGGCGATGACGACGATCCATGTTGCCCAGCGGTCGGCGATCCCAACGATCTTCGCTTTGCCTGCATCCGCTGACTGTACCAGCCGGATCATTCGCTGAATGGAGCTGTCCTCGCCGACCTTGGTCGCTTCCATCTCGAATGCACCAAATTGATTGACCGTGCCGCTGGACACCGTATCGCCCACAGTTTTGTCTACGGGAAGGGATTCACCTGTCATGACCGCCTGATTGACGGAGGTCTGACCGGAGAGGATCACACCGTCCACCGGCACGCTTTCACCTGGAAGCACGCGGATATGATCTCCGACCTTGACCTGCTCGGCGGGAATTAGCTCATCCGTGCCGTTCCGCAGCACCCGTGCCGTCTGCGGTGTCAGATGCACCAGCTTTTCAATACCGGCTCTGGCTCTTGCGACGGTCAGCTCCTCAAGCAGTGCGCCGAGCTGCATGATAACCGCTACCTCACCGGCAGCGAAAGTCTCGCCGATGCAAACGGATGCGATCAAGGCCAAGGAAACCAGCACATCCGCCTTGATATCAAAAGCTGTAACCAATCCGATTACCGCCTCCAGAACGATAGGAAGACCGCACAAAACGATTGCGATCCACGCAGCATCAAAGGGAAATGGCTGAATTTTTAAAAGACTGCAAACAACTGCGGCTCCGGAGATCACAAGCAGCACGATGTCCTTCCTGATGCCTCCGAGCTCCAAGAAGTGTTCCAGCTTTTCTATAACTCGCTTCATAGACGGGGCTCCTTTCCATACCGCAAGGGGTATATGTACAATATACACATAGGGGTATGGGTTGTCAAGAGGGCAAACGAAAAGCCGGATCATAAGAACCGGCTTTTCGGAATTTTACTGCATATTCGCAAAGCGCTCCACCGCTTTTGTGAAGCTCTCAATGGTTTTTTCTGCATCTCCGTGTTCGATGCCGTCGCGTACACAATGCTGAATGTGTCCTTCCAGCACGACCTTCCCGCAGCCGTTCAGCGCCGATTTTGCCGCATTGATCTGGGAAAGAATATCCTCGCAGGGAACATCCTCGTCTACCATCCGGTCGATCGCCTGTACCTGTCCGATAATTTTCTTCAAACGACGGTGCAGATTTTCTGCATCCATACACTGTTTCATGATCAAGTCCTCCATACTGTAAGGGGTATGTGTTTATTATACTTTCGAGCGCTGTTTTTGTCAACCGAAGGTATCAATAGCTTTTTGCTCCGACCCAACTATTGACGCAGAAAAAACGGTAGCCCATTTATCATGGACTACCGTATTTCATGGTGCGAGAGAGGAGACTTGAACTCCCACGTCGGTTGACACACGCCCCTCAAACGTGCCTGTCTACCTGTTCCAGCACTCTCGCGTTTTCCTTTTTATCAAAGGCAAGAGTTATTATAGCAGACAAATGCAGAATGTCAAGGATTAATTTTAAAATTTATTGCTTTTTCTGAATAAACGACTGCATATGCTATGCAAAGCAGCAGGGAAGCGAGCATCAGCTCGCCGCCGATACGCGGCTGCACAAGGTAATAGCGTACGAAATACGCGTAATAGCAGTGCAGCGAGGCCAGCTCGGCAAACACCGGCACGGGTGCAAAACGAAGGTCGCTCGCCGCCAGCACCAGCGCCAGAACTCCGGCGACAAAGAAATAGCGGTCGTGCATATGAGGCAGAAGATAGGGGATACCCATTACGAGGATGAGCGCAAGACCGAGGATGAGGCGGTCGCTGAGCCTTTTGCGGAGAAGTATAGCCGCAGCATATACGGCGGCGACGAGCAAAAATGCCGCAATGATCAGAAGCCTTGCGCTGCGCGTCGTATCGCCGGACCATGAGAACATGCAGGTAAACGACGGCGCGTTGTAGTTCATCGCGTCGCCTACGGTTCCGGCCTGCGAGAGATACAGCGTCAGCGTGTCCCACAGCGGCGCGCCCGCTATAACGGCAGGGAGCATATATACAACATACGCGGCAGGGAAGACGAGAAGCTGCCGCCACTTAATTTTTTTCGCCAGCAGCAGAATGAAAAACACGGGGATCACAAACACAGCCTGCAGCTTAAACGCGAGGCAGGCCGCAAGCGATATCATAGAGCCCACGCCGCGCCCGCTCATGCCGAGATACAGGGCGTAAATTCCGAAAAATGCGTATATGCTGTCGCACTGTGCCCAGTACGCGCCGTTTGCAACGACGGTGGGGAGGTACAGCACTGCGAAAAATACGCCCAGCAGCCGCGCCTTAGAGCCTGTGTACAGCGACGCAAGCTTCAGGCAGCTCCATGCCAGAAGCACGTCAAACAGCACCGACAGAGCTTTTATGAGATAAAGCTCAGATATATCGAGATACGAAAACGCCGCTAAAAAGTACATGTACGGCGGATTATAGTTTCCCGGAAAGAAGGACAGCGCCGCAAAGCCGCCGTTATCGCGGAAAAACTGTGTCCACGGCGCTAAAAAAGTCGTGTAGTCGTCGCTCTCAACATCAAAATAAAATGCGCGTATTATAAGTGCCGCCGCCGTGAGCACCGCTGCACACACAAGCAGCGGCTTATCCTCAAAAATGCCCTCGTGCCGCAGGAGCAGCATGGCAAGCGCGAATATAATGATCAGCGATATGACGATAAAAGAACTCATTTTCCCTCCGCTTTGTACAAAAAAAGCGGCTGCCATTTATGACAGCCGACGAAATAATCACTTTTCACAAAATATTTCTTGACACAGCTCTATATACAATGATAGAATAACTTGCTATGTTATCTTGTGGTGAAACGACTGGCACCCCAGTGTTTACAATCACAATATAACATCAACCAAGCGTAAATACAACACCGGATCGAGCGAAATTTACAACTCATCCGGGCGTTCTCAATTACGATTAAGGAGTGTGTACGAATGCCAAAAGACGTTCTCTACGGCAAAACTCTCAGAAAGAGCTTTGCACGGTACGAAGAGATCCAGGACATGCCCAATCTGCTGGAGATCCAGAAGAAGAGCTACAAGTGGTTTCTCGAGACCGGTCTGCGCGAGGTTTTCAGAGATACCGATGCGGTGACCGACTATTCCGGCAATCTTGAGCTGAGCTTTGTGGACTATTCCATGGACGAGAAGCCCAAGTACTCGGAAGAGGAGTGCAAGGCGCGTGACGCAACGTATGCGGCACCTCTTAAGGTCAGCGTGCGTCTGCGCAATCTTGAGACTGAGGAGATCAAGGAGCAGGAGATATTCATGGGCGATTTTCCGCTCATGACCGCAGGCGGTACGTTTATCATAAACGGCGCAGAGCGAGTTATCGTCTCCCAGATCGTCCGCAGCCCCGGCGTGTACTACGATAAGACCACCGACCGCAGCATGACGAGCATCTACGCGGCAACGGTCATCCCGTACCACGGCGCATGGCTCGAGTACGAGACCGACGCAAACGACACATTCTATGTCCGCATAGATAAAAACCGCAAGCTTCCCATCACATGGTTCCTTAAGGCGATGGGCAAGTATGATCAGGCAAGACCCGCAACATGGCTTTCCTGCACACCCGACCCCGTGATCGGCGCTGTTACCAACGAGCGCCTCAAGGAGATATTCGGCGAGGATGAGCGTATCGTCGCCACGATAGATAAGGACACCACCACAGGCCGCGACGAGTGCCTGATGGAGATATACCGCAAGCTGCGTCCCGGCGACCCCCCGACGGTGGAAAGTGCCGAGGCTTTGCTCGAGGGGCTGTTCTTTGATCACCGCCGCTACGACATTTCCAATGTCGGCCGCTACAAGTTCAATAAGAAGCTTGCACTCCGCGGCAGAATAAACGGCTTTACGCTGGCAATGCCGGTAGCCGACCCCTCCACGGGCGAGATAATCGCCGACGCTGGCGAGGTCATATCGCGTGAAAAGGCAGAGCAGATCGACGCAGCCGGTGTCATTGAGGTCTACCTTGATGTTGACGGCAAGACCGTCAAGGTCTTTTCCAACGGCATGGTTCCGCTTCAGAGCATGGTCGATATCGACCCCGCAGAGCTCGGGATCAAGGAAAAGGTGCGCGGCATAGTCCTCAAGAGCCTTATGGAGCAGTATTCCGGCGATGCTCTCAAGGAAGCGATCCTTGAGAATATCGACGTACTTATTCCGAAGCACATCGTCGTTGACGATATGTTTGCCTCCGTAAACTATCTCAACTGTCTGGCCTACGGTATAGGCGAGAAGGACGATATCGACCATCTCGGCAACCGCCGCGTCCGCTGCGTGGGCGAGCTGCTCCAGAACCAGTTCCGCATTGGCTTTTCCCGCATGGAGCGTGTTATCCGCGAGCGCATGACCCTTCAGGATCTGGACATAGTAACTCCCCAGAGCCTTATAAATATCCGCCCCGTGACGGCGGCGATCAAGGAATTTTTCGGCTCCAGCCCGCTGTCGCAGTTCATGGATCAGACAAACCCGCTGTCCGAGCTTACTCATAAGCGCCGTATGTCGGCACTCGGCCCCGGCGGCCTGAGCCGTGAGAGAGCCTCCTTCGATGTCCGCGACGTTCACTACAGCCACTATGGCCGCCTGTGCCCGATAGAGACTCCCGAAGGCCCGAACATCGGACTTATCTCCTATCTTGCATCCTACGCAAGAGCAAACGAGTACGGCTTCCTTGTCGCACCGTTCCAGAAGGTCGAAAAGGGCAGCTGCCGCGTCACCGATCAGGTCGATTACCTGACTGCCGACATGGAGGATAACTTCATTGTCGCTCCTGCAACCGAGCCGCGTGACGAAAACGGTTGTCTCATAAATAAGCGTATCACCTGCCGTCACCGCGACGAGATCGTCGAGGTGGACCGCGAGAGAGTCGATTATATCGACATAAGCCCCCGCATGATGGTCTCCATAGCGACCGCAATGATCCCGTTCCTCGAAAACGACGACGCAAACCGTGCCCTGATGGGCGCGAACATGCAGCGTCAGGCGGTTCCTCTTATGGTCACTCAGGCTCCTATCGTTGCGACCGGCATCGAGCACAAGTGCGCTGTTGACTCCGGCGTTGTCGTCCTTGCCGAGGGCGACGGCGAGGTAGTCCGCTCCGATGCTCAGAACATCACCATAAAGTACGATTCCGGCGAGATCAAAAACTACAAGCTCATAAAATTCGCCCGCTCCAACCAGGGCACCTGCGTAAACCAGAGACCTATCGTTTCTCTCGGCGAGCGTGTGCATGAGGGCGATGTCATAGCAGACGGCCCGAGCACCAAGGACGGCGAGATATCCCTCGGCAAGAACATCCTCGTCGGCTTTATGACCTGGGAAGGCTACAACTATGAGGACGCTATCCTGCTCAACGAGCGCCTTGTCATGGAGGATGTTTTCACATCCCTCCACGTCGAGGAGTACGAGTGCGACGCACGCGATACCAAGCTCGGACCCGAGGAGATAACCCGTGATATACCCGGTGTCGGCGACGATGCACTCAAGTACCTCGACGAGCGCGGCATAATCACCGTCGGCGCAGAGGTTCGTGCAGGCGATATCCTCGTCGGCAAGGTCACCCCGAAGGGCGAGACCGATCTGACCGCAGAGGAGAGACTGCTGCGCGCAATCTTCGGCGAAAAGGCGAGGGAAGTGCGCGACACCTCGCTCAAGGTCCCTCACGGCGAGAGCGGCATAATCGTCGATGTCAAGGTCTTTACCCGTGAAAACGGCGACGAGATGAGCCCCGGCGTAAATCAGGTCGTGCGCGTTTACATTGCTCAGAAGCGTAAGATATCCGTCGGCGACAAGATGGCAGGCCGCCACGGCAACAAGGGTGTCGTCTCGCGTATACTCCCGCGTGAGGATATGCCGTACCTGCCCGACGGCACTCCGCTCGATATAGTCCTCAACCCGCTGGGCGTTCCGTCCCGTATGAATATCGGTCAGGTTCTCGAGGTCCACCTCGGCTACGCTGCTCAGGCGCTCGGCTGGAAGGTGGCAACGCCTATCTTCAACGGCGCAAACGAATCCACCATCCGTGACACTCTGCGTCAGGCCGGCCTGCGCGAGGACGGCAAGAGCGTTCTGTACGATGGCCGTACCGGCGAGAGGTTCGATAATGACGTTACCGTCGGTTGGGTCTACTTCCTTAAGCTGCACCACCTTGTCGATGATAAGATCCATGCGCGCAGCACCGGCCCCTACAGCCTTGTTACTCAGCAGCCTCTCGGCGGCAAGGCTCAGTTCGGCGGCCAGCGCTTCGGCGAAATGGAGGTCTGGGCTCTCGAGGCCTACGGCGCGGCATATACCCTTCAGGAGATACTCACCGTCAAGTCCGACGATGTAACAGGCCGTGTACGCACCTATGAGAGCATCGTAAAGGGCAACAACATTCCGCAGCCCGGCGTTCCCGAATCGTTCAAGGTTCTCGTCAAGGAGCTCCAGTCGCTGTGCCTCGATATCCGCGTTCTGGATAAGGACGGTCAGGAGATCGAGCTCAAGGACGATGACGATGACGAGTTCGTCCCCAAAATGAAGGACGAGATGTACGACACCATGTCCGACGATGAAGAGATAGAGGCTGAGGGCTACACTATCGAGGATATTCCCGAGTCCGATGACGACGATTTCGGCTTCATGTCCGATGATGATTACAGCGAGGAGGATGAATAATAATGAGTTTTACACCGTTTGACGCCATCAAAATAGGCATTGCCTCCCCTGAAATGATACTTTCATGGTCCTCCGGCGAGGTCACCAAGCCCGAGACCATCAACTACCGCACCCTCAAGCCCGAGCGCGACGGCCTGTTCTGCGAGCGCATTTTCGGACCGACCAAGGACTGGGAGTGTCACTGCGGCAAGTACAAGAAGATCAGCTACAAGGGCAAGATCTGCGACCGCTGCGGCGTTGAGGTAACAAAGAGCAAGGTGCGCCGTGAGCGTATGGGTCATATAGAGCTGGCTGCTCCCGTATCGCATATCTGGTACTTCAAGGGCATACCCAGCCGTATGGGTCTGCTTCTCGACCTCACTCCGAGAGTGCTCGAGAAGGTTCTGTACTTTGCAAATTATATAGTCACCGATCCCGGCTTCACTCCGCTGGAGAAATGCCAGATACTCACCGAAAAAGAGTACCGCGACATGCGCGAGAAGTACGAGGATGACTTTGACGCGGGCATGGGCGCGGAGGCCATCAAGAAGCTTTTGCAGCAGATAGACTGCGAGCAGCTTTCCGCTCAGCTCAGAGAGGAGCTGGCAAATGCCTCCGGCCAGAAGAAGGCAAAGCTCGTAAAGCGCCTTGAGGTCGTCGAGGCCTTCCGACAGAGCGGCAACAAGCCCGAGTGGATGATAATCGACATTCTGCCGGTCATCCCGCCCGAGATACGCCCCATGGTCCAGCTCGACGGCGGCCGCTTTGCAACGAGCGACCTCAACGACCTGTATCGCCGCGTTATAAACCGCAATAACCGTCTGAAGAGACTTATCCAGCTCAACGCGCCCGATATCATCGTGCGCAACGAGAAGCGAATGCTTCAGGAAGCAGTTGACGCACTTATCGACAATGGCCGCCGCGGAAGAGCTGTCACCGGCGCAAACTCCCGCGCACTCAAATCGCTGTCGGATATGCTCAAGGGCAAGCAGGGACGCTTCCGCCAGAACCTTCTGGGCAAGCGCGTTGACTACTCAGGCCGAAGCGTTATCGTCGTCGGCCCCGATCTGAAGATATATCAGTGCGGCGTTCCCAAGGAAATGGCCATTGAGCTGTTCCGCCCCTTCGTCATGAAGAAGCTCGTTGAGGACGGCGTTGCAAACAACATCAAGTCCGCAAAGAAGATGGTCGATAAGCAGCGTACCGAGGTCTGGGACGCGCTTGAGGTCGTCATCAAGGAGCACCCTGTACTGCTCAACCGTGCGCCTACGCTGCACCGCCTCGGCATTCAGGCATTTGAGCCTATCCTCGTCGAGGGTCGTGCGCTCAAGCTCCATCCTCTGGTTTGTACCGCATATAACGCCGACTTTGACGGCGACCAGATGGCTATACACGTCCCTCTGTCGGCAGAGGCTCAGGCCGAGGCGAGAATACTCATGCTCTCGGCAAACAACCTCCTGCGCCCGCAGGACGGACACCCCGTAACCGTTCCTACTCAGGATATGATCCTCGGCTCGTACTACCTGACAATGAAGCGCATCGGCAAGGCCGAAAAGGGCGCGGAGCAGGTGTTCGTGACAGACCCCGGCGATACCGAGCTGCCTGCAAACGAGATAGTTGACGGCGATGATTTTGTCGCGGCAGAGGAGAAGGCGGCAGCCGAGGGCGGCAAGGCTCCGGCATACAAGCCGCTGCTGATCTACCGTGATCCCGACGAGGCTGTCATGGCCTACAGTCAGGGCGAGGTCGGACTGCATGCGCCTATCCTTGTGCGCACTGTCAAGACCTTTGACGGCGTTGAGAAGTCGAAGCTCATCGAGAGCACCGTGGGCCGCATCATTTTCAACGAAAAGATCCCTCAGGATCTCGGCTATGTTGACAGAAGCGACCCCGAGCATGCCTTTGACCATGAGATCAGCTTCCAGGTCGGCAAGAAGCAGCTCGGCGATATCATTGACCGCTGCATCAAAAAGCATGACTTCACCATTTCCGCCGAGGTGCTCGACGGCATCAAGGCAATGGGCTATAAGTACTCGACCAAGGGCGCTATCACGATCTCCATCGCCGATATGACCGTCCCTGATGCCAAGAAGACCCTTATCAGCGAGACCGAGGGCAAGGTTCTCGCCATCGAGCGTCAGTTCAAGCGCGGCTTCATCACCGATGACGAGCGCTACCGTCTGGTCGTCTCCGAGTGGGAAAAGACCACCAAGGATGTCACCAGCGCACTGCAGAACTGCCTTGATACCTACAATCCTATCTACATGATGGCAAACTCCGGTGCCCGTGGCTCCATGAACCAGATCCGCCAGCTTGCCGGTATGCGCGGCCTTATGGCTAACACCTCCGGTAAGACCATCGAGATCCCCATCAAGGCAAACTTCCGTGAGGGTCTTAGCGTTCTGGAATACTTCATCTCATCCCGAGGCGCACGCAAGGGTCTTGCCGATACCGCACTTCGTACAGCAGACTCCGGCTACCTTACCCGCCGAATGGTCGATGTTTGTCAGGATGTTATCATCCGTGAGCCCGACTGCGGCACGCACGACGGTGTCTGGGCGGCGGCTGTCTACGAAAAGGGTCAGCTCGTCCAGTCCTTCGGTGTCAGCATCCACGGCAGATTTCCGGCAGTGCCCATCTGCGATCCGCAGACCGGCGAGGTGCTGTTTGACACAGATCATATGCTCATGCCCGCAGATGCCGACGTTCTTGAGGCTCACGGCATTGAGCGCGTTCTCATCCGCAGCGTTCTGTCCTGCGAGGCCAGAACCGGCGTGTGTGCTCGCTGCTACGGCATAAACCTTGCCATTGGCCAGCCTGTCAGCGCGGGCGAGGCTGTCGGCGTTATCGCAGCTCAGTCCATCGGTGAGCCCGGCACTCAGCTTACCATGCGTACCTTCCACACCGGCGGCGTAGCCGGCGACGATATCACTCAGGGTCTTCCCCGTGTTGAAGAGCTGTTCGAGGCACGCAAGCCCAAGAAAATGGCTGTCCTTGCCGAGATATCCGGCACCGTCGCCATTGAGGAGACAAAGAAGGGCGCACTGTTTGCGATAAGCGTCAGCAGCGAAGAGGAGGGTGAGACGAAGGTCTACACCGTGCCTCACTCGGCCGGCATCCTTGTCAAGAACGGCGACCACGTCGATAAGGGTCAGGAGCTCACCAGCGGTGCGCTCAGCCCGCACGATGTGCTGCGTATCCGCGGTATAGACGACGATAAGTATGGCCGTCCCGGCGTTCGTACCTATATCATTCAGGAGGTACAGAAGGTCTACCGTCAGCAGGGCGTTGATATCAACGATAAGCATATCGAGATCATTGTCCGCCAGATGATGCGCAAGGTCAAGATCGAGGACTCCGGCAGCACAGAGCTGCTCTCCGGCGCAACGGTCGATATCGGCGAGCTCAAGGCGGCAAACCGCAGGATCGACGAGCGCATCGCGGCAGGCGAGGAGGGACTGAGCAAGGCGACCTATACCCAGCTTCTCATGGGTATCACCAAGGCATCCCTTGCTACCGAGAGCTTCCTGTCGGCAGCCTCCTTCCAGGAGACCACCAAGGTGCTTACCGAGGCTGCGATCAAGGGCAAGGTCGATCACCTTGTCGGCCTCAAGGAAAACGTCATCATCGGCAAGCTCATCCCCGCCGGTACGGGACTTTCCATGTACCGCGACTTTGAGGAAAAGACCGACGA
>CAVDFD010000040.1:0-11805 GCA_963608145.1 Bacteroidaceae bacterium | reverse complement strand
ATTTTGGTGCCGGTGGCCGGACTCGAACCGGCACGACGCAAGCATCAGAGGATTTTAAGTCCGCCGTGTCTACCATTCCACCACACCGGCAAATACCTGATTATTTTACCATCACGCCGCCAAATTGTCAACAAGGCGCACACCGCGGACAGCCCCTCCGGCATAAAATGCAGAGAGGTGAGGCAAATTGAACGTCAACTACTTTCTCGGCGCAAACTCACGAGGCGGATTTTACTCGCTGTACGGCAGCTTCTGCCGCGGCGAGGGAGACTTTCTGCATCTGATAAAGGCAGGACCCGGGGGCGGAAAATCCGGATTCATGCGCCGTATAGCGCAGGCTGCCGAAGAGCGCGGCTATGATACCGAGTGCGTCCTGTGCTCGGGCGATCCCGACTCGCTCGACGCGGTGTACATACCCGCGCTCAGACTCGGCTTCATGGACGCTACCGCGCCGCATGCCCTTGAGCCCGGGCTATTCGCGTATAATTCAGATTATGTCAACCTCAGCCGCTTCTGCAAGCGAATATCAGACCCCCGCGTCGGGCTGTACACGGATAAATACCGCGCAGCATACAAGGAAGCGTATGCCTATCTTGCTGCGGCGGGAAGTCTTGACTGCATGGAGATTTCGGGGCTTATAAGCAGCGAAACGCTTGAAAAAGTCAGAAAGCGTGCACAGAGCACGGCTCGGCGTGAGCTCGGCGGCGTGAAGAAAAGCAGCTGCGCTCCACGCGAAAGGCAGCGCTTTGCAAGCTGCATAAGCTGCAAGGGCGAGCTGACGCTCAAGGAGGACATCAACAAGTTATGTAAACGAATATATCTACTTGACGACCGCTGCGGACTTGCAAAGGTCTATCTTGAGCAGATGCGCCGCGAGGCGCTGTCACGCGGGGCGGAGACCGTGCTCTGTCTGTCGCCGCTGTGTCCCGAGAAGCCCGAGGCGCTGCTCCTTCCTGAGTATGAGCTCGGCTTTGCCTCGGCCTCGGTTACGGAGCCCGACGAGTCTTGGCGGCATGTGCGGCTCGATGCGCTCGCTGACCCCGCGGCAAAGCGCGCATCGCGTGAGGCTCTGCGCCGGCGCGATAAACTGCGGCATGAGCTGCTCGGGGAGGCGGTGCGGCTGCTTGCCTCCGCCAAGGCATATCACGACGAGCTTGAGCGCGTGTATAATCCGCACATTGACTTTGCCGCGCTCGACGCATTCACGGTTGAGACGATAAATGCAGCATTTAAATAGGAAACGGCTGAGGCATAGCCTCAGCCGAAATTTTTCCGTTCAGCAGCACAGGCCGCCCCAAGGGGTCAGGCATGAGCAGCACAGATACGATGTGCAGCAGTCATCGCAGACGCAGCAGGAGTTATTATAGTTCCCGCTGTACTGCTGATAATACTGGCCGTTATTCTCCAGTCTGCTCAGCAGCTGGCGATAGTTCGGGTTATCTGGGTCTATCTCGACTGCGCGCTTTGCGTCCTCAAGGGCGTTTATCCTGTTGCCGAGATACATATTCGCAACGGCGCTCAGATAGTACCAGCGCCCGTCACGCTCGGAGAGAGGCACCTGAGAGAGCGCCGTGAGCGCCTCGTTGTATCTGCCGTTGCGTATGTAGTTGACCGCTGCGCGGCACTCGGCACGCTCCTGCGGCTGCTCATACGCAGCGCCAAAGCCTCCGAAGCCGCCGAAACCGCCGTAGCCGTTATATCCGCCGCCGTAGCCGCCGTTTGCGGCCTCGCCGTTCTTGATCTGGTCGTAGGCAGCGTTTATCTCGTTCATTTTGGCGGCGGCCTCGGCATCGCCGGGGTTGCGGTCGGGGTGGTATTTCTTTGCCAGCTCTCTGTATGCTTTCTTTATCTCCTCATCACTTGCGTTCCTTGAAACGCCGAGGACTTCATAGGGGTCCCGTGCCATTCGGTACTGCTCCTTACTTACTGTCTGTTCCGTAGTGGCGCCTGAATTTTATCCACACGCCGCTGCACAGTATATTTTTTATTATGTCCGCATCCCGCACCAGAGGAAGCCGCTCGAAGCTTCTGACGCAGTCGGCAAGCAGCAGCTCAAGGATAGCCTTGAACCTCTCCTGCTCATCGAGCCGCCCGTACAGGTAAACGAAGGGGTTATACTTATATGCTCTTTTGTCGCCCTTGAGGTCAATGCAGGCATCCATGACGTAGACAAACTGCCCCAGCGCCATGCCGAAGCTGCGCAGATCGTTCTGCCAGCGATCCTCATACATGACGAAAAGCTCCGCCATGAGCCTGCCGAAGGCTGCCGCGGCAGCGTCAGCGGAGGGCTCTCTGCGATCCTCAATATCCTTGAGCTCGGCCATTGAGCTCTTTATGACACCGCACTGGCGCGGATATTCCGCGCAGACCCTTTTGTACGCCGGTTCGAGTATCTTCGCCGAGCCGAGCGCCGCTGCGTTCAGTTCGTCGTTCCAATCGTCGAGGCAGTTGAGATAGGCCAGCGCAACGTTCATATCCGCCGCGTAGTCGCTGATCTCCGACTGCAAAAACGCCCGCTTACCGAGGGGGTGCGCGGGGCATGGTGCTTCGCCGTTCAAGTCATACGGCTCGTACAGGGAGGAAAGCAGCATGACGAGAAAGGCCATATCATATGTCAGCGTGAAGCGGGCGGCAGCTCCGTGCCGCTGGCCGAGGCTGCGGCACAGGCCGCAGTAATACGCCTTGTATCGCTGCCGCTGATGCTCGTCAAGTCCGGCAAGATCCGCCGTTACAAAGCCGAACATATCAGGTCCTGCCCGTAAACGAGTTGCCGCATTTTTTGCACACGATGTTGATCTTTCCCTTGTGCTTGGGAACTCTGAGCGTAGTGTGACACGCCGGACAGGTGAAGAACTTGTAGTCCTTGCGCTGCGTCCAGCGCACCTTTATCATTTCAAGTTTGCCTCTGAAGCTCATGCTCATTTTCATATAGCGGTTGTTTTCCGCGCTGCGCCTGTACAAATTTCTTGACAGCATACGCGCATAGACGAGGATCAGCAGGACGAATGCAAAAAGCCACACGAGTCTTGAAAAGCCCGTTCCGTTGAACACAACGGCAAGGAGCATCAGTACAAGACTCACGACCGACATAAATCTGTTGAGCTGATCAATACCGCAGCGGCCTGCCATAAAGCGCGCAAATTTTTCTCTCATGGGAAATTCACCTTGTTAACTGACTGTAATTACAACAATTTATATTATCACAGCCGTGGGGGAAATATATAAATTATTTGTTAATTCGTCAGCCTTTAACGTAGCTCCAGCTGTATTCTATAACGGCATTGCGCTCGCCACCGGCCTGACTGCGGGTGCATTTTATTATATTGCCCGGCTCATCGTACTCATATTCGTTATTTGTGACGCTTATGGCCGTGCCGTCGGGACCGTAAACACTGACCGACAGCTCGCTGCCGTGCTCGTCGTAGCTGTACTCGGTGCTGTTTACAAGGCTGCCGTCAACAGATGACTCCATCCTCGAAACGAGTCCGTCGTCGCCGTAGCTGTAGCTTTCCACAGTCGAGCCGCCTTCAAGCATGTCGTTGCGTGTGAGCTTCGTCAGCTCGCCGCTGTCGCCGTATTCGTAGGATATATCGCTGACAAGCTCCGAGCCCTCGTAATATTTTTCGCTGACAAGGCTCTTGCCCTCATAGGCATAGGTCGTGACGGCTGTCACGCTGCCGCTTATCATACTGCTCGCCTTCATCTTCAGACCCGTCTCGTTATACTCGTACAAAACGCGGTACTCCTCGGCGGTTTCCTCAGGACCGTTGTAGGCGTAGCTTATCATCGTCTCGACAAGGCCGTCGGCGTTTATCGCGTATTCCTTGTATCCGACGGGCGCGTCGTTTATGCCGAGCGTCGTCTCCTTCACGAGGTTGCCGAGGTCGTCATATTCGTAGCTTACGGTGTTGAATTTGAGATCGTTTGCGTTGTACCATACCTCTTTTTCGAGCCTGCCCTCGGACTTTTCGTATACGGAAAGATCCTGCGTGGGCGCGGGCGTATCAGTCGGCTCGGTCGGAGTCGTGCCGCCGTCAGGGCTGCATGCGCACAGTGAAAAGGCGAGCATGACGGCAAGAGCTATGCAGAGTATGCGTTTCATATTATCTGAACCTTTCAAGAAATCATTTTTCCGTGATTATATCACGAAACGGCGCGAATATAAAGAGTTTTTCGACATGTATAAAACAGTAGAAAAGTCAAAGCGGAAATGATATAATAAATTATAAAAAGAGTACATATGGAAAGGGGGTAGCGAAGATGAAGATAAAGCTTGAAAAGGAGCAGAGGACGGTTCTGAGCCATCAGATGCAGCAGTCGATGAAGCTGCTGCAAATGAACTCGCATGAGCTTGAGGCGTATATAAACGAGCTGTCTATGGAAAACCCCATTATCGAAGTAAAGCCGCCGCGTGAGCATGCGCCTGCGGGCGAGATACGGTATTCACCGCATGCGGGCACAGACCCAAATATCATATCCTGCACCATAGCGGACAAGCCGCACAATACCCTTTCCGAGTCAGTGAAGGAGCAGATAAATTATCTGCGCATTCCTGAGCTTCTGCGGCGCGAGCTGCTGTGGCTTGCAGAGGAAATGGACGAGAGCGGGTATCTGCCGGAGGACGAGAGCGAGCTTTATCCCTTCGGCGGCAGTGCAGAGCGCTATGAAAACGCGGTCAAGGTATTCCAGTCGCTCGAACCGGCGGGAGTCGGCGCGAGGAGCTTGGGTGAATGCCTTTTGCTGCAATTAAGGCGGCGAGGAGAGGAAAACGAAGTCGCGGAGAGGATATGCCTTGAGTATCTCGACAGGCTGGCAAGAGGTCAGCTTAAATATATAGCGGAGCAGCTTGATGTAAGCGTCCGGCGTGTCGAGGCTGCAAAGGCGCTCATTTCCAAGCTTGAGCCCACTCCCTCAAACGGCTATTACGGAGGCAGACAGACGATATATGTTCGACCCGATCTCGAGGTCGTGCAGGATAATAACGGCCTTGCCGTTGCACCGGCGGACAGGTATATGCCGACCTACGGAATAGATGCCTTCTATCTCAGCATGTCCCAGCGCGAGGATCTGTCTGAGGAGGAGCGAGCATATTTTCAGGAAAAGCTCGCTCAGGCGAAATGGGCGATGAGCTGCATCGACCGCAGGGCATCCATGCTCATGGCCTGCGCGAGGAAAATACTCGAGGTACAGCACGATTTTTTCACCGACGGAGTGTCGCCCTTAAAGCCGCTGACCATGGCGGAGCTTGCATCGAGTCTGGGCGTTCACACATCGACAGTCTCGCGCACGGTGAGAGACAAGTATATATCCTGCCAATGGGGAGTGTTCTGCCTGACCGACTTTTTCAGGAAAGACGCTGTCGGCGAGAACATGACGGAGGACGCGGTGCTGCAAATGATAAAGGAGCTTATAGCGGCAGAAGCCCCCGATTCGCCCCTCAGCGACAAGGCGATAGCCGAAAGGCTCTGCGAAAACGGCGTGAAGATATCGCGCCGCACCGTCGCAAAATACAGGGAAAACGCGATGATCCCATCCACAGCGGTGCGGAGAAAAAGATAGTAAAGCGAAGCGGCATACCTTTTTCGGGTATGCCGCTTCTCAGCGTGTCAAAAAAGTCTGCGACTTTTTTGCACGCTTCAAAAACGCCACATTTTTTGTGATGCTTGCGCTTCACAAAAAATCTCGCTGCGCTCGTCAAAAAGCCTGATAATTCAGGCTTTTTTGATGGCTATAATCCAATTTGAGGCGGGACCTTGTCCCCCTCACACTCCCCCTGCTGCGTATTGGATTTTACTCGTTGCGTCTATTTTTCTTAGTTCTTTGACAGTCTGCGAAGCGGCATACCTTTTTCGGGTATGCCGCTTCTGCGTTAAAGAATGGCAAAGAAAGCTTATTTCGGGTCTGAGCGCTCTCCGGCGAGCGGCTTGCCGTTCACGGCGTTTCGCGCAATGACATACAGCACCGAGCACAGCGGCACGCTTATGAGCATGCCGACAACGCCCATGGCATTGCCGCCGATGGTCACGGCGACAAGCACCCATATGCCCGGAAGTCCGACGGATTTGCCGACCACCTTCGGGTAGATGAGATTGCCCTCAAACTGCTGGAGGACGATGATGAACACGACAAACCACAGCGCCTGAATCGGCTCTATCAGCAGGATAAGGAAGGCTCCTATCGCGGTTCCGATAAATGCGCCGAACACCGGAATGAGCGCCGTGAAGCCGACGAGGACGGATATCGCCGGAGCATAGGGCATACCGAAGATCGACATACCGATAAAGCACAGCGCGCCTATTATGACAGCCTCAGTGAGCTGGCCGGTTATGAAGTTCGTGAAGGTTCGGTTTATGAGGTCGAGCATATCAAGGAGCTTCTGCATCTGCTCAGGCTTCATGAGCTTTGAAAGCACCTTTTTCGACTGGCGCTTGAGCGTCTCCTTCTGCGCGAGAACGTAGATCGAAAACGCGAGCGCAAGGACGATATTTATGATCGCCACAACGATCGAGGTCGTAGCCGACAGGGTCGTGTTTATGACAGCCGTGCCGCCGTCCTTGAGGAAATCGACAAGCTTGTCGGCATTAAAGTCAAGCTCCGGCAGTTCGATACCGTACTTGTTCAGGCTGCCAGACAGCGTATCCCACCAGCTTTCGACCTCGCTGACATAGGTCGGGATCATGCTCACGAGCGAGGATACGGATTTGCTCAGCTCCGGCAGGATCAGGAATATGACAGCAAGGATGATGCCGATGATGAGCAGTATGCTCAGCAGAAGGCATATCGGGCGCTTTAATTTCTCGACCCAGTCGCCCTTGCGCCTGCTTAAAAGCTTCAGCCACATTCTCTCTATAGGCCGCATGATGACATTCACGACATAGGCCATGCACAGTCCGACGACAAAGGGCGAAACGAGTGAATACAGCTGGCCGAGGTACCCGAACAGCATATTGTGATTGTATACCGCCCATATCAGAACCACCGTGAAGGTGATGATAAGCAGTATACGCTTTACGGTTTTTTTACTGAGTTCCACAGCAGACACTCCTTTTTACTGCACGCTGAACAGTATATCGCCGTAAGTCGGGTACGGCCAGAACTGCTTTGCGGTATTGACCTCAAGACCGTCAACGCTCTTTCTCAGTGCCTCCTGTGCCGGCAGCACCTTATCGCGGAACACCGACGCTCTTGTGTAATTATCCGAATATGTATCGGCGCTCTCCGCGGCTGCGGAAAGCTCTCTGACGTTTTTCACCGTTTCGCTCATAAGCTCGCTTATCCTCGCCGCCTGCTCCTTTTCAAAGCTGTTGTCGATGCCGAGCTGCGCCTTGGAAAGCGCCGTATCGGAAAGCTGTTTCGAATACGCGCTCGCAGCGGGCAGGATATCCTGCCAGACCATTTCCTGCATGGTCTGCGCCTCGATGCGGATGACCTTGCAGTAGTTATCGAGCTTCATCTTGTATCTTGCCGCAAGCTCTATCTCGGAATACACCCTGTGCCGCGCAAACAGATCGACGTTTTTGATATCAAGATAATAAGGCACGCAATCGACCGTCGTGCGGAAGTTTTTAAGTCCCCTTGCGGCGGCCTCCCTGATCCATTCCTCGCCGTAGCCGTTGCCGTTGAATATGATGCGCCGGTGCTTTTTTATAACGCTGCGGATGAGCTCGTGCAGGCTCGTTTCGAAATTATCGGCATTTTCCAGAATATCCGCGTATTTGCGCAGCGATTCGGCGACGGCTGTGTTCAGAACGACGTTTGCGCCCGAAATGGACGCTGCCGAGCCGAGCATGCGGAACTCGAACTTATTGCCCGTGAAGGCAAAGGGCGATGTGCGGTTGCGGTCGGTGGCATCGCGGGCAAACTTTGGCAGGACGTGAACGCCGACCTTTATCTGTTCCTTTTCCTTGCCGCCGTAGGGCGTGTCGTTCTCTATAGCCTCGAGTATCTCCTCAAGCTCCTCGCCGAGAAACACCGAGATTATCGCCGGAGGCGCTTCCGCCGCGCCGAGTCGATGGTCATTGGCTGCACTGGCGACGGATATGCGCAGCATGTCCTGATAATCGTCCACCGCCTGCAAAACGGCGCACAGCATGAGCAAAAACTGCGCGTTCTCATACGGAGTTTCGCCGGGCTCGAGAAGATTTAATCCCGTGTCTGTCGTCATCGACCAGTTGTTGTGCTTGCCCGAGCCGTTTACCCCGTCAAAGGGCTTTTCGTGCAGCAGACACACCATGTCGTACTTGCGTGCAAGCTTCTGCATAAGCTCCATGGTTATCTGATTGTGGTCGGCAGCAATATTGGTCGTTGTGTACACCGGCGCAAGCTCGTGCTGTGCGGGTGCGACCTCGTTATGCTCGGTCTTGGCAAGCACGCCGAGCTTCCAGAGCTCCTCGTCGAGCTCCTCCATAAACGCCGCGACACGCGGCTTTATCGTTCCGTAGTAATGGTCGTCAAGCTCCTGACCCTTGGGCGGCTGAGCGCCGAAAAGCGTGCGCCCTGTATACATTATATCCTTGCGCTTTTCGTAAACGCTCTTGTCTATGAGAAAATACTCCTGCTCGGGGCCGACTGTTGTCTTTACCGCGGTCACGTCGCTGTTTCCGAAAAGCCTCAGCACACGCAGTCCCTGACGGTTGAGCGCCTCCATCGAGCGCAGCAGCGGGGTTTTCTTATCCAGCGCCTCGCCGCCGTAGGAGCAGAACGCCGTCGGTATGCACAGAACGTTTTCCTTTATGAACGCATACGAGGTCGGATCCCACGCCGTGTAGCCTCGTGCCTCAAACGTTGCGCGCAGGCCGCCCGTGGGGAAGCTCGACGCGTCCGGCTCGCCCTGAATGAGCTCCTTGCCGGAGAACTCCATGATTATCCTGCCGTTATCGCTGGGAGAAATGAAGCTGTCGTGCTTCTCGGCTGTGATGCCGGTCATAGGCTGGAACCAATGGGTGAAATGCGTAGCTCCCTTTTCAAGCGCCCAATCCTTCATCGCGTTCGCGACGATCTCCGCCGTTTCACCGTCGAGCCTCTCTCCGAGCCTGATGCAGCGCTGAACCTGCTTATATGTCTGCTTTGGCAGACGCGCCTGCATAACGCAGTCGTTAAACACCATAGAGCCGAATATTTCGATAACATTTTTCATAAGCAGTTCCGCCTTTCATGCATCGGCGCATAAAACGCCATAGTACAAAAAAATTATATTACCTGCTGTGCATATTTGTCAACGCCTATATTGTAAAGGCTTTGACAAAATCGTTGACAAATATATGTCGTGTGTGTATACTAACTGTACTAATAAAAGTCACACAGTTGTGAGGCGTATGAAAAAGACTCTGAAAAAAAATCTGCTATGGATAGTGCTTCTGGCCGCCATATCTGCAATAACGATAAAGATAGTCACGGGCTGTTCAAAGGGCTTTTCGTGGGGGCGCTTTGCCTGCTTTCTGAAAAGCGCCGACACCGCGTGGATGCTCCTTGCCGCACTTTGCGCTTTCGGCTTCATATACTTTGAGGGGCTCGGCCTGCAATGCACCTGCCGCTTTTTGGGGCACGGCTTTTCCGCCGGAAAGGGCATACTTTTTTCGGCGACGGATATCTTTTTCTCTGCGATAACCCCCTCCGCTACCGGCGGTCAGCCGGCGGCGCTCATCTTCATGATGAAATACGGAATTCCGGCAGCGGTATCGGCAATCGCGCTGCTTTTGAATCTCGTGATGTACACGGTATCCATACTGCTCATAAGCGCGGTGTGCTGCGCGGTACATCCGGATATACTCCTGCGCATGGCGCTTGTTCCGAAGCTGTTCATTGCCTTCGGCATCGTCGTTCAGATAGCGTTCATCGTGCTGTTCGTGCTGTGCATCTTCAATGAAAGGCTCATCCTCGGTGTCTGCCGCTGGGGACTGCGGCTGCTGTGCAGAATGCATATATACAAAAGCTATGACGAGCAGTATGATAAGCTGCTTGCGATGGTAAAGCAGTACAAGGAATGCGGCGCACTTTTGAGGCGTGAGACGGGGCTGCTCGTAAAGGTTTTCCTGTGCAATCTTGCGCAGAGGCTGTCGGTCATTCTGGTCTCGGTCTGTGTGTTCCTCGCCGTGGGCGGGAGAGCCGCAGATGCCTTCAAGGCGTTTTCCGTGCAGGCGCTCGCGGTGCTCGGCTCGAACGCCGTGCCCGTGCCGGGTGCGGTCGGCGTTGCCGATTACATACTGCTCAGCGGCTTCAGGCAGCTCGTTCCCGATCCCGTGGGTCTTGAGCTTTTGAGCCGCGGCGTGAGCTTTTACTCCACAATACTGTTCTGCGGAGTTCTGATGCTCTGCGTATTAATAAAAAGAAGGATCAGTGATAAAGCATGACTTCAAAGAAAATGACGATCGGCCTGAGCTACTGCTACTGCAAGCATCTCGGCCTTCCGGCGCGGCGTATCATGACAAACCCGATACTCACGGCGGTCGTCGGAGCATATATGGACACCCCGCTCTCCACGCGGAGGATAGATCATTTCATCCGCGCAAACAAGCTCGACATGAGCGATTACATAAAGCAGGATTACCGCTGCTTCAACGACTTCTTCACCCGTCAGATCAAGGACGGCGCAAGGCCGGTGAACATGGAGCCCGACACGCTCATCTCCCCCTGCGACGGCTACATGTCGGCCTACAGGATAAGCGCCGACTCCGAGTTTTCGATAAAGCACAGCTGGTACAACGTGGATGATCTCGTCGGCGGCGCTCAGATAGCCGCGGACTACATGAACGGTGTCTGCCTCGTGCTCAGGCTCGGCGTTGAAAACTATCACCGCTACTGCTACATCGACGACGGCTTCAAGAGCCGCAACCGGCATATCAAGGGGCGCTATCACCCCGTGCAGCCGATCGTTGTGCGCAAAAGGCCGGTATTCATGCAGAACACACGCGAATACTGCGTCATGTACACCGAAAATTTCGGCCCCGTCGTTCAGATTGAGGTCGGCGCGTGTCTCGTCGGCAAGATAAAAAATTACCGCGAGGCCGGAGTTACGCGGCGCGGCGAGGAAAAGGGTCTTTTCCGCTTCGGCGGCTCGACCATCGTTCTGCTGTTCAAGGAGGGTGTGCTCGATCTTCCGCAGGAGGTCTTTGACGATACCCTGCGCGGCATAGAGCGCCCCGTGCGCTTCGGCAGCGCGATATGCAAAAAAGCTCAGACCGTTTGAGTCTGAGCTTTTGTGTTTGTTTACTTGGAAAAATATCGAGTACATGATATAATCGAAATATAATCAATATGATAATATTCAGAAAATTGCCTATGTGCAGCGACGCAGCGTGAATGAATTGCTGTCTGCTATAATGAAGGAATATAGAGAGAACCATGTTACAGAATTGGCAGAGTATGACAGTCCACAGAGGCAAAACCACACTAAGCAAAATTTTTAGATTTTCTCAATGAATTATATCGAACAAGATGAAAGGTCGTGGAGTAAAATGATTATTTTCGCAGTTGTATGTACGCTGGTTGCCGGAGCTATAGGAGGGATGATGGAACCCATCTCGTTCTCAGTTGCGCTCCCTGTCGCTGTTATGGGAGGGTTCATTCTTAGGGCGATACAAAAGATCGGAAAACAAGGGGATGAGCAATAAGCTCAGACCGTTTGAGTCTGAGCTTTTGTGATTTATTCGGTTTACTGTGCTCTGTAGAGGAAGGTGACTACCTGACCGCGGGTGCAGGTCGCGTTGGGCGAGAAATGCGTTGCATCAGTTCCCTTGGTTATGCCGTTGGCAACCGCCCACTGCACTGCGTTGTAGCAGTATGAGGTTCTTGAAACATCGGCGAAGC
>CAVDFD010000039.1:0-12106 GCA_963608145.1 Bacteroidaceae bacterium | reverse complement strand
ATATATTTTCCGCAGACCATCTGAAAAAATACGCTCTTAAGAGCGTATTTTTTCGGCTTTATATCAGCTTTTATACGGCAGTGAGGAGAAATAGCTCGTATCCGGCTGACCGCCTATAGTCCATCCTGAGCCGGAGCTTGCAATGGGGATAGAGCCGGTGAAGCCGCCGTCAGTTACAAAGTTAATAACGGAGCTTCCGTCGGTCGAGGTAAAGCGCAGCTTTGTGCCGGTGGCGAGATAGCTGCCGTTTGAAAGCGTTATGCTCTTGGTCGTTGTAACATAGGTCATGTTGTCATCAAAAACAATGTCGCCTGAGTCCTTTGCAAAGCTCTTGTCCGAGAGAGTGTAAACATTCTTGACCTTATATGTGCCGAGTATGTTCATTTCGGTATCCAGCACCAGCTTGCCGTCAGATAACTCCTTTATAAGTCCCGCCGCGCAGCTCTGACTGTCAAACAGCGCAAGATGCAGCGGCTGGCTTTCGCCGGAGGAGTAGAAGGCGGCACAGGTGATGCTCTCGCCGTCTGCGTTCTGACCGTCGATGTAGATCTCGCGCACACCGTCGTTGTCGAGATCGAACAGGCGGATGCTGTTTACATCCTTTATGCCGGTATCGACGCTGCTGACCGTGCTGCCGGATTCGATGCTGAACGTTACGGTGCCCTGTTCGCCGGTTGAGCTGCTTATGGTCTCATCCTTGCCGTCGCCGTCAAGATCGCCTGTGTAGGGCAGGCGAGAGGTGATGAGCGTGCCGGAGCTCGCGTTGGGATCTGTGACCTTGACAGCGCCGTTTTCGTCCAGCGAGAGCAGGCGTGTCTCCTGTGTACCGTCGGCAAGCTTAAAGCGCACTACCATGGTCGGCGTTGTGCCCTCAAGCTCGGTGTTTATAGCAAGCGCCGCGCCGTCGGACATATCGCTGCATGCAATAAGCTGCTTTACCAGTGTGTAGGTTTTTGCGCTCGTGTTGTACTTTATGGTGTAAACATCGAGATCGTAAATGCTGCCGCTTGCCGTCAGAAGCAGAGACTTGATATCCGTTGCCGCCGCACTGCCGAGAATCGTAAGATCGGCAGCCTTACTGTCAGATGCAAGAGTGACGGCTATGTCGCCCTCCGAGCCGTCGCGGTCGGAGTCGGGGATGTAAGCTTCGTCAATGATGCCTCCAAGCTCGGAGTAGGGCACGGTGAACTCATAAAAGCCGTCGGCTATCTCGCCGGGGTTTGCGATTATGACGATGCCCTCAGCCGACAGATACCAGTGTCCGTCGGATACAAGCGATTTTATCGTTTCGGAATAGCCCTCGTTGAAGAATACGTCCTGATACTTTGCATCATCGTTAAACGAGACGAGAATCTTTTCGGATACGCTGTTTACTATCTTTTCGCTGTCACCGAGCTCGGCAAGCGTCAGCTCCTCGCCGGTCTGGGCATCAAAGCTTTTGCCGCTTATGCTGAGCGTGCTCGTCGTACCCAGCGAGGCTCTGTCAACAACGCGCAGGGATACAACGCCGCTGTCGGCGCGCTCGGCTCTTATCGTGCGGTTCATGGAAAACGCACTGAGCCCCTCCGCCGTGCCGTCGCCGATGTTCTGAGTGTAAAGACCGTAGTTGTTCTGATAGGTCTTGGTCGTGTACTCGGTCGCCATCGACTTGAGGCTTTCATTGAGCTTATCCGCCGCATCGCTGCGCTCGGGCATGAAAACGGTGGGGAGCATGTACGAGACATTGCCCTCGGCGCTTTCATCCGTCATCTCAACGACAACATCGCCGCAGCTTCCGGCGTTTGCATTTATTATCTTGTGATCCTCGGTGACGGTGATGTCAACGCGGGCCTTGTTCGAAAAATCATCGACGAAGGACTTTGTCGCAAGGATGTTCAGCTCCTTATCGTATATGCATATGCTGTATTCGATGTCGGCTCTTTCCGTGCTCTCGGCCTTATCGCCTGCAAAGTCAAAGTGAATGACCGTGCCGGTATCAATGGCGGACTCGTCCGCGTCAGAAAACGACTCGGAACCCTCGTCTGTGCCGCAGGAGACGGTGAAAACGTCGTTTGCCTGCATCGTTATATATACGCCGCACTCGCGCTCTTTTTCGCCGCTGTCCTTTTTGCCGCAGGCGCAAAGAGATATGATGCAGCAGAGCGCCAATGCCATGGCTATGAATTTACGCATGTTATCAACTCCATTCTATACCGTCGATTATATCATGACGGCGTTTTAAAATCTACTGCCGGACAAATTGTTTATAAAAACGTAAAAAAATTCTCCCCCTGCCGAGGCAGAGGGAGAGAGAACTTGTGATCATTCGTGATGACCGTGGTCGGGGTAGTGGACGTGCAGCAGCTCGTGAGCCTTGCCGCGCAGGAGCGCATAAACTCCGTCAAGCGCGGTGTTCTGCTCGGACGAGCGCAGCGTGCACTGCTCGTCGGCGTTGAATATGCCGCTGTTGCGCACCTTCTTCTGCGCGATCGTAGCCTCCGGCTGACCGCCGCCGCCGATGCATCCGCAGGGGCAGGCCATGACTTCAATGAAGTGGAAGAACTCCTCGCCGCTTTCGACCTTTTCAATGAGCTTGTCGGCATTGCCGAGGCCGTTTGCAACGGCGATCTTCAGCGTTAGATCACCGGCGGTGACCTCAAAGGCCTTGATGCCGTCAAGCCCGCGAACGCCGCATTCGGCGACCGTGGCTATCTGCTCGGAGGTGATCGTTCCGAGAACGTGGCGTATGACCGCCTCCGTCACGCCGCCCGTAACTCCGAAGATAACGCCCGCGCCGGTGTACTCTGCAAAGGGGTCGTCTGGCTTGGTGTCGGGAAGCTGGGCAAAGTCTATGCCGGCCTCCTTTATCATTCTCGCAAGCTCCTGCGTCGTGAGAACGAGGTCTATGAGCCTTTCGCCGTCCTTTATGAGCTCAGGCCGCGCAGCCTCGGCCTTCTTTGCCGTGCAGGGCATTATTGCGACAGAGTAAAGCTCGTCGTCGGTGTAATACTGCCTTAAAACAGCGCCGAACATCTCCATCGGCGAGCCGCAGGTCGAGACCTGAGGCATCAGATGCGGATGACGGTTTTCCACATGCTTTATCCAGCCGGGGCAGCAGGAGGTGAACATGGGAAGCTTCGCACCGGTCTTGAGCTTGTTCATAAACTCCGCCGATTCCTCCATGATTGTGAGGTCTGCCGTCAGCGAGGTGTCGAAAACATAGTCTGCGCCGAGCATTTTAAGAGCCGTCGTTATCTTGCCCATGACAGGCTGCGAGGCCGGAAGCCCGAACTCCTCGCCGATGCCGACGCGCACAGCCGGCGCTACCTGCACCGCGACCTTCTTCGTGGGATCGTATATTGCATCCCAGAGCTTTGAGACCTCGTTTTTGATAACTATCGCACCTGTCGGGCAGACCGCCGCGCACTGGCCGCAGCCGACGCAGTCGGTGTCCGCAAGCTTATTATCAAAGCCGCAGGAGATGTAGCTTTCAATGCCGCGCTCGGCAAAGTCGATGGCTCTGACGTTCTGCACCTCCGAGCACATCCTCACGCACTTTCCGCAGAGTATGCACTTTGAGGGATCGCGCACGATGGAAAGGGAGGAGTTGTCTATCGGAAGCTTGGGGTAGTCGATGGGGAAGCGGATATTTGTGACGTGATAGCGCTTTGCATAGGCCTGAAGCCTGCACTTTTCCGACTTTTCACAGGTCGTGCAGTCCGAGCGGTGGCCTGCCAGCAGAAGCTCCAGAATGAGCTGACGCTGCTTTCTTACACGCGCGGAGTTGGTGCTGACGACCATGCCGTCCTTCGGGATCATCGTGCAGGCAGCTTCAACGCCGCCGCGCCCGTTTTCGATAACGCACAGGCGGCAGCCGCCGTAGATCGAAAGGCTCTCGCAGTAGCAGAGGTTAGGAATGTCGATATGATGCTTCAGCGCGACTTCAAGGACGTTGCGTTCATTTTCAAATTCACAGCTAATGCCGTCTATGATCATGCTTTTCATATCATCATACCTCCTTTATCGCATGCTTCGGGCAGCCGAGCTTACATTCGCGGCACTTTACGCACTTGTCGGGGTCGATCTTATGCGGCTTGCGCAGCTCGCCGGTAATTGCACCGACGGGGCAGTTGCGCGCACACTTTGTACAGCCGATGCACTTGAGAGGATCGATCCACAGCGTGCACAGGCTTCGGCATACGCCGGCAGGACATTTCTTATCGACTATATGTGCGATGTACTCGTCCTTAAAATACTTGATGGTGCTCAGAACGGGGTTCGGAGCGGTCTTGCCGAGGCCGCACAGCGAGCAGTTCTTGACGACGCTCGCAAGATCCTGAAGCAGGTCAAAGTCCTCCATCGTACCGCCGCCGTGGGTTATGCGCTCGAGTATCGCAAGGATCTTGGGCGTACCCTCGCGGCAGGCGGCGCATTTGCCGCAGGATTCCTTTTTGGTGAAGTTCATGAAGAAGCGGGCTATCTCGACCATGCAGGTATCGTCGCTCATGACGACAAGGCCGCCCGAGCCGATGATCGCGCCTATCCTCTTTGTAAGATCAAAGTCGAGCGGCAGATCGAGGTGCTCCTCTGTCAGACAGTTGCCGGAGGGGCCGCCTATCTGCACGGCCTTGAAGTTGCCGTTTTTAACGCCGCCGCCGATCTTGAAAATGATATCTCTGAGCGTCGTGCCCATGGGAACCTCGATAAGGCCGGTGTGATTGATGTTGCCGGTCAGGGCGAAGGCCTTGGTGCCGGTGCTGTTTTCCGTGCCTATGCTGCGGTACCATGCAGCGCCGCGCTCAATGATGGGCGCAACGTTTGCAAAGGTCTCGACGTTGTTGAGCGAGGTCGGAGCATCGAACAGACCCTTGTCAACGCTTCTGGGAGGCTTTGTTCTGGGCATGCCGCGTCCGCCCTCGATGGAGGCCATCAGCGCCGAGCCCTCGCCGCAGACGAAAGCGCCCGCGCCCTTGTTTATATGCAGCCTGAAATTCTTGCCCGAGCCGAGGATGTTCTCGCCCAGTATACCGTGCGCCTCGTCGTCGGCTATCGCCATTTTAAGGCGCTCGACGGCAAGGGGATACTCGGCACGAACGTAGATATAGCCCTCCTCCGAGCCTGTTGCGATACCGGCGATTATCATGCCCTCTATCATTCTGTGCGGGTCGCCCTCCATGATGGAGCGATCCATGAATGCGCCGGGGTCGCCCTCGTCGCCGTTGCAGACTATGTATTTTACCGGCGCGTCCTTGTGAGCCGCGACCTGAGCCCACTTCTTGCCGGTCGGGAAGCCCGCGCCGCCTCTGCCGCGCAGTCCCGATTCGGATATCTCGTTTATTATTTCCTCGGGAGTCATGTCAAACAGCGCCTTTTCCAGAGCGCTGTAGCCGCCGACTGCGATATATTCCTCGACGTTTTCCGCATTTATGTGTCCGCAGTGCTCGAGCGCTATACGGGTCTGCTGCTTGTAGAAGGGGATATCCTCCTGCCGGACGTAGCTTTTGCCGTCCTCGTGATAGACAAGGCGGTCTATGACCTCGTCGTTGAGGATCGTCTTTTCAACTATCTGCTCGCAGTCATCGACCGTGACCTTGATATAGAGAAGCCCCATCGGCTCTATGCGCATGAGCGGTCCCATCTGGCAGAAGCCGTGGCAGCCGCTGTGCTTGAGGCCGACGGATTTATCGTGGCTTTCGTGCTGAAGCGTCACGTCAACGCGAAGCCCGCGCTGCTCCATGAGCTGCTTCATCTTATCGTATACCTTCAGCGAGCCGCCGGCAACGCAGCCTGAGCCGGCGCAGATAACGACCTGTTTGTTCTGGCAGGCAAGCGCCTTTTTGAACTCCTCGCGGCAGTCTATAAGCTGCTGTCTGCTTTCAATTCTCATATCTTCTCAGCCTCCCTTATCTCCTGAATGATCGCATATGCCTTTTCGGAGGTCATAGAAGCGTGGACAACGTCGTTGACGGTACACACGGGCGCAAGTCCGCATGCGCCAAGGCAGGAAACGCGCTCAATGGTGAACAGCCCGTCGGCTGACATGTGATCACCTGGCTTCATTCCGGTCAGGGCATAGATAGTTTCCTGAACGTCATCGACCTTTCTGACGTGGCACGCGGTGCCGTTGCAGATCCTTATGATGTACTTGCCCTTTTCCTTCAAGGAGAAGTTCTCATAGAAGGTCGCAACGCCGTAGATCTCCGCCTCGCTCTCGCCGACCTTTTCGGCGATATAGCGCAGTGCGTCCTCGGGCAGGAAGTTGTACTTAGCCTGTACATCCTGCATGATGGAAATGACATGGGTCTTATCGCAGCCGTACTTTTCCAATACGCTGTCGATAAAGCCATAATCAACCTTTACCAATAGTATCATCCTTTCTATACTGTTTTTATCACTCTTCCACTTTATATTAATATCTTGCTGAGTCTAATTATATGGAAAAATATTTTTGGTGTAAAGAATAATTATTTTTTTGTTAATTTCTGATGGTGAGCGAAAAAAGCGGCCAGCCGTCACGGCTTGACAAAGAACTGACAAAGTGCACCGATACGGCATTTGCGCTTTGGGCAACTTGACGATAAAAAATGGGGCGTATGGTACATTTCCACTAAAAATATTAAATTTTTTATGCAAATTGCCAAAGCTTTAACAGCACGAAAATTCATTGTTAAGAAACTGATAAATACTTGACAAATTGCCGGAAGTGACTATAATTAAAATATAAACTGTCTCATGTGAGACAAAAACGGAGGTTGTCATGAAGCTCAGTCCGACCCAGCTTTCAACGCTCCGGCATACGGGTATTTTTTATGCCGTTCCGATGTCAACGATAGAGAGGATCGTTGCCTCGCCCGACTGCACGGTAAGGACCTACGACAAGGCTCAGCTCGTGTACGGCAAAACGGAGTTTAGCCGAAGCCTCGGCGTTGTGCTCTCGGGAAGCCTCAGAGTCACAAAGAGCGGCGACGGCGGGCACAGCATAATAATGAGCACGCTCTCGGCGGGCTCCGTGTTCGGAGCAGCCGCGCTTTTTACCGATCAGCCGGAATATGCCGCCGATATCCGCGCCGTGAGCGCGGCTCAGATAGTTTTTTTCACTCAGCGCCTTGTCCAGCGCATGATGCGCTATGACGCGCAGATAGCCGTCAATTACGTCAGGTATCTGTCCGAGCGGATACGTTTTTTAAACAGAAAACTGTATTTTCTCAGCTCCGGCACAGCCGAGCAGCGCCTTGCAAGCTTCCTGCTGGATAATCTGTCGGAGGGCGAGGCGGCGGAGCTTCCGATGCCGCTGAACAAGCTCTCGCTTGCACTGAATGTTTCCCGTGCCTCGCTTTACCGCGCCTTCGATGCGCTCGGCGAGGAGGGAGCGATCGTGAAAAACGGTAAGAGTATATGCATAAACGATGCCGAAAGGCTAAAAAAATATGTTTTATGAGGTGAAGAAAATGAAAAAGCTGATATCACTTATCCTCGCACTGCTCATGCTCACATGCCTGTTTGCAGGCTGCACCGACAGCGGAAAGGATCCCGCGCCCACGGAGACACCAACTGTATCCGAGGAGCCCACGACCATCCGAGTCGGCGCAATGACCGGCCCTACGGCAATGGGCATGGTAAAGCTCATGGACGACAGCGATAAGGGTGAAACGGAGAACAAGTACGAGTTTACGCTCCAGACCGAGGCATCCGCCTTCGCTCCGGCACTTACGAAGGGTGAGATCGACATCGCAGCGGTTCCGGCAAACTTAGCTTCCGTTCTGTACAACAACACCGACGGCGGCGTTAAGGTGCTTGCCGTATGCGCGACCGGCGTTCTGTATATCGTCGAGCGCGGCGACAGCATAAAGAGCTTTGCCGATCTTGCCGGCAAGAAGCTCTACGCCACCGGCGAGGGCGCAACGCCCGAGTTTGCGCTGCGCTATCTGCTCAAGGCAAACGGCCTTGAGGGCGACAAAGCGCCCGTGATCCAGTGGTGCGCGGATACGACCGAGGCACTGTCGTACATAAGCAATGACGAAAACGCGGTCGCAATGCTGCCCCAGCCCTTTGTCACCGCAGCTCAGACCAAGGTCGAGGGACTGAAGGTTGCCCTTGACCTCGACGAGGAGTGGCAGAAGGCAAACGACGGCGCTTCCATGGCCACCGGCGTTATTGTGGTGCGCACGGAGTTTGCGGAAAAATACCCGCAGCAGGTGGAAAAATTCATGCAGGAGTATGCCGCAAGCGTTAAATACGTCAACGAAAACACCGAGCAGGCGGCTGAGCTTGTCGGCAATTATGAGATAGTAAAGACCCCGATAGCGCTCAAGGCACTGCCGTACTGCAATATATGCTGTCTCACGGGAGATGAGCTCAAGGAATGTCTCGGCGGCTATCTTGAGGTGCTTTACGATATGAATCCTCAGTCGGTCGGCGGCAAGCTGCCCGACGACGGCCTGTACTATGCCGCAAAATAACAGACTCGGCAAGGCGCTTGCCGTAGCCTTTGCGCTGCTGCTGTGGCAGATCGCCGCAGCAGCGGTCGATCAGCGCATACTGCTTGTATCACCCGTAGAGGTGCTCGTGCGCATGACGAGCATATGGCGCATCGAGGGCTTCCTGTCGTCTATATGGTTCAGCTTCTATCATATAGCGGGCGGCTTCCTGCTTGCGCTTGTGACGGGTACTGTGCTTGCGGCGCTCTCGGGGCGCTTTGCATGGATAGAAACGGCGCTCTGGCCGTTTATGATAACGGTAAAGACCGTGCCGGTGGCCTCGTTTGTCGTCATATGCCTCATATGGCTCTCGGCGCAGAACCTTTCCGTGTTCATATCCTTTCTCATCGTGCTGCCCGTCGTTTACGGCAACGTGCTCGAGGGCATAAAGAGCGAGGATAAGAAAATGCTCGAGGTAGGCAGGGTTTTCGGCATGCCGTTTTTCAAACGTATACTTTACATCCATATGCCGCAGCTCAAGCCCTTTATACTCTCAGCCTGCGCAACCTCGCTGGGTATGTCGTGGAAGGCGGGGGTCGCGGCTGAGATCATCGGAACGCCCGACGGCTCGATAGGCAAGCAGCTTTATTACGCCAAGATATATCTCGATACCGACGATCTTCTGTGCTGGACGCTCATAATCGTCATAATAAGCGTCGCGTTCGAAAAGCTGTTCATGCTGCTTGTGCGCAGGCTTTACGCAAGATTGGAGCGTGCGTGATGGAGCTTAAAAACATATGCAAGAGCTTCGGCGAAAACGAGGTGCTGCGCGATATCAGCATGCTTATACCAAAGGGCAGCAGGGTGCTTATCACAGCACCGTCCGGCAGGGGGAAAACAACGCTTCTGCGCATCATGATGGGGCTTGAAAAGCCCGATTCCGGCGAGGTGAAAAACCGCCCGCGCCGTCAGGCGGCGGTGTTTCAGGAGGACAGACTGCCGGAGGAATTCACAGCCGTTAACTGCGTCAAAATGACGGCGGGGCACGGCGTTACGAAAAATACGATACGCGCACATCTGGCAGCTGTCGGCCTTGATGGGCACTTCGAAAAGCCTGTGTCGCAGCTATCCGGCGGTATGCGCCGCCGCGTCGCCATAGTAAGAGCGGTGCTCAGCGGAGCTGAAACGGTGTACTTCGACGAGCCCTTCACCGGCCTCGATGAGGAAACAAAAAAGCGCGTCATAGCTTATATCTCAGATAACTGTGAGGGCAGAACGCTCATATTCGTAAGCCACTGCGAGAACGACGCAGCACTATTAAACGCAAAACTACTCCGTATTTGAAAGGCCGGCTGAGATAAGAGAACATACGGTTTTGAGCGGCTCTTTTCCGCCAATACGGCATAAAAAATCTCGGTAATACACAAAGTATTGCCGAGATTTTGTTATTTTGTCTTGACGAAAAATCCCTCGCTCAAAACTGCGGGCACCCGAAACGGCTCAGCAGGTGCGGGGTCAAGCCGCCGTAAAGCAGACATTCGCGCCTGATGTGCCTTTTTTGCGTATGTTTTCTTGTCTCAACCGGCCTAAACGGAGTAGTTTTTATGCTTTATAATGCCTCTTTTTCTGCTTCCTTGGGCTTACCGGCGTTTTGGATAAGGCCGATGAGCTGGCCGGAGAGAATGACCGTCAGCAGGGAATAGACGATCTTATTAAACGGGATATACGTCAGCGACAGCGCGAGAACAACGAGGTCGCCCAGGAGATACACCCACTGTATGCCGAGCTTAAACAGCTTTGACAGGCTCAGCGCAAGCGAATCGTCGCCTGTCGGCGCGGCGTTTGCCCTTATGCACAGCCCCACACCAACGCCGACAAACAGTGCGCCGGCTATCGCGGCCAGAAGCGGGGACTCGGCTATCTGCGGCCAGACCGGAGGAAAGCGCTCGAATATCGCGTAAAAGGCGGAAAAGCCGCCGCCGGCGATGACGGAATATACGATAAACTCTCCGCCCATGAGCCTGAAGCCGAGCAGGTAGCAGGCGCCGTTGAGCACAAGACCGCTTACAGACGGCGAAATGCCGAACCAGTGCTCGAGCAGCAGCGTAAGTCCGAGGACACCGCCCTCGGTAACGCCGGAGATGGAGTGGACATTGTACAGGCCGAAGGCGAGTATCGCGCTGCCGAGTATGATGCTCAGGCAGTTCTTCGGCTTTATTCGGGATAACACTTTTAACAAAACCTTTCTATTTATTCTTGATTATTTCTTCTGCGTATTTGACAAAGCGCCGCACGGCGGGGGAGGCGTGCCTGTAATTTATCAGCGCCATTCCGAGCGTTATGCTCCTCGGGGGAGAGATGGGTATCTTCACAACCTCGCAGGGCCAGTTGCGCGTTATCAGCTCATTTAATATGCTTATGCCGAGCCCCTGCTCGACCATCTTCAGCGCCGAATAGCTCTCTACCGTTGAAAAGCGGATATCCGGCTCGATGCCGAACTCCTCAAACAGCGGCATAACATCGTCGTCGTGACCGAAGCCTGCAAGAATGAGCTTTTCGTTCCGGCACAGCTCAAATGGATAGCTTTCAAGCCCTGCGCAGGGGTGATCCTTGGGCAGCGCCGCCAGCATCCTGTCCTCGGAAAGCGGTATCCAGTCATAGGGGAGCGGCTCGCGGTAGCTCATGAATGCAAGGTCGGCCGTTTTTTCGTCCAACAACCTGTTTAACTCAGAGCAGCCCTCAAGCAAGGTTATTTTGACATGCGGATAGTCATGCTGGAAGCGGCTTATGATCTCCGGCAGCCAGTGTGTCGCCATGCTCGAATATGCGGCGATAGTCACGCTGCCTATCAGCAGCCCCTTCGTGTCGGCTGCAAGCTGATATATATTATCCTCATTATTCAAGAACTCGCGTACCGCGGGAATGAGCCTGCCGCCCTCCGCCGTGACGCTCACGCCCTTGTTCGTCCGTCTCAGCAGGGGAATGCCCAGATCCGCTTCAAGCGCGCTCACAAGCTGGCTTACGCCCGAGGGAGTGTAGCTCAAAAGCTTGGCCGCCTTTGAAAAGCTCCCCGTATCCGCCGCAGCCAGAAACGCTCTGCACCGTGCAGTTTCCATACCATCATCCCTTTAAGTAACACTTAAAGCCGCCATAACGATCAACAGCTTTACTTTTCTTGCGATTTATTTTACAATACAGACAGTAAGAAATCAAGCACTATTCAGGGCCCGAATATAATTGAGATCTTCTGAAAATAATATTAAATTATATCGGAGGAATAGTTATGAAAAAGACTACACTTTTTGCACTGGCAGTTATCATTTGCCTCGTCGGAGCGGTCGTATCCAGCTACTGCATGGCCACCTTCACCTCGAGCGTCGCGGTATTCGGCACTCTTGCTGTCCTGTTTGCCATCGGCTTTACGCTGTTCATCAACAGACTCACAAATGCGGTAGCATAAAAAGCTATGCAAAAATTGACGATCTCCGACCTTGCCTTTTGGCAAGGTCGGATTTTTATAATTTATAATTTATGCATTACGCCTAATTGATAAAACGCGACGGCGCTCGCTGCGGCAACGTTCAGTGAGTCCACTCCGTGCGACATGGGAATGCGCAGCGTGTAATCGCAGCCTGCAACGGTCTCGGCTGCAAGTCCGTCGCCCTCCGTTCCGAGGACTACGGCGAGCTTTTCCTCCTGAGCCGGAGCGG
>CAVDFD010000038.1:0-12267 GCA_963608145.1 Bacteroidaceae bacterium | reverse complement strand
TCCGACAGCTTTACACTGTCGGACTTTGGCACCCCCGGCGAGACTCGAACTCACTACCTTGCGCTTAGGAGGCGCACGCTCTATCCTGGTGAGCTACGGAGGCATAGCTCAGTTATTGTAACTCATCATTGATAAAATGTCAACACCGGCCGGTCAAGGCGAAGCTCTTACTATTTTCTTAACTTTTTGTTACGGCTCTTGACTTTAAGCGAAAAAAAGCCGATAATCAATCCATTACACAATATAATACGGGAGAATTTTTGAATGCTCAAATTAAAAGGCATAACAAAGGACTATGCTGTCGGCGACGAAACGGTGCATGCTCTCAAGGGCATAGACCTTGAGTTCAGGAAAAGCGAGTTTGTCGCCGTGCTCGGTCACTCAGGCTGCGGCAAAACGACACTGCTGAACATCATAGGCGGCCTCGACCAGTACACGAGCGGCGACCTTATCATAAACGGCCGCTCAACGAAGGAGTACAGCGACCGCGACTGGGATACCTACCGTAATCACTCGATAGGCTTCGTTTTCCAGTCGTACAACCTCATTCCGCATCAGACGGTGCTTGCAAACGTTGAGCTTGCCCTCACACTGTCGGGCGTGAGCAAGACAGAGCGGCGTGAGAGGGCGATAAAAGCTCTTGAGCAGGTCGGGCTCGGCGATCAGCTCGGCAAAAAGCCTAACCAGATGTCCGGCGGTCAGATGCAGCGCGTTGCGATAGCCCGCGCTCTTGTAAACGACCCCGACATTCTCCTTGCCGACGAGCCCACGGGTGCGCTCGACTCGGAAACGAGCGTGCAGATCATGGAGATACTCAAGGAGATATCCAGAGATAAGCTCATTATCATGGTCACGCACAACCCTGAGCTTGCCGACAGCTATGCCTCGCGCATAATAAGGCTGAAGGACGGCCTGATAACCGGCGACACCATGCCCTACTCCGCGCAGGATGACGAGATCGGCGAACCGGCTGTGCAGCGAAAGACGGCAATGAGCTATCTCACAGCGCTTTCCCTGTCGCTCAATAACCTCATGACGAAGAAGGGGCGCACGATACTCACGGCCTTTGCCGGAAGCATCGGCATTATCGGCATCGCGCTTATCCTGTCGATATCAACGGGCGTGAACAACTATATTGACCGCGTTCAGGAGGACACTCTGTCGTCCTACCCGATATCCATTCAGGCAGAGTCTGTGGACATGTCCTCGCTCATGACGACGCTCATGGGCATAAACGCCGACGACGCGGCAAACAAGCACGATAAGGACGCTGTGTACGGCAACACCATCATGTACGAGATGATGAACGCCATGACCAGCACCGAGATACAGGAAAACAACGTCACAAAGCTCAAGACCTTCCTCGACGAGCAGATGAGCACCGACTCAAAGCTCAGCCGGAACGCGACGAATATCCAGTATACATATAATCTGCCGATGAACCTCTACACCAAGGATGCCGACGGCAAGATCGTCAAGTCCGACGTGATGAGCCTCATGAGCAAGATGCGCGCGGGAGTTATCGGCGAGGATGCCGAGGAGTCGGTCAATCAGTCGATGAACGACATGTTCTCATCCTCCGGCATGAGCAGTACGCAGAGTCAGTTTGTCGTGTGGCAGGAGATGCTGCCCGGCGACGGCGATGAGCTGATAAGCCCTGTTCTGGAGGGGCAGTACGACGTGCTCTACGGCTCATGGCCGCAGAGCTATGACGAGGTGGTGCTGATCGTTGACGAGAACAACGAGGTCTCGGACATGGTGCTGTACGCGCTGGGACTGAAATCCTCAAACGAAATGCTCTCGTCCATGACAGGCTACATGAGCGGTCAGCAGACCGACACCACAAAGGTCGAAAGCTGGAGCTACGCCGATGTGTGCAAAAAGACCTTCAGCCTCATCCTCCCTGCCGACTGCTGGCAGAAGGATCCCCAGACGGGCGAATATAAGGACATAAGCAGCGACGAGCTTGGCCTCAAGACGCTGTACTCCAACGGCATACAGCTGAAGATAGTCGGCGTTGTGCGCCAGAGCGCAGATGCCGTCAGCGGCATGATGAACGGCGCTATAGGCTACACGAACGCGCTGACAAAATACGTTGTGGAGCAGACTGCGCAGAAGGAGCTCGTAAAGCAGCAGCTCGAGGATCCCCAGCACGATATATTCACCGGCCTGCCCTTCAAGGCAAGCGACAAGGCCCTGTCCACAGACGAGATAAAGAAGGCAGTGCAGGACTACTGCGCGGGCATTGATCAGGCAAAAAAGGCCGAGCTTTACATCGCCTATATGTCCCTCGCACCGGATTCCTATGTCAGCTCCATGATAGATGAGAAGCTCAGCGGCGTTTCCCGCGAGGATATAGAGAAGCAAGTCGTTGAAAGCTACCCCGAATACGCGGAGATGCTCAGCGCCATGGATGACGAGACACTTATGAGCTACATGCGCGAGATGCTCACCGAGCAGGTCAAAAAGGCTTACGCCGAAGAGGTGAAGAAGCAGATGAGCCAGCTCTCGACCGCTTCCCTTGCCGAGGCCTTTGACAGCTGCTATCTCACCGACGAGGGCTACGAGCTCATCTACAGTGAGCTCATGCCGGACACCTTCTCGAGCTCAAGCTATGAGAAGAACCTGCGCACGCTCGGCTATGTCGATCTCGACTCCCCCTCCGGCGTGAACATCTATGTCTCGACCTTCGCGGCAAAGGACGCGGTCGCCGAGGTCATAGACGAGTATAACTCCACGGTCGATGCCGAGGATCAGATAAGCTACACCGACTACGTTGCGCTGATAATGAGCTCCGTTACGACTATCATAAACGTCATATCCTATGTTCTCATTGCCTTTGTTGCGATAAGCCTCGTCGTTTCGAGCATCATGATCGGCATCATAACCTACATAAGCGTTCTTGAGCGCACGAAGGAGATCGGCATACTGCGAGCCATCGGCGCATCGAAAAAGGATATATCCAGCGTATTCAACGCCGAAACCGTCATTGTCGGCTTTGCAGCCGGACTTATAGGCATTCTGGTGACGATACTGCTGTGTCTGCCGATAAATGCGCTTGTACACAGTCTGACAGGCATTTACTCGATAAACGCCGTGCTGCCGCCGGCTGCCGCCGTGACGCTGGTCATCATCAGCATGCTGCTGACGGTCGTTGCCGGTCTTATCCCCTCGCGTGTCGCGGCGAACAAGGATCCCGTCGTCGCACTGCGTACAGAATAAAAGAAAGCTTGAATTTACAGCACGTTCAAAACGGACGTGCTGTAAGCTTGTCTCTTGACACGGGGTTGTATTATATATACAGCACAGAAAACGAGGTTGGTCATTTGATAGATATACATTGCCACATGCTGCCCGGTGTCGATGACGGCTCAGGGTCTATGGAGACTTCGCTTCTCATGGCGCAGGACGCGGTGAGAGGCGGGACGGATGTCGTTATCGTAACGCCCCACTGCAACATTCCCTGTGCGCAGCCTAACTACCAGAGCGCCGAGCTGCTCAGGCAGTTTTTCGCTCTGCGCGCAGCGATAGACAATGCCGGTATACCGCTTAAGATCCTCGCCGGAGCGGAAATTTTCTGCACCGAGGACACGCCGGAGCTGTTTAAAGAAAAAAAGCTGCTGACTCTCGCCAGCAGCTGCTATATGCTCGTAGAATTTTCCTTCGATGAGAGCATCATCAATATTGACCGCAAGCTCACAAGGCTTGCCGCACTCGGAATAAAGCCCGTTATCGCGCATCCGGAGCGCTACGAGGCCGTTCACCGCAATCCACAGCTGTGCATCGACTGGTTCGAGCTGGGCTATGTTTTGCAGATAAACAAGGACAGCGTTTTCGGACTTCTTGGCCGCCACGCGCAGAAATGCTCCAAGTGGATGCTTGCGCACGGGCTTGCGCATGCCGCTGCAAGCGACGCGCACGGCACTGTCTCCCGCACAGCGGATCTGTCCGCGTTCCGCGAATATGTCGAGGCCGAGCACTCGGCTGACTATGCGCAGATACTTCTCTACGAAAATCCGCGGCGCATAATAAAGGGCTTGCCCATGGTCAGGCCATGACCTGCTCGTTCTTCTCGCTTGTCCGGCCTATGAAGGTCGGCACCATATCGGCTATATGCTCACGCAAAAGCTCTGTGTCACGTTCGTCTATCGAGCGCAGATACATGAGCTTTTCTTCAAATTCACGGACATCGAGCTCGGTATCGTGGCCTATGTAGATAAGATTATTCGGCGTTTTCTGCATACCCTCGGCAGCCATGAGTATCTCCTCGAAAAGCTTTTCGCCGGGGCGCAGGCCGGTGTACTCGACCATAATGTCCACATCCGGCTCAAAGCCCGCGAGCCTTATCATGTTCCTCGCAAGATCGTCGATGCGCACGGGCTCGCCCATGTCGAGGACAAATATCTCGCCGCCCTTTGCGTATGCTCCTGCCTGAAGCACGAGCGATACAGCCTCGGGAATGGTCATAAAATAGCGTATGACGTTCTTATCCGTGACCGTCACGGGGCCGCCTGCGAGTATCTGCTTGCGGAACAGCGGTATTACACTGCCGTTTGAGCCGAGAACATTGCCGAATCTGACGGCAACATACTCGGTTTTAGAGCGCATGCTCATCATCTGTATGACCATCTCGCATATGCGCTTTGACGCGCCCATGATGCTCGTGGGATTGACGGCTTTATCAGTGGATATGAGAAGAAAGCGCTGTGCTCCGAACTCAGACGCGGCCTGAGCGACGTTTAGCGTGCCGAACACATTGTTCTTCACAGCCTCGGCGGGAGAATCCTCCATAAGCGGAACATGCTTGTGCGCCGCGGCATGGAAAACGAGCTCCGGCCTGTATTTTTCAAATATATTGAACACGCGGGTCCTGTCGCGCACTGAGCCTATGAGCACGACAAGATCGAGCTCGGGATGTCTGTGCCGCAGCTCAAGCTGTATATCATAGGCGTTGTTTTCATAGATATCCAGAATTATAAGCGTTTTCACGCCGCTTTTGGCTATCTGACGGCAAAGCTCGCTGCCGATGCTTCCGCCGCCGCCCGTTACGAGCACCGTTTTGCCCTCGATATAGCCCGTGATATCCGACAGCTCGACATTCACAGTCTCGCGGCCAAGCAGGTCGGTGATGTCCAGATCGCGTATCTGCTTTATGCTGACGTCTCCGTTTGCAAGCTGATACAGCGCCGGCAGAGTCTTGAGCCTGCACCCTGTTTTGCGGCATATCTCCATGATATCGCGCTTTTCCCTGTTGGGCATTGACGGTATGGCAAAGACGATATCATCCACTCTGTATTTTTCGGCAGCGCGCAGTATCGCGTCGCGTCCGCCGACTATCGGAACATTCATCAGGCGCTTGTTTTTCTTATCGCCGTCATCGTCAATAATACACACGACGCGGTTTTCCGAATGCTCGCTGTATTTAAATTCTCTGAGCGCCATAACTCCGGCAGCACCCGCGCCGATAAGCATGGTACGCCTTTTTTCGCCTTCACGCCTATGTCCGAAGATTATCCTTTCCCTGCGCAGGAAGCGATACGAAAATCTGACCGCCGATATCAGCACGAACAGCAAAAGCGCGTAGATAAACGGAAAGCTCCTCGGCACGGCGTTGTCCGTTATCATGAGCCAGCAATATTGCAGCAGCGCCGCCGCAACGACAGCCTTTGCGATCTGAATAAGCTCGTCCACCCCCGCATAGATCCACAGGCTCCTGTAGAGCCTGAACAGTGCAAAGGTCGCTATCGCAATGAGAGTGCTTACAAACCACGTCGCAGCAATGCTGTCCAGAAAGCCGGATTGCGTGAGCAGACTCAGGCTCAGCTCGAAGCGCAGCAGCAGCGCCATAAGCGCTGAGAAATTCACTATGGCAATATCGGCTATTATCAGCAGAGCTACCCTGCCGACCCTTATCCAGTTGATTTCCCCTATCCTTTTCATTCCTCTTTTTCCTCTTTGATCAACCTGTGTATTAGTTATATCGTTCCTCACCGACATACTGTCATGTCAATCAGATTGATTATAGCACAAGATTTTACTGTTGTATATATCTTATCTTATCTTTTTTTAATAAATCTGACAGCATGGCTTTGAAAAGCGCTGTGTTTTCGGACAATTTCAGACGCGAAAATCCAATCTGCGACATGGTCAATAATGTAATTTGCGTTTAAATTGATGCTTTAGTATTGAAATCCATATACTGATATGATAAAATATCTGCCGAAAATGCTCTTTTCTGAGTATTTTGCAATGATTTACTTTCAGGTGTTACGATGAGACAACTAAAAACTCTGCTTATAATCGCGCTGGCGATCACTGCCGCTGCCTTCTGCGCGGGGCAGCTTTACCTTCATTTGATAGCCGACAATACCCCGCCGGAGATAAAATGCGACAGCGACACTGTTACGGTGCATGTAAAGGATAACACCGCCGAGCTTTTGAAGGGTGTCACCGCAAGCGACGACCGTGACGGCGACCTTACCGGCGATATTATCGTTTCAAGCATATCAAACCTTATATCCAACGATACGGCAAAGGTCACATATATAGTTTTCGACAGCTCGAACAACATGGCCTCCTGCACGAGAACCGTCAGATATTCCGATTACTCGCGCCCGAGCTTCAGGCTCGAAGCGCCGCTTGAATATACCATAGGCGACCCGATATCGCTCACGGGACGGCTCTTTGCCGAGGATGCCGTGGACGGCGATATATCAAACGCCATCCGTGTTTCCGCTCTGGATATAAACTCAACGACCGAGGGCACATATTATATAAGCGTTCAGGTCGTCAATTCCATGGGCGACACGGCCAAGATCACCCTGCCAGTCATTCTGCGCTCGGCAGCCTCCAGTGCGCCCGAGATAACGCTCAGCAGCTATCTTGTTTATCTTCAGAGCGGCAGCGCCTTCAACGCAGCGGACTATGTAAGCAGCGTCAGCGGCGGCTCGACCGGCGATGTGGGCATTTCCGGCAGCGTGGACACGTCGCAGCCGGGGATATACCACGTCAGCTATTCATGCAGCAATTCCGGCGGCACCGGAACGGCGGTTCTGACCGTCGTTGTCGAATAAGGAGGTATGACATTGGATCAGAAAAGCAGCTTCCGCTTCGACAGCATTTCAGTGTTCTGCGTGCTCCGGCAGCTCTGGAAGGATCTCTGGATGCTCGTCGCCTGTGCGCTGATATTCTCGATGCTGGCATTTTTATATGCAAGCTTCCTGCGCACACCCGTGTACAGCGCGACAATGACCTACGCCGTCACCTCCAAGGTATCGGCATATTACTCGGGCAGAAACATTCTCGCGGCGACCGACGCTGCCGAGGTGCTCTCCGAGGTTCTCAACGACAGCTCCGTAAAGGATGATATCTTCGCAAAATCCGAAGAGCTTTCGGGCTTTTCCGGCGAGATAAGCGCACAGCAGATCGAAAACAGCAATTTCATCGTCGTAACGAGCACCGCGGCAACGCCAAAGCAGGCCTTTCTCGCTCTCGACGCTCTCAGCAGCAGCTTCCCCGAGCTGTCAAAATACATTTCTGGCAGCATCCTTCAGGTGATAAAGGCTCCCTCCGTGTCGCCGTCGCCCTCTAACGGTATAAATACGGCAAAGCTCTGCCGCAGCGCCGGCATAGCCGGTGCTGTTCTGATGGCAGCGGCTATCGCCATGTCAAGCATAATGAGCGAAACAGTGCAGACCCGCGAGGGTGCGCGAGCTCTGCTCGACGCAGCCGTCATCGCCGTTATCGGGCACGAGCGGAGATTCGACGGAGAGAAGAAACGTCTTCCCCGCTTCGGCGCAAAGCGCAGGGAGCTTCAGCGAAGTCCGATACTCATTTCCTCGCCGACGGTCAGCATGCTTTATACCGAGCAGATAAATTCCATCTGCTCGCGGCTTGAATATGAAAAGCGCGAAAAGGGCTGCAATGTGTTCCTCGTGACGAGCGTTGCCGCAAGCGAGGGCAAGTCCACGGTCTCGGCAAACCTTGCCATTGCGCTCGTCAATAACGGGCATCATGTCGCGCTTATTGACGCTGACCTGCGCAATCCGTCGCAGTACGGCATTTTCGGACACAGGCGCGACGGCGTTATGCCTCTCAATGAGCTTCTTTCGCAGGAGTTCAGCGATGATAACATGCGTGCCTGCGCAAGGATAGACAGCGAGACAAACGTTCTGCTGCTCTGCTCAAACGAGGGTGCCGAGCGCTCGACTGAGCTTCTCTCCTCCCCCTGCATGACCTCCCTGCTCGGCAGGCTGCGCAATCTGGGATATATGATAATCATCGACTCGCCGCCTATGGGACTGTTCCCCGATTCGGAGATACTGGCCGATCTGTCTGACGCTGCGCTCATGGTAGTGCGGCAGGACGTTGTTCCGGCAAGCACGCTCAACGACGCTGTCGATGTGCTTTCCGCGTGCAGATGCCGCTTCCTCGGCTGCGTTCTCAACGATATGCACGGCGATTCAGCCGCCGCGCACGGCTACGGGAGATACGGCTACGGCAAAAAGTATCAGTACGGCTACGGAAAAAATTCCTCAACGGAGGCGAAGAGTTAAACAGTGGAAGCTGAAAACAAAGAAAATCTTATAGATCTGTCCGTTCTGGCAGGCCGCTTCGGGCGTGAGCTCAAGCGCTTCTGGCTGCCCGCGCTCGTGCTGGCGCTGCTCATCGCCGGAGCGCTGTTCATGCGCTCGTATCTTAGCTTTACGCCCATGTACGAGGCCAAGGCCATCTTCGCGGTCAGCTCCGGATACTCGTCCGACGATATCCTGTCCTACAGCAGCTATTATGACAGCGACGCGGCAAAGAAGCTTGCAAGCGCATTCCCCTATGTTCAGAACACCGACCTCATGCGTGAGCTCATCGTTCAGGAGCTCGGCACAGGCAGCATAAACGCAAGCATTTCCGCAAAATCGGTTGCGGAGACGAATCTTTTCGTTTTGCAGGTGCGAAGCGCGGATGCGCAGAATGCCTATGATGTGCTCAATGCCGTCATAGAGTGCTATCCCAAAGTCCTCAACTACATGTCCGACTTCTCGCAGCTCATATTGAAGGATGAGCCAAGCGTTCCGACGCAGCCGTACAACAGCTTTGCTTTCGAACGCACTCTGGCAAAGGACTGCGCCGTCGGTGCGCTGATAAGCCTTATCGGTATACTTGCACTTGCGCTTTCACGCCGCACCTTCAACGGCTCTGATGAGCTGAAGGCCTATACCAACCTCCCCATCTACGCCGCGATACCCGCCGTTTCCGTAAAGCGCCGCTCACGCGAGAACTGCTCGCCCAGCATACTCAGCGGCGGCTCGAACAACGGCTTTTCCGAATCCATACACGGTCTGCGGACAAAGCTTCTGCGCCATATGAATGTCGGGCGCTCGGGCGTTATCATGGTCACGAGCACGATCGCCGGTGAGGGCAAGACCACGATATCCGAAAATCTCGCAATGTCGATAGCTACAGCCGGATACAAAACGGTGCTCGTTGACGTTGACCTTAAAAAGCAGGATATCAAGGCATCTCTCGGCATATCCGACGGCCATCCCGGGCTTCCCGAATATCTCAAGGGCAATGTCACCGACGTTTCGGCCTGCCTCAGCGATGTTCCGGGCAGCACGCTCAAGCTTATTTGCAGCGAAAACGGCGCAAATGCGCGGGCATTTCTCAGCCCGTCGAAGCTCGGCGAGTTTCTTGAGGAGCTCGAAAAGCAGTTTGACTACATCATTCTCGACACTCCTCCCTGCGGCATAATATCTCATGTACGCTATGCAGGACGTTTTGCCGATGCTGTGCTCTATGTCGTCCGCTGTGATTTTGCAAAGCGCTCGCAGGTGCTTGACAGTATGCAGGCGCTCGATAACCAGCATATAAAGATATCCGGATGCGTCCTCAACGGTGTCGAGGGCAGCAGCGCAAGCCACGGCTACGGCTATGGCTACGGTAAGTACGGCTACGGAAAATACGGTTACGGCAGATACGGCTACGGCAAGCAGAAGAGCGATGCCGCTCCTAAGGAACAATGAAACAGGTCGATACACAGGAATATATGTCTGTGCTCCGCTCTCTCACCGAGCAGGGGCACAGCGTTTCCGTGCTCATTTCAGGCGGCAGCATGTCGCCTTTTTTAGCAGGCGGACGGGACACGGTGTTTTTCTCAAAGCCCGCGTCTGCGCTGCGCCGCGGAGATATAGTGTTCTATACGCGGCCTAACGGGCAGTACGTCATGCACAGGATACGCCGTGTGCGAAAAGACGGGCTGCTCGATATAATAGGCGATGCACAGACAGAGACCGAAACGGGCGTTTTGCCCTCGCAGGTCTTTGCGCGTGCCGATGCCGTGCTCCGCAAGGGACGGCGGCTTGAGCCCGGCAGCTTTTTATGGGAGCTGTTTCGCGGACCGTGGCTATGGCTCATACCGCTGAGGCATATTATTATGAAGGGCCGGGGCTTTTTCAGGAAGCGTCGGAGCTGAGAGCGTTTATGGAAAACAAGGAAAGCAAGCAAAACAGATATCCCCTGCACTCGCAGTCGCTCGGCATGCTGCTGCAAAGCATAAAGGACGGCAGCTTCCGCGATATATGCGCCGATTGGAAGTGGATACTTTCCTTCGGCAGACGCTATCGCGGCAGCATAATCCTTTACACGCTGCTGGGCATACTGAGCTCCCTCACGGGGCTTGCGTCGAGCGTTGCGGGGAAATATCTTATAGATATAATAACCGGCTTTGACTCCTCGCATCTGTGGCTGATCGCCGTTATCATGCTGGGCACGGCCGTTACGAGCCTCAGCTTCTCGGCGCTGTCCTCGCGCCTGTCGGCAAAGCTCAACATATATATAAATAACGACATTCAGGCCGAGCTTTTCGGCAAGCTCCTCGATTCGGAGTGGATGGAGCTCAACCGCTTCAAAAGCGGCGATCTTCTAAATCGCTTCACGAGCGATATCGCAACTATAGCGTCAAACGCCGTCAACTGGATACCGAGCGTGATCATATCTCTCATAAGCTTTATCGCAACGCTCATCGTTATCCTGCGCTATGACACCGTGATGGCGCTCATAGCTCTCGTCAGCGCTCCGTTTCTGCTTGCGACCTCAAGGCCGCTCATCCGCAAAATGCGCGAATACAGCAGAAGGACAAAGGAGCTTTCAAGCGATATGACCGGCTTTGAGGTCGAGGCTCTTTATAACATTGACTTTATAAAAAGCTTCGCTGCGGAGGATAAGACGCAGCAGCGGCTGCACGATTGGCAGGAGCGCTACCGCGATGTTAATCTGTCGTACAACGCCTTTGCGATAAAGGCTCAGCTCTGGTTCTCCGCGCTGGGCAAGCTCGTGGAGTTCATCGCCTTCGGCTACTGCCTGTGGCGGCTGTGGTCGGGAGCGATAAGCTTCGGCACTATGACCCTGTTTTTGCAGCAGCGGGCAAGTCTTTCAAGCTCGTTTGCGGGACTTGTGGGGCTTATTCCCTCAGCAATGACAGCCTCCGTCTCGGCGGGACGTGTGCGCGAGATCATGTCGCTGCGCAAGGAGCGGCGAAGCTCAGAGGGCGGCAGCATCCGCAGCAGCGCCGAGGCGTACACCGTCGAGCTGAGCAACGTAAGCTTTGCCTACAGCGAAGGCCGGACTGTCATAGCCGATTCCCGATTTGTCGCTCGCCCCGGTGAGATCGTCGCTCTTGTCGGTCCGTCCGGCGAGGGCAAAACGACGATGATACGGCTCATTCTCGGCCTCGTCTCCCCTGCCGGCGGCAGCGTCAGCATGACGGACTCCGACGGCAGACAGTTTGATGTCACCGCCGATGCGCGAAATTGCTTTTCCTACGTTCCTCAGGGCAACACTGTCATGTCCGGCACGATCGCCGAGAATATGCGCCTTGTAAACGAGGACGCAACGGATGCGGAGATCGAAGCCGCCCTTCGCGCAGCCTGCGCATGGGACTTTGTATCCAAGCTGCCGGACGGCATAAACAGCATGGTCGGCGAGCGCGGCTGCGGTCTGTCGGAGGGTCAGGCGCAGCGCATAGCCATTGCGCGTGCGATACTGCGCAGCGCTCCGATACTCCTGATGGACGAGGCGACCAGTGCGCTTGACGTTGCAACAGAGCGTCAGGTGCTGCGCAATATCGTCGAGCTGTGTCCCAGCAAGACCTGCATCGTCACGACCCACCGTCCGAGTGTCCTGAGCCTGTGCAAGCGCGTGTACCGCATAGTCGATACACACGTCACCGAGGTCAGCGAAGAAGAAAGCGCGAAAATGGTAATGGATTTTTAA
>CAVDFD010000037.1:0-12278 GCA_963608145.1 Bacteroidaceae bacterium | reverse complement strand
TCTCCTGTTTCATTAAAATTCGTCGATTACTTCTTCAAGATCGTCGAGCATATCGCGCAGCTGCCGGCATTTGTCAAGCCACTCGTCATAGGCATCCTCATCCTCCTCCGGCGGTTCTTCGCATTCCAGAACACCCAGAGTATCGTCGATCTCGTAATATTTTTCCCAAAGCTCCTCCAGCGACCAGCCCTCCGTGTCGTCAATATCAAAGTCGAAAACATCGTCAAGATAGCTGATCGAGCATTCATAGCCGCCGTCGCCCGTGTTCTGTATAGTGAGACTTATACCGTCACGTTCCTCGTCATCATCGCCGCATTCATCAGGCTCGTCGTCTTCCTTGGCCATATCCTCAAATATCTTGTAAGCTATGTACTGCTCCCCAAGGTCTGTTTTGCCGTCGCCGTTAAGATCGAACAGGCTGTCGAAAAAGCCTTTCCTATCGCCCATAATGTCCCCTCCTGTCGTAAAGCCGCGCTGCACAGCGGACTTTTATTATTTCCTATTGCTTGAATGTGAACCATGGTTTGCCGAAGCCGTCCGCGCTCGCTTTCTGAGCCATATCCTTGTCTGCAATGGCCTGCATGAGTTCAGGCGGCAAAGGCATGGCATTCGGGTTATCGCGCATCATTTGTCTTGCCATATCCATCGGAGTCCATCCTCGGTTGCACCAGAGGTGGCTGTTGTTATTAAACGTCATCAGCATATTGAGAAGCTCTTCGGTTTGCTTTTCGGACAGCTCAACACCGACCTCGTTGAGCTCATCGAAAACTCTGTGCACGCTGTAAGCAGGACTGGGCTGGCCGGCATGGCAGTCATCCTTATACATCAAAAGTATCTTCTCCGCCTCGCTGCGGCTTGTCTTCTCATCCAACTCCCGCAGAACTTTTTCGTTTCTGTGCGGATGTTCGGGACACTCGCCGCCAAACCAACTATATTCAAATCTCTCATGGCTGCTTCTGAAGGAAAAGCTGCCGAGGGTCTTTCCCACATGCTCGCAGACAAATTTTTTCCCGAAGCGATTCTCCGATTCTGTAGCTGTGACCTTCAGCTTTTTAAGGAAGTTTAAAAGCTTTGTCTCCTCCGGCACTGTATTGCCGGCAGCATACGATAATATATCTTCCGGTATGTAATACGGCTTACCTGCCTGCAGCTCCGCCAATTCGTAGTATATATTTTTGCCGGCATAGCCCGCCTTGATCAGTTTTTTATTAACTATCTCTCTGTCAAGCTCCGCCCTCTTTTCTGCGGAATAGAGCTCGTCTATCTCGTACACATAATATGGAACATTTTCGCGCCGTGCGATTGAAGAAAAGTCGATCAGCTCCCTTCGCTTAATGTCTTCCATGCCGTATTGCTTTGCGACCGCCCTCATGATTTTCCACATATCGCGCAGAACGACGACGCCGTACAGATTGGCGGCGGCAAGAAACAGCTTATGCAAAAATTCGCTTTTCTCCTCATCAATATTTGCCTCACGGTACATTCTCGCAAGCGTTTTTTCAGATAGTGGTTTTGGGTATGCCATAGCTTATCCTCCCTGCTCAAAGCATTATCTGTGTTTTACGGAAGTCTGCTCAAAAGCAGTCCTCCGTTTTCGTTAAGCCATCTGCGGCAGCGCTGATATTCGGGACAGGCTCTTTCCAGCTCGGCGTAAAAGCTCCTGGAGTGATCCATATGCTTTCTGTGGCAGAGCTCATGCGCGACAACGCTGTCTGTCACCTCGTCCGGCGCGAGCATCAGAAGGCAGTTGAAATTCAGGTTTCCCTTTGAAGAGCAGCTTCCCCAGCGGGTGCGCTGGTGTCTGATCGTTATTCTTCCGTAATCAACTCCGATGATCGCCGCATAGTGCCGAACCTTTTCGGGGATGATCCGCCGTGCCTTCTCTTCAAGAGCATTGAGCTCCTCAGGCGTGAGCTTCTTAAACCTCTGCCGCTGCTTCTGCTCTTCGGCCACGAGCTGCCGGTGCTTTTCTATCCAAGCATTTTCCTTCACAAGGAAGGTCTGTATTTCCTTATCGCTCATGCACACGGGCACCCGCATGATAAGCTCCGACGGCTTCATCTTCAGCGAAATTGTTTTACGACTGCACCTGATCACATCGACGGCAAGTCCGTTATATTCAAATTTCGTAGCATTCTCATTCCCTTCGCGCCCGATTTGCAGCAAATCCAGTTATATAGTTTAACTTTAACATACAGCTATTATTTATTCAAGCCGACGCTTATGCTTTTTCGGCATTATAACGGCTTTTATCCCAAATGCGGGACAAAAATAAGGAATAATTACGGTGTTGACAAATCGCGCACGGTGTGTATAATTGTATACAATAATACAAAGCAAGGAGGAGATCTTGTCATGCTCGAAATATCAGGGAAGACTAACCTGCTGGAGCAGAAATCGTACAAATACTCGCTTCAGGACGTGGAGGAGCCGAACCTGCAGCGCGACATCTACACTCAGGGCTCCGTGCCTAAGGTGGCGTTCAACCACAGGCGCGTACCTATCAACATGCCGGAGGAGATATGGATAACGGACACCTCTCTGCGCGACGGACAGCAATCCGTAGAGCCGTACACGGTCGATCAGATCGTGAATATCTACAAGCTCCTGTCCAAGCTCGGAGGCCCCTACGGTATCATACGTCAGACGGAGTTTTTCATTTACAGCAAGAAGGACCGTCAGGCGCTGGAGAAATGCATGGAGCTGGGGCTTAAATTCCCCGAGATCACGACATGGATCCGCGCCACGAAAGACGATTTCCACCTCGTGCGCGATCTCGGCATCCGCGAGACGGGCATACTCGTCAGCTGCAGCGACTACCACATCTTCAAAAAAATGAAGATGACGCGCCGTCAGGCAATGGAATATTATCTTTCAACGGTCAGCGACGCATTTGAGGCCGGCATAGTTCCGCGCTGCCATCTTGAGGACATAACCCGAGCCGACTTCTACGGCTTTGTCGTGCCGTTTGTCAACGAACTGCAAAAGCTCTCGCAGCAGGCGGGCATCCCCGTCAAGATCCGCGCATGCGACACCATGGGCTACGGCGTTCCCTATACAGAGGCGGCTCTGCCGCGCAGCGTTGCCGGTATCATCTACGGCCTGCAGCAGTATTCCGACGTGCCGAGCGAATGCCTTGAGTGGCACGGTCACAACGACTTTTATAAGGCGGTCGTCAACGCCTCGACTGCTTGGCTCTACGGCGCATGCGCTGTCAACTGCTCCCTGCTCGGCATAGGCGAGCGCACGGGCAATATCCCTCTGGAGGCCATGGTATTCGAATACGCCTCTCTGCGCGGCTCCATGGACGGCATGGATCCGACCGTTATTACGGAGATCGCCGACTACTTCCAGCATGAGATCGGCTACGAAATTCCGCCCATGACTCCCTTTGTCGGACGCGACTTCAACGTCACACGCGCCGGTATCCATGCAGACGGTCTGCTCAAGGATGCCGAGATATACACGATATTTGACACCGAAAAGCTTCTCAACCGGCCTGCCGCGGTGCAGATCAGCAAAACCTCCGGTCTTGCCGGCATCGCCTATTGGCTGAACCAGAACTATCACCTGAGCGGCGACGCGAAGATCGACAAGCACGACCCTCTCGTGCTCGCGCTCAAGGGCTGGGTAGACTCGGAATACGAGGATGGCCGTCAGACGGTCATGTCCAACAAAGAGCTTGAAGCAAAGATCGCGGAGCTGGCTCCCGGCCGCTTCGCGCAGAACTGAAACGGAGGTGCCTTATGAAAGATTTCCGTAACGTCACGCTGGCCGATCAGGTGTTTGAGCGGCTGGAATCGGATATTATTCAGGGTGTGTACCCTCGCGGCGAGGTGCTCACCGAGCTCAAGCTCGTCGAGCAGCTTGATGTCAGCCGCACACCCATCCGCGAGGCACTGCGCCGCCTTGAGCAGGAGCGCCTTATCGCCGATACCGGCAAGGGCTCCGTCGTGCTCGGCATCTCGGTCGAGGATATGATCGACATTATGGACATACGCTGCCATATCGAGGGGCTTGCCTCATATTACGCGGCAAAGAATATTACGCCGGAGGGTCTGGAGCGGCTGCGCCATATCATGGATCTGCAGGAATTTTACTTTACAAAGCACGATGTCGAGCACCTGCGCGAGATGGACGATCAGTTCCACGACGCAATATGCGAGCTGGGCGGTCACGCCGTTATCTTCGACACGCTGGTTCCCCTGCACCGCAAGACGCGGCGCTATCGCAAGGCATCTATCTCCGACGAATCGCGCACGGCGCAGGTCGTCAAGGAGCATCGCGCCATCTTCGACGCTATCGCCGCCGGTGATGCCGACAAAGCCTCCGAGCTTACTGCCGAGCACACCAATAACGCAAAGAAAAGCATGATTGAGAGGATGAAGGATCATGAGTGATACCCTTGCTCAGAAAATAATCCGTGCTCACCTGCTGCACGGAGACATGACGCCCGGCAGTGAGATCGCTCTGCGCATCGACCAGACGCTCACACAGGACGCGACCGGCACGATGGCATATCTTGAATTTGAGACGATGGGTATCCCTCGTGTGAAAACCGAGCTGAGCGTCGCCTATGTAGATCACAACACGCTGCAGTCCGGCTTTGAAAACGCGGACGATCACCGCTATCTGCAAAGCGTTGCGCGAAAGCACGGCGTGTACTTCTCCCGTCCTGGCAACGGCATATGCCATCAGGTACATCTTGAGCGCTTCGGCAAGCCCGGCAAGACGCTTATAGGCTCCGACAGCCACACGCCCACCGGCGGCGGCATAGGTATGCTGGCCTTCGGCGCGGGCGGACTTGATGTCGCGGTCGCCATGGGCGGCGGCGCGTACTACATCACCATGCCGAAAATGTTCAAGGTCAATCTCAGCGGCAAGCTGCCTCCCTATGTCACGGCAAAGGATGTCAGCCTTGAGCTGCTGCGCATTCTGTCCGTAAAGGGCGGTGTCGGCGCTATTATCGAATGGGGCGGCGAGGGCATTGCTTCGCTGTCTGTTCCCGAGCGTGCCACGATAACGAATATGGGCACGGAGCTCGGTGCGACCACGTCGATCTTTCCGTCGGACGAGGTCACGCGAGCCTTTCTCGCAGCCGAGGGACGTGAGGATGACTTCACTCCCCTCGCCGCCGACCCCGATGCCGTGTATGACCGCGTGATCGACATAGACCTCGGCACGCTGCGCCCCATGATCGCCTGCCCGCACAGTCCGGACAACGTCGTTCCCGTCGCTTCACTTGAGGGTACTAAGGTCGATCAGGTCTGCATCGGCTCATGCACCAACTCCTCACTGCTCGATATGCTCAAGGTAGCGGCTCTGCTGCGCGGCAAAACGGTTGCGCCAAACGTGAGCCTGTCCATCTCGCCGGGCTCGAAGCAGGTGCTTACGATGCTCGCCGACTGCGGCGCGCTCAGCGATATTCTTGCCAGCGGCGCAAGAGTGCTCGAATGCGCCTGCGGACCGTGCATCGGCATGGGCTTCTCGCCCAACTCCGGCGGTGTGAGCCTGCGCACATTCAACCGCAACTTCTTAGGCCGCAGCGGTACAAAGGACGCGCAGGTCTACCTTGTTTCTCCCGAAACAGCCGTAGCCGCTGCGCTCACGGGCTGCATCACAGACCCGCAGGCACTCGGCCCGATGCCGGATATCACAATGCCGGACAGCTTCCGCATAGACGACAGCGCCGTGCTCCCGCCCGCTCCCGCAGACGATGCAGCGGCGGTCGAGGTGCTGCGCGGACCCAACATAAAGCCCTTCCCCGAAAGCAGGCCGTTTGCCGATGAGCTTTCGGCAGAGCTCGTGCTCAAGGTGGGCGACAACATAACGACAGATCACATCATGCCCGCAGGCTCAAAGGTCCTGCCTTATCGCTCGAACATTCCCAAGCTGTCGGAGTTCTGTTTTCAGGTCTGCGATCCGAGCTTTCCCGATCGCGCCCGGGCAGCCGGAAACGGCATTATAGTCGGCGGCAGCAACTACGGTCAGGGCTCGTCGCGTGAGCATGCGGCGCTCGTACCGATGTATCTCGGCATACGCTGCGTCGTGGCAAAGAGCTTTGCCCGCATACATGTTGCAAACCTCATCAACGCAGGGATCCTGCCGCTGACCTTTGAAAACCCCGACGACTACAACGCATTGCAGCAGGGTGCCGGCCTTCGCATAGAGCATATCCGCGCCGGAATGAAGGCCGGAAGGCTGGAGCTGACGGACACGGTATCGGGCAAAGCCTACCCCGTCGTGTGCAGTCTCACCGAGCGGCAGCAGGCCATTCTGCTCGCAGGAGGGCTGCTGAGCTACACAAAGGAGCACGAAGCATGAATGAGATAGATCTTGCCTGCGAACAATTCCGCAGGCTTCTTGAAGAGCAGGCAGCCCGCGCAGCTGCCATGACAAGCGAGCGTGTGGACTATACTGCAAAGCAGACCGTTACCATCGGTCTTGTTGACGGCGACGGCATCGGTCCGATTATCATGGAGCAGGCCGTGCGCGTGCTCGAGCGGCTGCTGGCTTCCGAGATAGCTCGCGGCAGCATAGTCCTGCGGCGCATCCGCGGACTCACCATCGAAAACCGGCTTGCCTGCGGGCAGGCTGTGCCGGATGATGTGCTCAGCGAGATAATGAGCTGCGACGTTTTGCTCAAGGGTCCGACAACAACGCCCATGGGCGGCGGACTTGAGAGCGCAAACGTGAAGCTGCGCCGTGCGCTCGACCTCTACGCAAACGTCCGCCCCGTGACCATTCCGGCGCAGGGCATCGACTGGATGTTCTTCCGCGAGAACACGGAGGGCGAATACGCCCTCGGCAGCCGCGGCGTAGAGCTGCCCGGCATGTCGGTGGACTTCAAGGTCACGACAGACCCTGGCACACGGCGCATCGCCCGCGCTGCCTTTGAGTATGCGCGCAATAACGGCAAAACACGCGTGTCTATCGTCACAAAAGCAAATATCCTCAAGAAGACCGACGGCAAGTTTACCGCCATCTGTCACGAAGTCGCCGCCGATTATCCCGAGATAACAGTCGATGATTATTATATCGACATAATGGCGGCAAATCTCGTCAACGAGAATATCCGCAGTCAGTTTCAGGTGCTGCTGCTGCCGAACCTCTACGGCGATATCATCACCGATGAGGCAGCTCAGATCCAGGGCGGAGTCGGCACGGCCGGAAGCGCCAATATCGGCGACCGCTACGCCATGTTTGAGGCGATCCACGGCTCGGCTCCGCGCATGATCGAGCGCGGCATGGGCGACTATGCCAATCCCCAGAGCATTCTCAAGGCAGAGTCCATGCTTCTGCGGCACATAGGCCGCACAGCCGAAGCCGAAAAGCTCGAAGCAGCGCTCGATGCCTGCACGGTGCTTATCACCGGCAAGCCCGACGGTGCAAGCTGCGCCGACTACGGCGACGGCATTCTGAGCCTGATATAGAAAGCGTGAATATGAAAAAACAGCACCCCGTTTGACAAACGGAGTGCTGTTTGAGCGTGGTGCGGGTAACAGGGGTCGAACCTGCACGCCATAGGCACGAGAACCTAAATCTCGCATGTCTGCCAATTCCATCATACCCGCGAATATTCACAGCTTTTGATATAATAGCACAGCATTTATTTTTTTGTCAATGAATATAGAAAAAGAGTGTTGACTATTGAAATTAAAGTAATTAGAATATGCAGGTACATTTTATTAAGAAGGTCGAAAAATGATAGCTGCGATAGTTAACGCTCTGGGCATTCTTGTCGGAGGAACGCTCGGAACTTTGCTCAGGACAAAGATAAACCACAAGCTTGTTGACTGCCTTATGACCGCAATGGGTCTTGTCGTACTATCCGTCGGCGTGCAGGGCATAGTCGGCTCGTCGAACACGATGTGCCTCGTTTTGTGCCTTGCCATAGGCGCGATCATCGGACAGGCTCTGAAGATCGACGAGTTCATAGACGGCATGGGCGTGAGAGTTGCAAAGCTTTTTGAGGGCAAGAAGTTTGCCGAGGGAAGATTTGCCGACGGCGTTATAAGCGCCTCTGTCATGTTCACGGTCGGTGCCATGGCAATAATGGGCTCGCTCGACGCGGGACTGCGCGGAAGCTACAGCGTGCTGTATACAAAGACCGTCATCGACGGTGTCGCTGCCGCGGCAATGTCTGCCGCAATGGGCATAGGCGTTGTGCTCTCGCTCGTGCCGGTGCTGCTCTGGGAGGGAACGCTCACGCTGCTCGCGGGAGCTCTGTCGCCGTATCTGAGCTCGGAGGTCATAAGCGAAATGAGCGCTGTGGGCGGTGCCATATTCATCGGCATGGGCTTTAACATGATCGGCGTTACCGACCGCAAGGTGAACGTTCCGAACCTTCTGCCGGCTATCGTTCTGCCGATAGTGTATGTTCCGCTGTCTGCATGGATCGGAGGGCTCGTATGATGAAGAATAAATACGCCGCGTGCGTCATTGCGGCAGGCACGCTTTGGGGCTTCATGGGCTTTTTCCGGCGCACACTCGACACGATGGGCATTTCGGCCATAAGCTGCATCTCTATAAGGTGCGTTTTTGCGGCAGTGCTGTTCGGGCTCATTATTCTTGCAACGAACCGCTCTGCGTTCAAGGTGCGTCTGAAGGATGCATGGATATTCATCGGCAGCGGCATAATCGCGCTGCTCGTTTTCGGCGTGTGCTACTTCAAGGCCATGGACTACATGAGCCTTTCGGCGGCGGCAATACTTCTGTACACCGCACCCTGCTTTGTTATCCTGTTCTCGGCGCTGCTGTTCGGTGAAAAGCTCACGGGGCAGAAGCTTGCCGCCATGGTGCTCGCTTTCGCCGGCTGCTGTCTCGTATCCGGCATCGGAAGCGGCACGACGATAACTCCCATAGGTCTGGCGCTCGGTCTCACCTCGGGCATATGCTACGCGCTGTACAGCATTTTTGGCCGCTTTGCGCTCAATCGCGGATATTCGAGCCTGACCATTAATTTTTACGCCTGCCTGCTCGCCGCCATTGGCGCAACGATCATCGGCGGAACGGAGTATATTGATATCATAACGCAGTCTCCTTCAAACCTCGGCTTTGCCTTCGCAACAGGGCTCGTTACCTGCTTCCTGCCGTATCTTTTATACACCTACGGCCTTAACGGGCTCGAAAACGGCAAGGCGTCTATCATGGCTTCGATCGAGCCTGTCGTCGCAACGATAGTGGGTGTTGCAATATACAGCGAGGCTCTCACCCCGATGAGTGCAGCCGGTATTCTGCTCGTTCTGTCGGCTATCGTACTGCTGAACATAAAGATAGGCAAAAAACAGCATATTTAAGAAATCAGCCCTCCGTGAAAACGGAGGGCTTGAATTTTCATATCTCTTATTTTTTCAGCACCATGCTGCCGCTGCGTGCTCCGGTGAGGAGTCCGTCCGAAACGGCCTCTTCGCCGTTTACGAATACATAGCTTATACCCTCGGCGCTCCTGCCGGGCTCGTCGGGAAATACTCTGAGACCGTCGGGGTCAAATACCGTCACATCGGCAAACATCCCCTCGGAAAGGCGGCCTCGCTCGGTAAAGCCGAAGCGCTCGGCTATCTTCCAGCTCATTTTATTTATGACGCTCTCCCACGGAATATCGTTATCTCGCGCCTTTATCAGGAAGTTGGGGTAGCCCTGAAATGCCGCGCCGTTCTGCACGCCGCGGGGCTCCACCCACGCATCGGTCATAAATACGCTCAGCTCGTCCTTCATCAGGCGGCAGATGAGCTCCTCATTATAATACTTGTCAAGATACACCTTGCCTGCGCCCTTCGATGCGTCGATAAGCTCAAGATAGAGGTCGAGGCAGTCACGCTTCTCGCTCTTTGCGACTTCGCTCACCTTGCGTCCCTCGTAGGCCTTGTACTTCGGCTCGTCATTTATATAGGCAATGGTGATATCCTTGAAGTCAATGCCAAGCAGCAGGCGGGTAACGTCGATCACCGCACGCAGCTTCAGACGGTTTACCGGCTTTTTCTTCTCCTGCTCTGTCAAGGCCATGTACCACGGCGGGCAGATAACGTTTATGGTGGACGCGCCGTAGGTCATGGAGTAGTTATCGTATGCTATGTCATAGCCCTGAGCGCGGTAATCGTAGAATTTTTTAAGCATGGGGTCGATGCTCTTCCACGAGGAGGTTCCGACGAAAATAAGGTGCGAATACTCCATGCGGCACTTCGAGCGCTTCATGATCTCAATGACCTCGTCAAGCGCTATCTCGATATGCGGCTTTGAGATGAGCGGATAGCCCAGCGCGATCTTGGAGTTTGCGCGGGGATGGACGGTCACGATGCCGTCATACTCGGCTATTGCCGATGCAAAGGCTACGAGCTCCTCCATGTCCGAATACATGCCCGGCTCGTACATGAAGCCGAAGCTTCCGCCGAACGCGCCGTTCTCCATTGCCTCGCGCACATGCTCCAGCATCTTTTCACGCCCCTGCGCGTCCATTTTACCGGGCTTCAGGCCGCTGACTGCTATGCGCGTCGTGCCGTGGCCGATGAGCGGAACAATGTTCACGAAAAGCCTTCCCCTTGTCTCATCGACAAACTGTCTGAAGCTGCCTGGAGCTCTGGCCTCGAAAAGTCCTGCGCCGACATACTGCTTATACTGGGAGCCGCGCTCTATTCCGAAGCAGGAAAAGCCGCAGTTGCCTGTTACCTGCGTGGTGATGCCCTGACGCAGGAAGGGCGCAAAATACACCTCGGCATTGTCATAGTCGCAGAAGAAATCGTTATGGGAGTGAGCGTCGATAAAGCCGGGAGCTATGCATTTTCCCGTGCAGTCGATGAGCTTATCGGCATTGACCTCGGCATTTGCGCCGACATACGCTATCCTGTCGCCGTTGATGACGACATCTCCCGTAAAGGGCTTCGCTCCCGTGCCGTCATAGATAAGTCCGTTTTTCAGTACAGTTATCATGGCTGTTCTCCTTGAAATTCAAAGTGGTTTTAACATTTTAAATAATTTTATCACCGAGCCGGACATATTACAACAATTTTATCATTACCCAACGCATAATTCGAGTCTGTGCATCATAAGCTTTTCTTATCTTAACATAAAATTAACGCGGTTGACGAGCGAAAAGAATACATGCTATCATACCTCCGTCGCACAGATTTTTGCGAAAAAACTTGACAAAGGAGCAATGTTATGCCTATCATTCATGTAACCGTAACTAAAAAACTTCCGGCTGACGTAAAAGCTGATCTCATGGAATACTTTGCAGAGCAGATATGCGCCAACACCTCGACTCTTTCCAAGAACATTTATGTATACATACACGAGATGGAAAAGGAAAACGTGCGGAAGCTCGCTCCGACTGTTCTTATAGACTGGACGATGATGCCCGACCGCACCGACGAGGTCAAGAAGCCCATCATGGCCGCAATGACTGACAAGCTTGCGCAGGTCTGCGGTGAGGAATACAGACCCGAGATCGTCATAATCTTCAACGATATCCCGCTTGCCAGCGCGATGCTCGGAGGCGAGACGAGGTCGGAAAATCCCACAAAATAAAGCGATTTTTGTTTTATAAAGTTACGGCAGCCGTTTATTCGGCTGCCGTTTTTTTCAGGAGCTGAGCCTATGGCAAATTTTATTGAGATAAATGATTTTTCCGCGCCGGAGCTTGACGTTTACGCACGGCTTACGGAAAACCAGCTGCTTTGCAGGCGTGAGCCCGAAAATGCGATGTTCATAGCCGAAAGTCCCATGGTCATCGAGCGTGCGCTGGACGCAGGCTGCGTGCCGCTGTCGTTTCTTATGGAGACAAAGCACGCCGAGGGCAAGGCAAGGGAGCTGCTTGCACGCTGCCCTGCGGATATAAGCGTTTTCACAGCGCCGCTCGAGGTGCTCACGCAGCTCACGGGCTTTCACCTTACACGCGGGATGCTCTGCGCCATGCTCAGACCCAAGCTGCGCAGCGTTGAGGAGGTATGCCGCAGCGCAAGACGCATTGCGGTTCTGGAGAACGTGATGAATCCGACGAACATCGGCGCTATCTTCCGCTCGGCGGCGGCGCTGGGCATGGATGCTGTGCTGCTCACCGCCGAGGGCAGCGACCCGCTGTATCGCCGCGCTGTGAGGGTCAGCATGGGCACGGTGTTTCAGGTTCCGTGGACATATCTGGGCAGCGACTGGATGCAGGAGCTTGCCGCTCTCGGCTTCAAGACAGCAGCCATGGCGCTGACGGACAAATCGCTTCCGATATACGACCCCGCTCCGGCTCAGGAGGAAAAGCTCGCCGTAGTCCTCGGAACGGAGGGCGACGG
>CAVDFD010000036.1:0-12569 GCA_963608145.1 Bacteroidaceae bacterium | reverse complement strand
GTAAAAGCATTTTGAAGGCTTTCAAAATGCTCGGCGGAAAAGTGCAGTCAAAAAAATCCCGTGAGGGACTTTTTTGACAAACTGAATGCAGTGAGGTGAAGCTCTTGAGCGATTTTGAGGATAAGCTGAATAAGCTGCTGAACGACCCGAAGGAGATGGAGCGCTTTGCCGGCTTTGCAAGATCGCTCATGTCCGGCGCGGACGGTATCGGGCAGGCGCATAGCACAGCGCCGGATATCGACCCGTCGCTGCTGAAGGGGCTGAACGGCATGCTGTCCGGAAATGGCGGCGGGCGCGATACCAGACTTCTCGAGGCAATGCGTCCGTACCTGTCAGAAAAGCGGCGCGGGAAAATGGACAGAGCCATGAAGCTTGCGCGTCTTGCCGGAATTGCGGAGCTCGCAGCGGGGCTCGGAGGCGATGACGATGGCGGCGTATAATCTCTACCGCGGCAACGGCAGCCGTGCCGAGCGCGTTGAGGAGCGCCGCGTTGATCCGCCGCGCCCGCAGCCCCAGCGCCGCCCGATGCCGTCACCCGCACAGCAGACTAAGCTGCCCATCCTCGGCGACCTGCCGAAAAAGCTCGGCGAGCTCGAGACCGAGGATCTGCTGCTGATCCTGATCCTGTACCTCATGTACCGCGAAAGCGGCGACAGGGAGCTTTTGATAATTATGGGCGCAATGTATCTGCTCTGACGGGTCTATTTGCGCTCATGCGGCGTTAAAGTCCTTGCCCATACACAAAGTATGCGCTTCGGACTTTGCCTTGCCTGAGCGCAAATATCCTCCGTCAGAGTACATTGACGGTCTATTTTGCGCATATGGCGTTAAAGCCCTTGTGCATACACAAAGTATGCGCTTCGGACTTTGCCTTGCCTGAGCGCAAATATCCTCCGTCAGAGCTTAAAAGTAAAACCGCCGACTGCGTAATAACAAGTCGGCGGTTCTCAGTCGCTCATATTGATTAAATTTTCTCCTTGAGCTTCTTGACACAGTCAGGGCAGACATTCTTGCCCTTGTAGCTGATGATATTCTTGGTGTTCTCGCAGAAGATGCAGGAAGGATGATACTTGTGCAGAATGATGTTGTCACCCTCCACAAAAATTTCAAGTGCATCTTTTTCGGCGATGTCAAGAGTACGGCGCAGCTCAATGGGAAGAACTATACGGCCGAGTTCATCAACTTTTCTTACTATACCGGTAGACTTCATGTAGTTCCCTCCGTTTCGGAAATACTATATCCCACAAAATACGCTTTTATTATACCAAAAAAAAGCATGCTGTCAACATAATTTTTCCGATATTCATAAAAAAATAAACATTTTTTAAATATCTTTGCTTGATGGGAGCATGCGATTGCATTCGTTCGAATACAATGTGACAGCAAGTGTTCGGAAATGTGAGGAATTTAACATGCTGATGGGTATTATATGGACAGGGATGATCGTCATCTCGATTCTCTTTGGCTGCCTTAACGGAACGAGCGAGCAGATCCAGCAGGCGGCGCTGGACGGTGCGGCGGCCTCCTTTGAGCTGTGCTTCGGCATCGGCGGAGCGATCTGTCTGTGGTGCGCGGTGATGGAGCTCATGCGTGCGTCCGGCCTTGCCGGAGCGCTGACGCGCCTGCTCAGACCGCTGCTCGGCCTGCTTTTTCCCGAAAGCGCGGGGCACGAGAGTATTATGCAGCCGCTGTCGGCAAACGTCAGCGCAAATCTCCTCGGCCTCGGCAACGCGGCGACTCCCATGGGAATACGCGCCGCTCGGGAGATGGCGCGGCTCGGCACTCCGGGGGAAGCGTCAAACGAGCTGTGCAGGCTCGTCGTTCTGAACACCGCGTCTATCCAGCTCCTGCCGACGACCGTCGCGGCTATACGCGCAGCCGAGGGCGCGACGGCACCGTTTGATATTCTGCCGGCTGTGTGGATAAGCTCGGCTGCATCCGTCGCTGTCGGACTTCTGGCGGCAATGGCGATGGAGAAGAAAGCTTGAGCGTCATACTCGGACTTGCCGTGCCGCTCATTCTCGCAGCGGTCGGCATACACGCGACAGCATCCGGCACCGATATCTTTCCCGCGCTCTGCCGCGGCGCGATGCAGGGGCTTAAAACGATAAAGGAGATGCTGCCCACGCTCGCCGTGCTGTTTCCGGCGGTTTACATGCTGCGGGCATCCGGCGCTCTGGACGCGCTGTCGGCTCTGCTTGAGCCGCTGATGGCTTACATAGGCGTTCCGCCGGAGACGCTGCCGCTTGCGCTCCTTCGACCGGTCAGCGGCGGCGCTGCCACGGCTCTTGCCGCCGACATTATTAAAAACTGCGGCGCGGATTCACTTGCCGGACGCACGGCGGCGGTCATGCTGGGCTCGAGCGAGACGACGTTTTACGTCATCGCGGTATATTTCGGCGCGGCGAAGATAAAAAACACGCGCCACGCAATACCGGCTGCGCTGCTGGCCGACCTTGCTGTATTTCTGCTTTCCGCATGGGTCTGCCGCCTGTTCTGGGGATAATACGGGAAAGGACGGGAAATAATAGCATTGCTTAGGAGAGTGATGCTATGCAGGGAAAAGTCGAGCTGTGCGGCGTGAACACGGCCAAGCTGCCGCTTCTGAAAAATGCGGAGGTGCGCGAGCTCATAGCGGCGGCGCAGTCGGGCGACAGCAGTGCACGCGACAGGCTCATAAACGGCAATCTGCGCCTTGTGCTGTCGGTCATACAGAGGTTTTCAGGCCGCGGCGAGAGCATGGACGATCTGTTTCAGGTCGGCTGCATCGGGCTTATAAAAGCCATCGACTGCTTTGACCTGAGCCAGAACGTGCAGTTTTCGACCTACGGTGTGCCCATGATATCCGGCGAGCTGCGGCGCTTTCTGCGCGACCACGGCGCTGTGCGCGTATCGCGTTCGCTGCGGGATACGGCCTACCGCGTCCTTCAGGTAAAGGAACGGCTTGTCTCCGAGCTCGGACGCGAGCCGGATGTCGATGTCATTGCCAAGGAGCTGGGGATAAAGCGCTCTGAGGTCGTGTTTGCGCTCGATTCGATATGTGAGCCCGTATCGCTGTACGAGCCCGTGTACAGCGACAGCGGCGAGAGCGTCTGCGTCATGGATCAGATCGGCGATACGAAAAACACCGATGAGCACTGGCTTGAGCAGATAGCCCTCGACGAGGCGGTCGCACAGCTTTCCGAGCGCGAAAGGCGCATACTGTCGCTGCGCTTTTACATGGGCAGGACTCAGACCGAGGTCGCACGGGAGATCGGAATAAGTCAGGCGCAGGTCTCGCGCCTTGAGAAAAACGCGATAGGGAGGATAAAAAAGGAGCTGGGAGGATGAATTCATAAAAACTTTAAAATTATTTGATAAAAAAATCGCAAATACCTCTTTACAAACGTCGGATGATGTGCTATTATAACATCGTCAGATAAATAACAAAAAATTATTCGTTTGATTCTTCTTTCCATCTCTCTTTTCTTTGCTTGTTACCAGTTTTGCGGATCTCCTCAATCCGCAAAACACCGCAACAAAAACCAGAAGAACCGCTGCCTTCCTCCTGTTGGGCAGCGGCTTTTCTTTTTTAGAGGCGCACGGAGGTACCTACGAATACGCTTATTGCGGTATCCCGACCGTAAACAACGGAGAAAATAAGAACGTTTCGCGTTCCGGCAGAATGTATCTTATCGGCAAAATGCCAAAGCGTTTTTCAAAAGTCGGGCGTAAATATCGGCAAAAACGCCTATGACATTTCGCCGCGAAATTTGATATAATCCATACCAGACAATAAATGTTTCCTGCCCAATGTCTGACGGGCGGGTGCGTTTATTGTCTTTTTTTATTTTCATATCGATGGAGGACAAAAAATGCCAAACAGCAAAAAGCAGGGGGTTCTGCTGAGCATTATCATGAGCTTTATAATGATCTATATCATGGCCGTTCTGAACATGGACGTGCGCCTCGGGCGCTTTGCAGGGGAGTCGTGGCTTATCGCGCTCGAGCGTCTGCCGCTGGGCTTTCTCGTGGGCATAATATGCGATCTGTGCATCTGCACGCCGCTGTCGTTCAGAATAAGTAAAAAACTCTGTGCAGCTTAACGAAAGCGTTTGACAAGGACTTACCTGCCGGTATATAATTTCAGCTTGTGAAAAATACAGAACGGATGGGTAAATGAACATGAATGTGATAGGCTTCGACAACGAAAAATACATGCGCGAGCAGTCGCGCAACATCAGGGAGAGGATCGCAAAATTCGGCGGCAAGCTGTACCTCGAGTTCGGCGGCAAGCTGTTTGACGACTACCACGCCTCTCGCGTGCTGCCGGGCTTTGAGCCGGACAGCAAGGTCAAGATGCTTCTTAAAATGAAGGACGAGGCGGAGATCGTCATCGCCATTTCCGCCGACGATATCGAGCGCAACAAGCGCCGCGGCGACCTCGGCATCACCTATGACGAGGATACGCTCAGACTTATCGACGCATTCCGCGGCATCGGACTTTTCGTCGGCAGCGTTGTCATCACGCACTATCGCAGCCAGCCGGCAGCGGAGCTGTTCCAGAAGCGGCTCGAGCGGCTCGGCATCAGGGTCTACCGCCACTATATAATCCCCGACTACCCCTCGAACGTCGAGCTGATAGTTTCCGAGGAGGGCTTCGGCAAAAACGACTATATCGAAACCGAGCGCAGCCTCGTCGTCGTGACGGCTCCCGGTCCCGGCAGCGGCAAAATGGCCACCTGCCTGAGCCAGCTTTACCATGAGCACGAGCGCGGCATAAACGCAGGCTACGCGAAGTTTGAGACCTTCCCGATCTGGAACGTTCCGCTCAAGCACCCGATAAACCTCGCATACGAGGCCGCCACAGCCGACCTCGACGATGTGAACATGATAGACCCCTTCCACCTCGAAGCCTACGGCGAGACGACGGTAAACTATAACCGCGACGTGGAGATATTCCCCGTGCTCAACGCCATACTCACGCGCATCTACGGCGAGAGCGCATACAAAAGCCCAACCGACATGGGCGTCAACATGGCCGGATACTGCATCATAGACGACGAGGCCTGCCGGAACGCCTCCAAGCAGGAGATCATCCGCCGCTGCTACGCCGCGGCCTGCTCACTGCGTCAGGGTCTGGGCACCGTCGAGGAGGTGCGCAAGATAGAGCTCATCATGAACTCCATCGGCCTTTCCTCAGCAGACCGTCCCGTTGTCGCGGCAGCCTGCGCCCGCGCAGAGGAGACCGGCGCTCCGGCAGTCAGCATAGAGCTGCCCGACGGAACGATAGTCACCGGCAAGACGAGCTCACTGCTCGGCGCATCCTCGGCCTGCCTCATGAACGCGCTCAAGAAGCTTGCGGGCATAAACAAGGAGCTGCTGCTCATAGCGCCCAGCGTCATCGAGCCGATACAGCACCTCAAGGTCGAGCACCTCGGAAACCACAATCCGCGCCTGCACACCGATGAGCTGCTCATAGCCCTTTCCATCTGCGCCGTGACAAATCCCCTCGCGGAGCTGGCCATAGATCAGCTCGGCAAGCTGCGCGGCTGCGAGGCTCATTCCTCGGTCATACTCTCACGCGTGGACGAGAACGTCTTCTCCAAGATCGGCATCAACATCACCTACGAGCCTAAGTATCAGGCAAAAAAGCTGTATCACAAGAAATAAATTTGAAAAGGCAAGGTCAAAAACCTTGCCTTTTTCTGCATTATATACTAATATTGGCTCAAAGGAGTGATGAACATGACGGTTCTGGTCACCGGCGGCATGGGTTATATCGGCAGCCACACCTGCGTTGAGCTGCTCGGGCGCGGCTTCGATGTCGTCGTTATAGATAATCTCGTAAACAGCAGCGAGAAGGCAAAGGAGCGCATCGAAAAAATAACGGGCAGAACGCTCAGCTTCTACAAGGCCGACGTGCGCGACAGGAAAAAGCTCGACGAGATATTCTCGGCTCACGATATCGACTGCGTTATACACTTTGCCGGACTCAAGGCGGTCGGCGAATCGGTCGAAAAGCCGCTTGAATACTATGACAACAACCTCGGCTCGACGATCACGCTGTGCGAGGCGATGCGTGCGCACGATGTAAAAAAGATAATCTTCTCGTCCTCGGCGACGGTTTATTCCTCGGATAACGATATGCCGCTGTACGAGACCTCGCGTACCGGCAAATGCACAAATCCTTACGGCTGGACGAAGTACATGTGCGAGCAGATACTGCGCGACTATGTTAAGGCAGACCCCACATGGAGCGCTGCGCTCCTGCGCTATTTTAACCCCGTCGGCGCACATCCCAGCGGACTTATCGGCGAGGATCCCAAGGGCATCCCGAACAACCTCATGCCCTATATCTCGCAGACCGCCATAGGCAGGTTTGAATATCTGCGCGTTTTCGGCGACGATTACAACACACCTGACGGCACGGGCGTGCGTGACTATATCCACGTCGTTGACCTTGCCCGAGGCCATGTTGCGGCAATAGCCTATATGGATAAGCACGCCGGCGAGCTTATATTCAATCTCGGGACCGGCAGGGGATGCAGTGTGCTCGAGCTCGTACACGCCTTTGAGAGGGCAAACGGTCTGACCGTTCCCTACAAGATCGTAGGCCGCCGTGCGGGCGATATCGACGAGTGCTACTGCTCGCCGGAGAAAAGCCGCCGCGAGCTCGGCTGGGCGGCGCAGTACAATGTCGAGGATATGTGCCGCGACTCGTGGCACTGGCAGAAGCTCAATCCGAACGGCTACCGCGACTGATAAATTTACGATCCCTTTGAACCCTCTCAAAGGGATTTTTTATGTAAAAAACGTAAATTCCCTCCAAAAGACAACTTTACAATATGCGGTATATGTAAAGTTTTCACTGACAAGTATTTAATTATTGTTGTTACGTCTGCCCACTTTTATTATAATGAGCATATAGATGTAATAAGCCTTGCTCATGGTCGTCAGGAGGGAAGGAATGAGCAGAGGAACTAAAAGACGGATCGCCGACTCTCTTAGGGAGCTTATGGCGACAACTCCGATACAGAAAATAACGGTCAAGCAGCTCGTCGATAAGACGGAGATCACCAGACAGGGGTTTTATTATCATTTTCAGGATGTTTATTCGGTGCTCGAATGGGACGTTCAGTATCATTTCAGAGATCTGATGAAATATAATCCCGACAAAAGCTGCGTTCAGTGGATCCTGGATATTCTTCGTGAGATCCAGCGCGACCACTGCTTCTACAGAAAGGCAGTCAAGGCCATCGGCTACGACACCGTCATACTCCATTGCATACCGGTGTCGCACCCCTATGTATGCTCGCATATATTCGGTTCGCCGCAGCCGCCAGAGGATTTCAGCGAGGACGAGCTGTACGCGCTCAGGCTCATAGAAAAGATGCTGTGCTCGCATTTGCTGAAGCTGACCACTCAGCGTGCGGATATTGATATAGACCAGAGCTATAAGCGCCTTGTGGCCATGCTCTCGATGTGCCGCAAGCCCAATGAAGGCGGGCGGGATGCTCAGTACGGCGAAATTTCAACACAATAAATTCCAATATATAAAAACCGGACAGTTTTTTAAGACTGTCCGGTTTTTTTCTGCGCATCATATATGCGTAACAATTTCATGTAAATAGCGCTCAATAATTTGCTCGAAAACGATGATAATTTGTCAAAGTTTACAGTGACAAGACAATGTAAAGCGTTCAAACGCTCTTCACTTTACAATTTCTCCTGCATGACAAGTGAAATATTTTCCCACGTCGTGCATAATTTTATGCATGAGGAGCCGGCAGCAAGCCCCGCCGGCTCTGTCGTAAAAAAAGAGACGTGAAAGACAGGAGGAATTTAAGCATGGCAAAGTACATAATGGCGCTTGACGCAGGCACCACCAGCAACCGCTGCATACTGTTTAATCTGAAGGGTGAGATATGCAGTGTCGCACAGAAGGAGTTCACTCAGTATTTCCCGAATCCCGGCTGGGTCGAGCATGACGCAAACGAGATATGGCTCACGCAGTATTCCGTTGCATCCGAGGCTCTTGCAAAGATCGGCGCGACCGCTGAGGACATTGCCGCGATAGGCATCACCAACCAGCGCGAGACCACCATCGTCTGGGACAAGGCCACCGGCGAGCCGATACATCATGCGATAGTATGGCAGGATCGCCGTACCGCAGAGTACTGCGACAGCCTCAGAGAAAAGGGACTGACGGACGTGTACCGCTCCAAGACCGGTCTCGTTATCGACCCCTACTTCTCCGGCACGAAGATCCGCTGGATGCTCGAAAACGTACCTGGCGCACGCACCAAGGCCGAAAACGGCGAGCTGCTGTTCGGCACGGTAGAAACATGGCTCATCTGGAAGCTCACCGGCGGCAAGGTACACGTTACCGACTATTCCAATGCATCGCGCACGATGCTGTTCAACATCATCGACCTCAAGTGGGACGAGGAGATCATGGCCGAGCTCGGCATCCCCGCCTGCATGCTGCCCGAGGTAAAGCCCTCCAGCTGCGTTTACGGCGAGACCGTTGCCGACCTCTTCGGCGGTTCTATCACCATCTCCGGCGCTGCCGGTGACCAGCAGGCGGCACTCTTCGGTCAGACCTGCTTCACCCCCGGCGACGCAAAGAACACCTACGGCACCGGCTGCTTCATGCTCATGAACACCGGCGAGAAGCCCGTATTCTCCAAGAACGGCCTCGTCACCACCATCGCATGGGGCGTTGACGGCAAGGTCGAGTACGCACTTGAGGGCTCGATATTCGTCGCAGGCTCGGCTATCCAGTGGCTGCGCGACCAGCTCAAGGTCGTTGACTCCGCTCCCGACTCCGAGTATTTCGCCAACAAGGTCAAGGATACCAACGGCTGCTACGTCGTTCCCGCCTTCACCGGCCTCGGCGCTCCCCACTGGGACGCATACGCACGCGGCGCGATAGTCGGCCTGACCCGCGGCGTCAACAAGTATCACGTCATCCGCGCCACGCTGGAATCTCTGGCATACCAGACCTATGACGTTCTCAAATCCATGGAGGCCGACTCCGGCATCAAGCTCGCGGCTCTCAAGGTCGATGGCGGCGCATCGGCAAACGACCTGCTGATGCAGATCCAGTCCGATATCATTCAGGCTCCCGTAAACCGTCCCGTCTGCGTAGAGACCACCGCAATGGGCGCTGCCTACCTCGCAGGTCTTGCGGTCGGCTACTGGAAGAGCAAGCAGGATGTCGTGAACAACTGGGCAATCGACAAGGTGTTCGGACCCGAGATCACTCCTGTCGAGCGCGACAAGAAGGTCGCCGGCTGGAACAAGGCCGTCAAGTGCACCTACGGCTGGGCAAAGGACGAGGAATGAGCCTTGCTCAGGCATAAATATCAAGAGAAAATGGAGGATAACTAATGTTACCGTATATAGCTGAATTTGTCGGCACCGCACTGCTCATCCTTCTGGGCGACGGCGTCGTTGCAAACGTAAATCTCAACAAGTCCGGCATGAAGGGCGCAGGTGCCGTTCAGATCACGCTGGCATGGGGTCTTGCGGTCATGGTTCCCGCGTTCATATTCGGAAATGCATCCGGCGCAAGCTTCAACCCCGCCCTCACCATCGCGCTCGCGGCAGGCGGCTTCTTTGACTGGGCAATGGTACCCGGCTACATAGTCGCTCAGATGCTCGGCGGCTTCGTCGGCGCGGTTATCGTCTACCTGCTGTTCAAGGATCAGTTCGACGCTACCGAGGACGGCCCGACCAAGCGCGGCGTTTTCTGCACGGCTCCCTCCGTTCCCAACATGGGCCGCAACCTCTTCGCCGAGGCTGTCGCCACCTTCGTTCTCGTATTTGCCATCCTCGGCCTGAATCAGGTTCCCGGCCTCGACGCAGGCACCGGCAAGCTTCTGGTGTTCGGCATCATCGTGGCCTGCGGCATGAGCCTCGGCGGCCTGACCGGCTACGCGATGAACCCTGCCCGTGACCTTGCTCCCCGTATAGCTCACGCGGTTCTCCCCATCAAGGGCAAGTGCGACAGCAACTTCAAGTACGGCCTCGTCGTTCCCGTATTCGGACCTATCATCGGCGCTCTGGTCGCAGCAGGTCTGTATGCTGCAATTCCTTGGTAATCAGGCGATCATCTCCTCATGCTTTCACCTCGCGGGAGCTGCCTTCGGGCAGCTTTCCGGGGGTAAGTAAAGCGTACAGCGAACAGTGTGCCTTGCTCCGTTCAAGAAGGTCTCTGTTCGCTGTTTTTTCAAAATATCAAATCCATTCGGGAGGTAAAGCGGAATGATACTTGACTGCACTAAATATACGGGTGTCTGCGAATGCGGACGCGACCACGAGCTGCGCACAAAGCTCGTCGTCTGCGAGTACGGCGCGCTGAAAAATTTCGACAAATACATGAATGACTGCGGGCTGAACGGTTTCCGCACGGTCATATACGATACGAACACATATAATCTGCCCTCCGTGACCCACGTTCCCGCCGATCAGGAGATAGTTCTGAAGGCTGAGGGACTGCACAGCGAGAAGGGCATGATCGAGGACATGATGAAGCTGTTTGAGCGCAGACCCGACTATATCGTCACAGTCGGCGGCGGTACGCTCATGGACTTTGCACGCTACAGCGCATATAAGCTCGGCATACCCTTTGTCGCCGTTCCGACCATCGTCTCATCCGACGGCTTCACCGCGGATATCTGCTCGATCATAATAGACGGGCAGAAAAAATCCATACCCATGCAGGCGGCCGACGCGGTCATCTGTGATATAGACATCGTCTCCGGCGCACCGAGGTTCCTCACCATCGCGGGCGTTCAGGATATAATGGCAAAGTACGTCTCCATAGCCGACTGGAAGATCGCGCATCTCGTTTCGGGCGAATATTTCTGCGGCAAGGTCTGCGGCATGGCGCAGGAGGCGCTGGATATCATGGCGCGCTGCGCACGGGAGCTTGCCGAGGGCAGGGAGCCGGACTATGAGGCCATGGCCTACACGCAGATGCTCTCGGGACTGACGATGCAGATACTTTCCAACAGCCGCGCTGCGTCCGGCGCTGAGCACCTCGTTGCGCATCTTGTCGAGATGAAGCCCAAGGGCTTTGAGCATGCCCACGGTATGCACGGCGAGTGCGTCGGCGTGGGTACGATCATGTGCGCACGCGCATATCATGAGTATGCAAAGCGCGAGAGCATCGAGGTCAAGCCCTTCGAGCCGCTGGACGAGGCTTGGGTGCGCGAGGAATTCGGCGCTCTGGCCGACGGCATACTCAAGGAAAACGAAAACGATGTTCTCAAGGGCTTCGAGCCTGAGAGCATAAAGCTCCACTGGCAGGAGATACGCGATATAATCGCAGCGATCCCGACCGCCGAGGAGCTAATAGCCCTATACACGAAGATCGGTGCAAAGCATTCTCTTGCAGAGCTTGAGATCGACGAAAGCGTCAGGGACGACTTTCTCGACATATCCTCTGCGATACGCAACCGCCTGACCTTTGCAAGAATGACCAGACTCATAAAATGAGGAGAACGCTTATGAATTACGACAAGCTTAAAAATACAGAGCTTTTTCTGTTCGACATGGACGGAACGCTCTACCTCGGCGACAATGTCTACGAGGGCGCGATAGAGCTCATGGAGGATCTGCCCAGACTCGGGAAGAAATACATATACCTGACGAATAACTCCTCCCGCGCCGGAGCGGACTATATCACAAGGCTGCGCCGTCTGGGCTTCCCCTGCGAGGCGGAAAATGTTTTCACCTCCGGCATGGCAACGGGTATGTACCTTAATCAGCGTCACCCGGGCGCAAAGGTGTATCTCGCAGGCACAAAGGCCTTCTACCGTGAGCTTGTGAGCTACGGCATAGACCTCGTGAACGACGAAAACGGCCACACGGATGCCGACAGCGCTGACGTTGTGGTGCAGGGCTTCGACACCGAGCTTGTGTATGAAAAGCTCGACAAGGCCTGCCACTTCCTGCGCCGCGGCGCGGAGTTCATCGCCGCAAATCCCGACTGGGTATGCCCGATGCCTCACAATGAGGTGCTGCCCGACTGCGGCAGCATATGCGCCCTGCTCACCGCCTCCAGCGGCGTAAAGCCCAACTATATAGGCAAGCCCAACCGCAATATGATCGACGTTATCTCCGAGATGACCGGTATAGCCAATGAGCACATCTGCGCCGTCGGCGACAGACTGTACACCGATATTGCTGTCGCGCAGAACGCGGGTGCCGTCTCCGTGCTCGTCCTCTCAGGCGAGACAACAAAGGAGATGGCCGACGCTGCCGAGCGCCAGCCAGACTATACGCTTGCAGACGTACACGAGCTTCATAATATTCTCCGGAGTGTCTGAAACTATATCCTCACAGCAGCCGAGCAGCCATTCTGACTGCTCGGCTGCTGAGCCTGTCAAAAAACCTTTGCTGCTGCGTAAAGATATCCGCGCAGCGGGGGAGTTCGAGGGGTAGCGCAGCGTCGGCGCGGGAGTGAATGACATGCCGGTGGCATGTCAGAGCCGCGCCGTGACCGAGCCGCAGCGAGAAAAGGCCCGCCTCGAGTTGGATTATAGCCATCAAAAACGCCTGAGTTATCAGGCTTTTTG
>CAVDFD010000035.1:0-12710 GCA_963608145.1 Bacteroidaceae bacterium | reverse complement strand
CTTTGACGCAGTGCAGTGGGCTGTCGCAAACGGCATAACCAAGGGCACGGACACGACGCACTTCTCGCCGAGCGCAACCTGCACCCGCGGACAGGTCGTGACATTCCTGTATCGCTATTATAACAGCAATACTCCCGACCCCGATCCTACGCCCGATCCTGTACCAACGCCCGACCCCACGCCAACTCCCGATCCCACACCTACACCTGACCCCAGCCCTGCGCCCACGCCTGAGCCGTCAGAGGACATCGACTATATTGTCAGCGGAAAGCTCCCGTATCCCTGCCCCACGCCGGAAAGCGGTGTCCCGTCGCCTACGGATGCAGCGACGCACGACAATGCCCTTGCGCTGCTGGATAAGTATTGCCCGAACGGGGCGTACATTCTGCGTGCAACGGAGGCAGACGGCGGCGATTTCATGGTGTGGCTGCAAGACGAGACTCTGCTAAACAGGATCGGCACGGCGGTTCATGAACAGTCGCATGCATACACATCATATAACAGCTCGTACAACATGAAGAAGGATCCTGCTACAGGCGAATATAGCCTCGCTGTTGAAAGAGCCTATTATCTGGGCGAGGGCAGCCACATTATGGTTCCCGAAACCGCTACCTATAAAACTGAAGAGATAGCGTCAATCGTACCAGAAAGCCTGCGCAGCTTCAGATACGATACATATGTCGGAGCAGGTGCGACGGTCGATTCCAATGTCAATGGCATATACGGTCTGATGAACGAGTTTACCGCATACAGCTGGGGCTCGCTTACGGATATTTCACTGTACGAATACTTCCTCGATCAGCCGCTCACGGCTGAAAACTGGCTGGAATATGTCAGCATAGCAAGCAGCTCATATTATGCATATTCCGAATTTAAGTTCTTTATCCTTTCCTATATGCTGTATGCAAAGGAAAACTATCCTGAGATATACGAGCAGACGATGAACAATCAGGCCTTGCTCGATGCCTTCCAGATAGTCGAAATAAGATACCGCGCAACGGTAGAGCAGTATTTCGCAAACCTCGACAGCCTCGCGGAATACCTTGAAGCAAACGGCTTGAGCACGCGGCACGAAAACGGCTACTTCTATATAAGCACCGGCGGCGGTGGCTACAGCGGCAGAGGCACTTTTGAAGAAACCTACACGCTTCTTGAAAACGCGATGCAGGCTCCCGAATACGTCGAGATGTACAATTTAATGACCAAATAGGAAACAACAAAAATCTCCACTCCGAGGAGTGGGGATTTTTGCTGCCTAAAGCCTTATCATCGTGCGGTCGATATCGCTTATTTTTCGCGCACCGCACATATACATCGTGTCCTTGAGCTCTGCACGCAGCTTTTCGATATAGCTGATTATGCCCTCGGTTCTGCCGCCGTAGTAGCTTATCAGGAACGGGCGGCAGATCATCACCGCATCCGCACCGACAGCGAGCGCACGGAAGATATCCGTACCGCTGCGGATGCCGCCGTCAACAATGATCTTTACCCTGCCGCCGACCGCATCCACGATCTCCGGCAGCACCTCCGCCGTAGCGGCCGCACCGCCGAGAACACGTCCGCCGTGATTTGAAACGATTATCGCCGCGGCTCCCGCATCCGCAGCCTTAATTGCGCCGCGCACTGTCATGATTCCCTTGATTATCATGGGCATTTTTGCGTACTCGCACAGCCTGCGAAGCTGCTCCTCGCTCTTGCTTCCGGCATCGGGGCTTACTTTTTTAAGATGCGGAAGTCCGGCAGAGTCCACCACGAACGATACGGCAAAGGGCATGGCCTCGTTTACCATGTCGAGCTTTTCCATAACGCTTTCCATATTAAGCGGGTCAATGACCGGTATCGCTATGCCGCCGTGCTTCTTGCTCATCTGGCAGCCGTGCGGGAACGGGCGCGGGTCAAGTCCGCAGCCGAAGCTCGTGACGATGCCGCAGCTTTCGGCAGCCCTGACGCAGCACTCGTTGTAGTCGCGTATATCGTCCGTGGGATTGTACTGCGCCTTCAGAGAACCCACCGGCGCCGTGATCAGCGGCATGGAAAGCTGCCTGCCGAGAAATTCTATGCCGGTATCGACCGGCTCGTCGGGGAAGATCGTGTCCATGTTGAGCTTGATTTCTCTCCATGCCTTCCAGTTGTCGTTTGCGCCGTTGCCGGGCGCTTTCGAGCCTGGGCCGGGCATAAGATTGCCGCAGGCAAGACCGTTGCACTCAGGGCAGACCTTGCAGTTCGGACCTATGTTCTTTTTCGCGTTTGCAAGAACCTCGCTGTAATCCATATCTACACCTCTCTATATTATGTTAACTTATATATCTCTGCCGAGCATGGCGGTACGAAATATTTTCCGCTCTTTGCAAAGTCAAAGCCTCTCAGCCGGAACTCGCTTTCTCCTCGGTTAACAAGGCAGAGAACACGCTCGTTTCCGGCCTCTCGCAGGATCATGAGCACGTCGGGTGAGGGAGCATAAAACTCAGCGCTGCCGGATAGCAGAGCCTCGCTGCCGTTTCGCGTTCTGCCAAGCTCGGCGTAAAAGTTATGTAAACCTTTGCCGGAGGGCTCAAAGGGTGCGCGGTTAAAGGGATCGCCCGCGCCGTCAAGACATTCCTCGTCGCCGTAGTACAGGCAGGGAACGCCAGGCGTGCAGTACTGTATCGCAGCGCACAGCTTCTGGAGCCTGTCCGCCTTTTCCGACTGCTCGGGTGTGAGCTTAAACACAGCCTGAGCTGCTCGGTCGAGAGACTTGAGCGTGCAGTCCGAGCCGAGAGCCGAATGCAGGCGCTCGACATCGTGCGAGGACAGCAGATTCATGAGCGCCATGTACATGGGCTTAGGGTAATTATGCTGCTGCGAAAGCAGAAAATCGCGCAGGGCAAAGGCATCGCTTTCGCCGCGGGCAAAGCTTATCACCGCTGCACGGAAGGGATAGTTCATCACGCTGTCGAGCGCAGCGCCGAGGGCGTAGCTGCGCCGGTGGCCGTAGCTTACCTTGAGCACCGCGTCCTCCCAGACCTCTCCGATGATGGCACAGTCGGGCTTTTCGGACTTGGCCGCTTCACGAATGAGCGCGAGCACATCGTCCGGCAGCTCGTCTGCAACATCGAGCCTCCAGCCGCCGGCACCGCGCCGCAGCCAGAGCTTCACGATGCTGTTATCGCCGCCGATTATATAATCCTGCCAGCTTGCATCATTCTCATTGACCTCGGGCAGATCCTTGAAGCCCCACCAGCAGCGGTAATCGTCGGGATAGGAGCGGAAGTCGAACCAGCCGTAATAGGGCGATGACCTGCTTGCATGCGCACCCGAGCCGCCGTAGCCGCCGTAGCGGTCGAAATATACGCTGTCAGCGCCGGTGTGCGAGAAAACGCCGTCGTTTATAAGCCTTATGCCGAGCCTTTCGGCTTCACTGCACAGGTTTACATAATCTTCGACGCTGCCGAGTATCGGATCGACCCTTTCGTAGCTCGAGGTGTCGTAGCGGTGGTTTGAGCGCGCCTCGACGATGGGATTGAGATACAGTGTTCCGATACCGAGCTGCTTGAGATACGGGAGCCTGTCCCGTATGCCATTGAGTGTGCCGCCGTAAAAATCATCGGGAGCGTAGTCCCTTTCCCCGTCCCGAGGCTGCCACTTGACAGGCTCTGCGATGCTGCTGTGCATTTCCGGCGTCTGCCCGAGGCTGCGGTGATATTCGATACCGGCCTGCGCTGTGCCGTCGTCGGAAAAGCCGAAGCGGTCGGGGAAGACCTGATACATTGTGCTGCGGCAGAACCACTCCGGCGTTTTGAAGCCGCGCTTATATACCGTAAGGCGAAAGCCCTCGTCCCCGTCTCCGGCAAGACGTGAGCTGTGCCCGTCGCTGTCGGGGCAAAGATATCCGCCGTCGAGCCTGAATTTATAAAACAGCGCAGTGGGGGAGGAGGGCGTAAAGTGCGCAGTGAAGCTGTTTTCTGAGCGCTGCATGGCTATCTCCTGCGAGAAGCCGTCGCCGTAAACGCACAGAGCGGCGGACTCAAGTCCGCCGAAGGAGACTATCGAAAATGTTATCTCCGTGCCCTCCTCAACTGCGCCTGCGGGCGAGCGGAACGAGCTGTCGTATGCGTCGTGGTATGCCAAAGCGCGCACTTTCAGCTCATCGCGCAGCAGCTTGTCGAGATATGCCGTCCTCGGCTGGAGCTCAAAGAGCCAATCGAGCTCCGGCTGTGATGCAAGAGAAGCTCCGAACGAGCGCACGACTGCGCTTATCGCACCGTCAATGCCGAGCCCCATATCGTCCATGAGCATGCGGAACAGCTCGGCAGGTATAAGCCCTGTGCGGTCAGGCGGCAGAAATTCGTAAATTTTCTCCGCCGGACAGCCGCTGCGCAGGCATTTGTCCATTGCATCACCGATAGCGGCGGCGGAGCTTAGGTATATCCGCAGCTGCTCCGGCAGCTTGTCTGCCGGCTGCCAGACCGTACCGTCAAATACGAGCTCATAGCTTTTCTCGCCGTAATATTCAATGTACAGCCGCCCATCGTGCCAGTGCTCGTCATAAGCGCGATAGCAGCTTACCCTTCTTGTCAGATCATCCATAGATAGAGCGTTGCGTATTCTTCGGAGGAGCGGTCGAAGCTGAAATCGGCCTCCATTGCCTGACGGATAAGCGAGCGCATTACATCCGGCTTATGATAGCAGTCGAGCGCAAGCAGCATAGCGTCCTTCATCTCGTGCGCGTTGAAATCGGAAAACGAAAATCCCGTGCCCTCGCCGGTGTACTGATTATAGGGCTTTACGGAATCCTTCAGGCCGCCCGTTTCGCGCACAATGGGCAGAGTGCCGTAGCGCATGGCGATCATCTGCGACAGGCCGCAGGGCTCGAAGCGTGAGGGCATGAGCAGGAAATCAGCGCCGGCGTATACGCGGTGCGATAACTCTTCGTTATAGCCTATGTAGGCGCACAGCCTTCCCTTATAGCGGTTTTCCGCTTCGCGCATGAAGCGCTCGTAGTCTTTGTCGCCGCTGCCGAGCATGAAAAACTGCATGTCGTTATACTGCATGAGCTCATCGAGCATGCGCTCGACAAGGTCAAAGCCCTTCTGCTCGGTCATTCGCGTGACCATTGCGAATATCGGCGCCTCATCGCGCTGCTCAAGACCGAAATCACGCTGGAGTTCAAGTTTACATAACTTTTTGCCGCTCAGCCTGCCCTTGTGGTATCTCGCAGGCAGGGCAGGATCAGTATAGGGATTGAACACGCGGGTGTCTATGCCGTTTATGATGCCGCTCAGCTCGTTTGAGCGTGCGGAAAGAATACCCTCGAGCCCCTCGCCGAAGTATTCGGTCTTGATCTCCTCGGCATAGCTGGGGCTTACGGTGTTTATCCTGTCGGCAAACACGCAGCCGGCCTTGAGAAAGCTTGCGCAGCCGTTGAGCTCCATGAACTCCGGCGTGTTGTATTTATCCTCAACGCCCAACAGATCCTGAACGTAGTCAAAGCCGAATTTACCCTGATACGCAATGTTGTGTATCGTCAGCAGCCAGCGCAGAGAGGACTGCATCCCGCCGCCGTACTGCGTTTTTGCGAGCATCGGCAGCATGGCTGTGTGCCAGTCGTTGCAGTGGACGATCTCGGGAGTGAAGCCGAGGTTGGGTATGGCATCGAGCACGGCGCGGGTAAAGAAGGCGTACTGCTCGCCCTCGGCCTGACCGCCGCGGTATATCTTATCGCCGAAGTAAAACTCGCTGTCAACAAGGTAGATGCACACGTCGTCGAGCAGCAGACGCTCGATGCCGCAGTACTGCGTACGCCAGCCGAGGTTTACATAAAAATCGAACATATGCTCGACGCGGTCTGCATACCTGTCCTTTATGCAGCGGTGATACGGAGTGATGACCCTCGCGTCGAAGCCGAGCTTTTTGAGCGCCTTCGGCAGCGTTCCGACAACGTCGGCAAGTCCGCCCGTTTTTGAAAGCGGGGCGCATTCAGCCGCCGCAAGCAAAATGTTGGGCAGCTCCTTACGACCCTTTTCATTTAGTATGCTTTTGAACTGCTTTTTCATTTTTATAAGTCACCCTTTCCGGAATGTATTCAAAATAAACAGCCGACAGCGGGGGAAGGTCAATGACCGCACTGTATGGATGCTCATCAAAGCCGGTGCCGCGGCTGTGTATGGCTTTTTTGTTATGTAAACCGCTGCCGCCGAATTTCACGTCGTCGCTCGAGAGAATTTCTCTGAGCGTTCCGGGCTGCGGCAGACCGATTACAAAGCTCTTATGCACATTGGGAATGAAGTTGCAGGCGCAGACGATATAGCTTTTGCTCTCGGGCTTTGCCGAGCGCAGGAAGGCGATGGAGCTGAGCGCCTTGTCGTTGACGTTGAGCCATTTGAAGCCGTCCCATGACTTGTCTATCTCATACAGCGCGGGGCAGGAGCAGTAGAGCGCGTTGAGCGCCGCGTAATATTCGCGCAGCTTCTCGTGCATGGGATAGTCCAGCAGCAGCCAGTCGAGCTCCTGCTGATAGTTCCACTCGATAAACTGCCCGAACTCCGAGCCCATGAAGCACAGCTTCTTGCCCGGATGGGCAAACTGATAGCCGTAGAGTGCGCGCAGGGTTGCAAACTTCTGCTCGTAGCTGCCGAACATCTTGTCCAGCATTGACTTTTTCCCGTGTACGACCTCGTCGTGAGAGTAGGCGAGAATGAAGTTTTCGGAAAATGCGTACATCATGGAAAACGTCAGCTTATCGTGGCAGCCCTTGCGGAACAGGGGATCGGCAGAGAAGTAGTCGAGCGTATCGTGCATATAGCCCATGTCCCACTTGAAGCTGAAGCCGAGCCCGCCGACGGAGGGCGGCATGGTCACCATGGGGTATGCGGTCGATTCCTCGGCGATAGTGACAGCACCGGGGAAGCTTGACAGAACGGCGGTGTTGAGCTTCCGCAGAAAGCTGACAGCGCCGAGATTTATGTTGCCGCCCTCGCGGTTTTTGGTGTATTCTCCGTCCTTGCGGCCATAGTTAAGATACAGCATCGAGGACACCGCATCAACGCGAATACCGTCGATGTGGTATCTTTCAAAGAAAAAGCAGGCCGAGGATATGAGAAACGACTGCACCTCCGGCATGTCGTAGTCGAATATCAGCGTGCCCCACTCGGGGTGCGAGGCCATCCGCTCCTCCTTGCACTCGTAAAGGCGAGTGCCGTCAAACTCGGCAAGCCCGTGCTCGTCACGCGGAAAGTGCGCGGGGACCCAGTCCATGATAACGCCGATGCCGGCATTGTGCAGGGTGTCTATAAATTCGGCAAACTCGTCCGGCGTTCCGTAGCGGCTCGTCGGCGCGTAGTAGCCCGTGACCTGATAGCCCCATGAGCCGGGGTAGGGGTACTCCGTGAGCGGCATAAGCTCGATGTGCGTATAACCCATCTCGGTGCAGTAGCGTGCAAGCTCCGGCGCAGTGGCAGCATAGCTCACGCCGCCCTCCGGCGTTTTCCACGAGCCGAGGTGCATTTCGTATATCGACATGGGGCTTTCAAAGCAGTTTCTCTCGGCGCGGCTTTTCATGAACGCTGCGTCGTGCCAGACGTGTGAGCCTGTCCACACCATGGATGCGGTGTTCACACCCGACTGCGACCACTGCGCGAAGGGATCGGATTTCCATACGCGCTTTCCCTTGGCTGTTGTTACGCAGTATTTGTACAGCTCGCCGTTGCAGAGTCCCTCGACGAAGCAGTACCAAATGCCTCCGCGCTTTTCCATCGGCGTGTGCAGGGGCTCCCAGCCGTTGAAGTCGCCGACGAGCGACACTGCCTGCGCATTAGGAGCCCAGACCGCAAAGCGGTGCATTTTTATCTCGTCAATGTAATGGCAGCCGAACAGCAGCCAGGCCTTTTCCGCGCAGCCGGTATTGAACAGAAAAACATCGTCCGCCGGAACATATTTGTCTATGAGCTCAGAATAGTTCATGTCATATCTCCGCACATAATTAATAATATTCAGTTTACATTATAAAACAAACGAGGGCAAATGCCAACAAGTTTTTTTGCTTGCATTGTGCGCAGAAACATAATAAAATACAAGCCAAATAAACGCAGGAGGTGCGGTATGTTTTCATTCAATCATTTTAATTTTAATGTGTTTGACCTTGAGCGCAGTCTCAAGTTCTACGACGAGGCGCTTGGCTTAAAACCGGTGCGCGAGAAAAACGCGGCTGACGGAAGCTATAAGCTGGTTTTCCTCGGCGACGGCGTGACCGGCTTCACCCTTGAACTCACATGGCTGCGCGACCGCGACACGCCGTATGATCTCGGCGAGCAGGAGTTCCACCTCGCATTCGTCGCCGACGATATGGAAAAGGCTCATGCAAAGCATGAAGCGCTCGGCTGCATATGCTTTGAAAATCCCGGAATGGGCATCTATTTCATCGAGGATCCCGACGGCTACTGGATCGAGATAATACCGCCGAGAAAATGACACTGATATGAAAAATTTTTATACTTGAATGTCAGGAAATTGTCAGCTATAATACGCGCATGCCGCGACGATGCGGCAAAACTGTAGAAAAAAGAGGAATTTGTCATGATCTGCGAAAACATCAGCCGCGGCGAGGACGGAGCTCTCCGCTTTGCCGGTCAGGATGTGAGGGAGCTTGCCGAAAGCTACGGAACGCCGCTGTACCTCATTGACGAGGACAGAGTGCGCGAAAACTGCCGCGTATACTGCGAGGCATTCAAAAAGCATTTCGGCGAGGGTTCAAAGGCGCTTTATGCGAGCAAGGCAAACTCCTTTAAAAAAATCTACGAGATAATGCGCGAGGAGGGCATGGGCATAGATGTTGTCTCCTCTGGCGAGATATACACGGCAAGGCTTGCCGGATATCCGCTTGAAAACGCATATTTCCACGGAAATAACAAGACCGCGGAGGATATCGCCTTTGCAATGGACAGCGGTGTCGGCTGCTTTGTCATAGATAACGAGGATGAGCTTGATGCTGTCGAGGCAGAGGCGGCGCGGCGTGGTGTCGTTCAGAAGGCGCTGCTGCGTCTGACCCCGGGCATAGACCCTCACACCTATGAGGCCATGGCAACAGGCGGCGTCGATTCCAAGTTCGGCGTTTCCATAGAGACCGGTCAGGCCGAGCCCTTTGCGGCAAAGGCGATGTCCATGCCGCACATAGACCTTGCAGGCTTCCACTGTCACGTCGGCTCGCAGGTGTTTGCCGAGAATGTTTTTGAGCGCTCGGCTGTCATAATGCTGCGCTTTATCGCACTGATGAGAGATAATTACGGCATGACAACGCGTGAACTCGACCTCGGCGGCGGCTATGGAGTGCGCTATACCGACGATGATCCGTATCTTGTCGTCGAAACGAAGATCGGCGAGGTCGCGCAGGCAATAAAGGACGAATGCGCCGCCCTTGGTCTGGATATGCCGCACATACTCATGGAGCCCGGCCGCGCCATAGTCGCGGATGCCGGCATGACGCTTTACACCGTCGGCGGCGTAAAGCGCATAACTGGATACAAGAACTATGTTTCCGTAGACGGCGGCATGGGCGATAATCCCCGCTTTGCACTCTACCGCGCAAAGCACAGCTGCCTTGCAGCGCTCGAGCACGAGGGCGAGAGCATGATGCGCTGCTCACTCGTCGGACGCTGCTGCGAAAGCGGAGATATAATTCAGGAGGATATCCTGCTGCCAGAGAGCATAAAGCGCGGCGATACCGTTGCCGTGTGTACAACGGGCGCGTATAACTACTCCATGGCATCAAACTACAACCGCGTGCCGCGCCCGCCGATTGTCATGCTCTCCGGCGGCGAGAGCTATATCGCCGTAAGGCGCGAGAGCCTTGCGGATATCTGCCTTAACGATCTGTAATAAATGCTGAAAATGCTGCCCCGCATTTTTGCGGGTGCAGCATTTTTTCACAGCTCCTCGATCTCCGTTACGGAGACCTCGAAGGCGGTCTTTTCGACAGGCTCGCCGCCTATGAGCTTTATGTAGCGGCGGCTCTGTATGCGACCCTCGAGCGACACCGTCGTGCCCGTGTCCCAGTATGCGGCCTCGCGTGCGCGAAGTCCCCAGGTGATGCACGGCAGGTAGTCCGAGCGCCCGTAGCGGCGGTTTACCGCCAGCATGAGGTCGCAGATGTCTCTGCCCATCGGAGTCACACGCAGGTTCGGCGGCTTGCACAGCGTGCCCGTCAGATGTATGAGGTTCATATCCTCGCCGGTTGTCGGACATATCTCCTTTGCGAACACCGTTATGACGAGCCTCGCGCCCTCGCCGCTTTTGTTGTTAAACGATCTGAGCTCTCCCGTTATGCAGAGCTTTTCAACGTCCGACGCTTCGATGCCGTCCAAAAGCTCACGGCGCGATATGATGTTTATGGTGTCCGCAGTGCCGGACAGCCGTGAGACCTCGAGCGGGAAGGTGTAGAAGCTCTCACCGCGGGAGGCGTGCGAAAATACCGGCGGCGCGGCCATGCTACCTATGAGCTGCGCAAAATTCGTGCTTGTGTTTTCATCCATATATTCGTTCCTGTCCTTATAATGTTTTGTTAGATTATATTAGGCATAAACGCTTGAATATGACGACGGAATGAAATATAATGATGTCAACGTTTTTTCGAAAGGAACATAACTCATGGATATAAAGGAACTTTTATCTTACTGCGACCACACCCTTCTGCGCGTTGACTGCACGGAGGCCGAGATCAGAAAGCTCTGCGATCAGGCGATAAAATACGGCTGCGCCTCGGTGTGCATTCCGCCCTGCCATGTTCCCGGCGCAAAGCGCTATGTCGGCGACAGAATGAAGATATGCACCGTTATCGGCTTTCCCAACGGCTATATGTCCTCCGCGGCAAAGGCGTTCGAGGCTGCCGATGCCGTTGCAAACGGAGCCGATGAGATCGACATGGTCATAAACCTCTCCATGGTCAAGGACGGCTGCTGGGAGGATGTCGCGGAGGATATCAAGGCCGTGCGCCGCTCCTGCCTCGGCAAGGTGCTCAAGGTGATAATCGAATGCTGCCTGCTGACCGACGAGGAAAAAATGCGCCTTTGCACCATCGTTTCCGAGTGCGGCGCCGACTTCATAAAGACCTCGACCGGCTTCAGCAAGGGCGGCGCTACCCGCCACGACGTTGAGCTCCTGCGCCGCTTCAGCCCCGATACGCTTCAGGTCAAGGCCGCTGGCGGCATCGCCTCGCTTGAGGACGCGGAGGACTTCATCGCTCTCGGCGCAACACGCCTCGGAACGAGCCGCATCGTCAAGCTCGCCATGGAGCTCGAGCGCGAAAATGCGTAAGCCAAGCAGAATGCTCAGCGTAATAGGGCTCATACTGTCGGCGGTGCTGCTGGCTGCGGGTTCGTATTTCATCGCGCCGAGAGCGCAGAGCTGGGCAAGCATATGGAGCGTGCTCACGGGCGGCGCAGCGGCGTATTTTGCCTATTATGCATTCCACGGCAGAGATAAGGATTAAATTACCCACGGCGGAGCGCTCCTCCGCCGTGAAAATCTCAAAAAAGTCTTGACAATGCATAAAAGTGCTGGTATATTAATAAAGCTGAAAACAAAGTAGGTACGGCATCCCCGACCTCACCGAGCCGCAGAAGGCGCGCTTCGGTCAATAGCATTGCCCCATGCGGGGCTTTGTCTGCGCGGATGCTGTAAAGCATCCGTTTTTTGCATTATGGAGGTGTTTAACAATCGCAAGCGTGAATCATGAGATCAATGAAGAGATCCTCGACAAGGAAATACGCGTTATAGGTGACGACGGCGAGCAGCTTGGAATAATGTCTGCGGAGGCCGCCATGAAGATTGCGGAGGAAAAGGAGCTTGACCTGGTCAAGATATCTCCGATGGCGAAGCCCCCCGTCTGCAAGATCATGGACTACGGCAAATACCGCTTCGAGCAGTCCAAGCGCGAAAAGGAAGCCAAGAAGAACCAGCGTGTCATGGAGGTCAAGGAGATCCGCATGTCTCCCAGCATCGGCGAAAACGACCTGAACACAAAGCTCAAGAGTGCGCTCAAGTTCCTTGCTGACGGCGACAGGGTAAAGGTCTCGATCCGCTTCCGCGGCAGAGAAATGGCGCACACTCATTTGGGTGAGGTCATCCTGCGCGACTTCGCGGCAAGATGCGAAGAGGTCGCAAACCTTGATAAGCCCCCCAAGCTTGAAGGACGCAATATGTCCATGTTCCTGTCCCCGAAGTCTGCCGCGGCAGTCAAGAAGGCGCAGAAGGAAGCCGCCAAAAAGAAGGCAGAGGCTGAGGCCGCAGCCAAGGCGGATGAAAACAACTGACAGGTTATTACAGAGACGATTCTGATAATAGCAGCATACGGAAGGAGAAAATAACTATGCCTAAACTTAAGACCCACAGCGGTGCTAAGAAGAGATTCAATCTCACCAAGACCGGTAAAGTAAAGCGTGCTCATGCGTTCAAGAGCCATATCCTCACCAAGAAGGACACCAAGCGCTGCCGCCGTCTGCGTTCCGGCGCGATCGCTGACGTTACCAACGAGGCAACCATCAAAAAGATGATCCCTTACAAATAATAAGGGCTGACTGTTACTGATAGGAGGAATTACAAATGGCAAGAGTTAAGGGCGCAATGATGACCCGTAAACATAGAAACAAGATCCTTGGTCTGGCAAAGGGCTACTGGGGCAACAAGTCCCGCCACTACAAGATGGCTCAGGAGCAGATGATGAAGTCCGGCCGCTACGCATA
>CAVDFD010000034.1:0-12831 GCA_963608145.1 Bacteroidaceae bacterium | reverse complement strand
TTTTTATCACGGATGCGGTTTTCCTTCTCTGTATGCCGCCATGATGTCGCGGAACACCTCGCCGTTGGAGGGGGGCGTCCATGTGATGGCGTTTGCGCCTGCCGCGATGGTCTGCATTATGCTCTCCTCGGTCGGACCGCCGGTCGCAATGACCGGCACGTCGGGATGGCTCTCCTTTATTCTGCGCACGACCGCCGGAGTATCGGCAGCAGCGGAGACATTGAAGATATCCGCACCGGCGGCAAGGCGCGCCTCGATATCGACATCCTTGCGTGCAATCGTTATAACGACGGGGATATCGACCGTGTGGCGCACGAGCGAGAGCACCTCGTCCGAGGTCGGGTCGTTGAGCACAACGCCGGTCGCGCCCTGCATCTCGGCAAACATGGCGAGGTTTATCGCCCGCTGCCCCTGCGTGAGGCCGCCGCCAACGCCGGAGAACACGGGGATATCCGCCGCGGTGAGCAGCGCCTGAGTTATCACCGGCTGCGGCGTAAAGGGATACACCGCCAGAATAGCGTCGGCGTTGACGTTCCTGATTATGCTCAGGTCGGTTGAAAATACGAGCGATTTGATGCGCTTTCCGAATACGAGTATACCGCTGCATTTATATATGCATTCCGGCACACGAAGCGCAAATTTACGCAGCGTACCGTCCACCCTGTTGGGCATTTTTTTCTCAATTGATACTTCGTCATGCATAATTTTCACCCTCCAATATTCTTTTGAATGCCTCGACTCCGACAAGGAGCGCCTCCTCGTCAAAGTCAAACTTACTGCTGTGCAGCGGCGCACCGCCCCTGCCCCCGTTTATGCCGAGAAACATGAACATGCCTTCGACCTTCTGCTGATATTCGGCAAAATCCTCCGCCGCCATGACGGGCTCGACGAGCACAACGTCGTCCATCGAGTCGAGCACGGTGTAAAAATGCTCGACCAGCGGACGCGGATTTGCAACATACGGGTAATGGACTATCGTTTTCATTGAAATACCGGCTCCCGTGGCCATCTCAAGTCCCTTTAGCAGCGCGATTATCTGGCGCATCAGCTTATCGTACAGCTCGTTGCTGAAAACGCGCAGCGTACCGTACATGCTGACCTCCTCGGCTATGACGTTGTGCGACGTTCCGCCGGATATCTTGCCGAGGGTCAGCAGCGCGTCCTGATGCGGGTCAACGTCGCGTGTTATGACCGACTGTATCATCGTTATGAGCTCGGCGGCGACGACTATCGCGTCGATGCCCATCTGCGGCGTGGAGGCATGGGCGCTTTTGCCGTGCACCTTTATCTCGAAATCGCTCGTCTGCGCCATGAGGTTTGACCAGCGTATGCCGATCTTGCCCTTGGGCACGGTCGGCCACAGATGCAGTCCGTAAATACGGTCCACCTTTGGGTTTTCCAGCGCGCCCTCGTCGATCATTCTTTTTGCGCCGCCCCAGCCCTCTTCACCCGGCTGGAAGAGCAGCACGACGTTGCATTTGAGCTTATCGCGGTTGAGCGATATCCACCTTGCAAGCAGCAGGAGTATCGTCATGTGCCCGTCGTGGCCGCAGCCGTGCATCACGCCCTTGCTGCGCGAGCGGAAGCGGAAGCGGTTCTCCTCCGTGTTTTTCATGCCGTCCATGTCGGCGCGGAAGGCTATCGTGCGCGTGGCTCCCTTGGCGCGGAACACCGCCTTGAAGCCCGTTTCCGCCAGAACCTTCAGCTCGTCGGGGCGGCAGGCTTCAAGTATGGGTCTTATGTATTCGTGTGTCTGCGGAAGCTCAAAGCCTATCTCGGGTATCCTGTGCAGATCCCTGCGCAGCTTCACGCACTGGTCCTTCATGCCGAGTATCTGTTCGCTTATCTGCATTAATTCTTTTTCTCCGTTGCGATCAAAATATTATATCCCTCATTTTTTACGCGCACCTCGCGCTTTTCTCTGAAAAGCCTGTACGCAATATACACGTCGCCCGCCGCTCCCGCGAGGTTGACGGTAAATATCACATAGCACTGCCAGAAAAGCTTATCCGGCAGAACGAGCATGAGCAGGAGCATCACAAGGCACACGGCGGCAGCCGGTGCGAGGCTCATGATGACATAGCTCTTTCTGTCCAGCCAGCATTTGTATTCTATCCATGCGCTCAGTCTGCCGCGCACGACACGCGCAGGCTTTGATGTGAGCCTGCCGAGGATAAGGCATTTTAAATACTCCTGTCCTATAAGGCTTGCGGCAATGATAAGCACAATGAGTATGAATCTTATTATCAGCGCGAAGGCACCCGCTGCGTCAAACAGCAGGCTTATGTCCTTTATCAGGCAGCCGAGCACGATCAGCACGGCTGCGGCAGCGCCCGATGCCGCGTAAATTTTGATTTTAAGCTTTTTATCCGCGTCAAGATCGACCGTGCACGTCTCATAGCCTGCGGGCAGCTTGTTTTCAAACGTCATTGCCTCACCCCATTTCCGGCAGCGGTATGCTCTTATCCAGCAGCACCTTGCCAAAGCACATGAGCGTGATTCCGGAGCTTGCCCTGATGGTAACGTCGGCATCGCTCCGTGCACGGTTTGCCGAAAACAGGTAGACGTTTCCGCTGTAGTCCTGACAATACTGCTTGCACTTCATGTCGCCGTCAACGAAAAACAGGCCGACATCTCCGTCGTGGATGATAGCGCCGCGCTTGCACAGGGCTACCGAGCCGTCGCTTATATACGGCTCCATGCTGTCGCCGTCGATGCGCACGGCAAAGTCGGCGGGCGAGCTTTTATCGACCGTGTAATCCTCATAATCGTCGCCAAGCGCCGGTGACGCATAGCCGGCAGCCGCCGGAGTGAGGTAAAGCGGTATCACTCTGCTGTCCTCGCTCTGCTGCGCGGGAGCTTCCTCGCCGCGTCCGAGCTCATGGTCGATGACCATATCGACAAGCTCCCTGCCGCTGTCGGACAGCCGCCTGTATTTGCCGATAAACTGCCACTCGCGCAGATCGGGCATTTTGGGCAGCGTTGTATCCTCGCACAGGCGCTCGACGGGAACGTTGAGCTGCTTGCAGATGTGCATCATCATGTCGAAATCGACCTTCTGATTATCGCGCTTTACCATACTGTAAAGCGTCTGGGCGGAAACATTCAGCCTTCGGGCAAGCTCGCTTATGCTTATCCCCTGCTCCTGAAGGATCTCCTTGAGCATCGAGCCTCTCAAGCGGCGCACCTCCTGTTATACAATATAATTATATTTATTTTATCATAACATTTGAGCATTATTATGTCAAGGAATAAAATCATTTGTTAAAATTATGTGTATGCGGATTTGACAGGCATTATATAATTATTAATATGGAGATTTATATTCGACAGGAGGCCGGACAATGAAGCACAAGGATATACGCCGGAGCGACCCCGCACGCATCGAGCTTGAGCGCGAGCTGCTGCCGCTGGGCATAGCTCTTGCACTGTTTATCGCAGCCTCGGCGGTAAGCGCAGCGTATGTCAATCTTTCCAAATGGCTGACGCTCGCATTGGGCATCGTGCCGGTGCTCGCCGCCGCGTTCAGCCCGCTGCGCAAGGCGGTCGAGAAGCTTCTGCGCGGAAACGTGCTGTCATATGATATGCTCATCGTCCTCGCCTGCATCGGAACGAGCTGCATGCAGAACTTCAGCGAGGCCTTTTTCGTTCTCGTCGCCTTCAATGTCGGAAGCTGCTTTGAGCACATCTTCGCCGGAAAAAGCCATAAGCACACGCCGTATCTTGCCTACCTGCGCCCCGAGTACGTCGCGGTCGAGCAGGACGGGCGCATAAACATGGTCTCACCCGAGCGCATCCGCCCCGGAACGGTCATGACGGTCGGCAAAAACGAGCTTATCCCCCTCGACGGCATTGTCGTTGACGGCAGCAGCTCAGTCGATGCCTCGGCCTACACAGGCGACAGAGACCCCATCGACGTTGGTGTCGGAAACGAGGTCGTCTCCGGCTGCGTGAACCTCGGAAGCACGCTGAAGATCCGCGTCACGGGGCTGTACAACAACTCGACGCTCCTGCGCACGGCGGAGATCGTCGAGCACGCGCCAAAGAGCGTTTCAAAGCGCGAAGCCCGCTTTGCGCGGGTCTCGAAGCTGTTTACGCCTGTTATCACGCTTCTTGCCGTCGCGCTGGCCGTCATACCCTCGATCATCACCGACGACTGGCTCGTCTGGACGCACAGGGGACTGATATTCCTCGCCTCGGCCTCGCTCACAACGCCGCTCATCGCGTCATCCATGGCGTATTTTGCGGGTCTGAGCACCGCCGTCGGGCACGGCATAGTCATCCGCAGCAAATCGGAGCTTGAAAAGCTCTCCGCTTCGGCGACGCTGGTCATGGATAAGACCGGCACAGTGACGGAGGGCAGCTTTTCCGTTATCGGCGTTGAGCCCCGCGGCATAAGCAGCGCAGACCTTGTTTCGCTCGCGGCGGCTGCCGAGTGTCACTCGAGCCACCCCATCGCCCTGTCGCTGCGCAGAGCAAGCACAACGGTCGTAGACCCCGAGCAGGTCAAAAACGTGCGTGAGCTTGCAGGCCGCGGCGTGGAGGCCGAGGTCTACGGCAGGAAGGTGCTCGTCGGAAACACGGCGCTCATGAACACAAACGGCATCAAGTGCGACCGCACGGACAGACATCTGTCCGTCGTGCACGTCGCCGCCGCCGGAATATATTACGGCTATATAATCATCGACGACAGGGTCAAGGACGGCGCAAAGGACGCGGTGCGCGAGCTGTACGCCCTCGGCATTGAAAAGGCGGTGCTGCTCACGGGCGATACCGAGCGCGTCGGCAAGGCCGTGGGACGTGCTCTGGGCGTATCGGACGTTATGGCGGAGCTTCTCCCCGAGGACAAGGTCGTCGCCGTCGGTGAGCTGCTGCGCGAAAAGCACACCGGCAAGCTCGCTTTCGTGGGCGATGCGGTGAGCGACGCGAAGGTGCTCAGCCGCGCCGATGCCGGCGTTGCCATGGGCGCTCTGAACGCCGCAGCTCCCGCCTCGAAGTCGGGCATACTCATCATGAGCGACGATATACGCAAGCTGCCGCTGGCGCTGAGCATATGCCGGAAAACGAGCAGGACCGTTCGGCTCATTTTCGCGCTTGCGCTGCTCGTGAAGCTCGCCGTTGCGCTGCTGGCCGCTTTCGGCAGCATCGGCATGATCGCCGCCGTAAGCGCGGACACTATCGCGTTCATGCTCTCGGTATGCAGGGCATACGGAATATATAAGGTAAAATAAACTATGAATACATACGATTTTGACAAGACTATTTTTTATCCCGACTCCTCGGTGACCTTCGTCAAGTGGTATATGCGCCGTCACCCGTCGGCGCTGCTGCTCTGGCTGCCGAGGATGGCCGTCATCGGGCTTGCATATCTTCTGAAGCTCATCCCCAAGGAAACGCTCAAGGAAAATATCTTCAGCTTTGTGCGCCGCATCGACGACATTGACGCGGTTCTGAAGCTCTACTGGGACGAGCACGAGAGTTGGATAGCTCCGTGGTACCGTGCGCAGCACAGCAAGGACGATATAGTCATCTCCGCCTCGCCGGAGTTCGTCGTCCGCCCCATGACCGACAGGCTCGGGATAGAGCTAATCGCCTCGCCCATGGATAAGCACACGGGCAAAATGCACGGCAAAAACTGCCACGGAGAGGAAAAGGTGCGCAGATTTTACGAGGCGCATCCCAATGCCGTGACCGAGGCGTTCTACTCCGACTCGCTGTCCGACGCTCCCATGGCGCGTATAGCGCAGAAGGCCTACCTCATCGTCGATAAGGGACAGACCCCCGTCCCGTGGCCGGAAAAATAAGCGCCTGCCTTGACATATCTCGCGGCAGACGCTATACATAGACGCAGAAAGAGCGCTGCGGCAAGCGGTTAGCTCAGTAAGTAATCGTAATTAGGCAAGCCTGAAAACCGTCACCTGGTCGAGGTTTTTGCTTTGCCTCTAATAATGCAATGTCCCCTGTGCAGCTTCCTGCACAGGGGACGTGTTATTTTGTCACAGGTCGAGCATGCGGCCAAGCATGACGGCGGTCTGGGCGCGGGTGGACGGGCTGTCAGGCGTGAGAGCTCCGTCGGCTGTTCCCTTCATTATACCCAGCGCGCACACGGCGTTTACCTCGCTTCTCATGCCCTCGGGCACCTTGTCAGCATCGGAGAAGGATGAGAGCACATCGTCAAGGCTCTCAAGATCCCTGCCGGAAACGCCGAGATAGCGGGCTATCATGCAGGCAAGCTCTGCGCGGCCTATATTCCAGCTCGGGCGGACACAGCCGTCGGCGTAGCCGCGGACTATGCCGTTTTCACTCGCCCAGACGAGCGCGTCATAGCACCAGCTTCCGGCCTCGGGAGCATCGGCATACGCCAGCTCGCCGCTGACCTCGGGCTTTCCCGCTGCGCGGTAGAGCACCGTCGCAAGCATGGCGCGGGTGAGCTTTTCGTTCGGCGAGAACACGTTTTTCGCCGTGCCGTTGAATATGCCGTCGGCAACGACGCGGTCGATATCCTTATAGCACCAGTCGTTCGGCTTAACGTCGGCAAAGAGGTTGCCGCGCTCGGAATAGGTCACCTGTGTCTCGTCAGAGCGTATGCCGTTCCATTTGACGACGCTCTGCGCCCTGATGACGGTGTTCGCCTTGACGGCAAAGGGGCCTGTGTATTTTATCGCATTCTTCGGTGTGGGGAGGCTGCCGTCGAGCGTGTAGTAAACGCTGCCGCGACTGTCGCCCTGCATTGTGATGAGCCCGTCCTTAACGCTCACGGAGGGCTGCACCGTCGCCGCCGCCGTTCCGTTCTTGCCGGGGAAGGCGTTGAAATATATCTTGCCGTTTTCGAGGCTTATGCCGCGGCGCATGAACATTTCGCTGAGGGTCACGAACTTGTAGCCCTGAGCCTGAAGCGTGTCGATAGCACGCAGAGCCGCCGTGACCGAGGTCGCGTGCGTGTCATGCAGCAGCGCTATCGAGCCGTCGCGTGCCTGCTTTATGAACTCGCGGTAGACTGAGTCCGCGTTCAGGCTCTTCCAGTCGTAGGTGTCCATCGACCAGAAGAAGCAGGGCGTGTTCGAGGCCGCGAGGGTGCGCTGGTTATAATCGCCGTAGGGCGGGCGGAGCATATAGCTGAAATCGAGCCCGAGCGCCTTGTCGAGCAGCGCGTCGTTTTTCTGAAGCTCCTGCCGTATCTGTGCGTCGGTCTTCTTTGTCATCTGCGGATGGGAGTAGGTGTGGCTGGCTATCTCGTGCCCCTCCTCCCACGCACGCTTTACGAGGCCCGGGTTATTTTCGACCATCTGTCCGACGTAGAAGAAGGTGCAGTGTGCGCCGCGCTCCTTTAAGCCGTCGAGCAGTCGGGCTGTGTTCTTCCCCGAGGGGCCGTCATCAAAGGTGAGGGCGATGAGCTTATCGCCGTCGGCATGCGCCGATACGGGCATCACGCCCACGAGCATCAGCACGGCCAGAAATGCCGCCGCAAATCTTTTTATCTTTTTCATTTTTTAAAACCCCAATTTGACCATATTCCTGTCGTTTGCAAAGCTGCTCATCTCGCACACGAAGAGGATCTCATCCACGCCGCGCTCTGATATGAGCTGCTGCGCCGAGCCCATGTAGTAGCGCAGGTCGAGCATGATGATATTCTCATAATCAGCCGTGAGGAAGGGCACGAGGCTGTTTGCAAACGAGTCCTTTATAATGAGAATCGTTTTCCCGTTTTTGCAGCCGCCGGATATCGTCGTCTCGCCGTAGTTTCCGCCGAAAAAGACGGTGTACTTGTCCTTTTCACCGGCAGCGGACGTATTGTACAGCGGTATCTCCTTGCCGTCGGCAGTGACGGTGACATCATCGGAGACCTTGGAGATATACACCTCGTCGGGCTGTGCCGCCGGATCGAGGGTCTTAGAGTAGGTCGTACCGAGGAAGCTGTCGGAGAAAAGCTCGGGGGCTGCGTCGTACTTTCCGTCCGGCAGCAGCGTTTTATACGCCGTGTGCGCGCCGTACCATGTCCAGTGGTGGTCGGTGCGGTAATAGACCTGCTGGGATGCCTTGGCCTCCGTGAGCGCCGAGTACAGGTCGGGGAAGCTCACATCAGGAAGCGCGGCCTTCACCGTCTCGTACAGCTTCTGTGCATCGTACATCTGCGCGTGAGCCGGAAGCTTGTCGCTCATGACCGTTCCCGTTGCCGGAACGAGCAGCATCGTCGTCGGAATGTCCTTGTTTGCGCTCACAAAGTCGGACACGAGCGAGAGGTTGCGGCTGAGATTTGCTTCATCAACGCTGTCGGGCGTTATCTTTTCAATGTAATAGCCGTCCTCGCCGAGGTACGCGCCGCCTATGTCCTTAAAGCCGAGGAGCTTTTTCACCTGTGTTCCGAGCTGCGTCCATGTGTCGCGTGCGGGGAACTGGTCGGAGATGTAGTCGGTTATCTTATTCTGAAAGCTGCCGTCAAGTATGCTTGATAGCGTGAGCTCCGGCGCTGTTTGCAGCATGCGGTTCTCGTTATCCGAAAAGCTCCTGTCATCCCCTGCAAAGACGAATGCCGAGGGGAGAACTATGACGGCCAGAAAGAGCGCAATAAGCGCAATATGCAGTTTTTTCATTACGCTCACCTCTTAAAACCTGAAATAAAGGAAGGGATTGTAGCTGTCGCCGATGAGGAAGACCATGCTCAGTGCCAGCAGCGCCAGCGTCAGAACGCTCTTGAGGACGAAGGCCGCCTTTTCGTTCATTGCGCCGGTACAGCTCAGGAAGAGCTTTTTGGGCAGCTCCGTGGAGGCGATGCAGCAGATGACGATGAGCACGGCCTTGGTCGCCAGCGTGTAGACATCCATGCCGCCGAGAGCGCCGTTTGCGCCGAACATCGAGCCGAGGTAGGGCAGCAGCACGCTCACATCGTCGCTTGCGAATATGACCCAGCCGATAACGATGAGCAGCAGCGCGTATACATGGCGCAGCAGCTTCGGCAGCTTATCGAGCGCCTTGAGCAGGAACAGCTTTTCGATAAACAGGATCAGGAAGTAGTACAGGCCCCACATAACGAAGTTCCAGCCCGCTCCGTGCCAGAAGCCGGTGAGCGTCCAGACTATCAGCAGGTTCAGCGCCTGACGCGCAAGGCCGCGGCGGTTGCCGCCGAGTGGGATGTAGAGATACTCCTTGAACCATGTGCTCAGGGTAATGTGCCAGCGCCGCCAGAAGTCGGTTATCGACACGGATTCATAGGGATAGCGGAAGTTTTCGGGGAACTTGAAGCCGAACATCCTGCCGAGGCCTATGGCCATGTCGGAATAGCCGGAGAAGTCAAAGTATATCTGGAAGGTGTACGCCGCCGCGCCCGTCCATGCCATGAGCGCCGAAACGTCGCCGCCGAGGGCGTATATGCCAGACCACACAGCGCCCATCTGATTTGCCAGCAGCACCTTTTTGCCGAGGCCGACAACGAAGCGCATAATGCCCGCGGAAAAGTCGTCAGTCGTGACGCGGCGCTCGGCAAGCTGATCCTGAACATCGGAATAGCGGACGATGGGGCCGGCTATGAGCTGCGGGAACATGGTGATGTACATGCCGAAGTCGATGAGGTTTCGCTGAACTCTCACATCGTCGCGGTAGACGTCGATGGTGTAGCTCATCGCCTGGAAGGTGTAGAACGATATGCCGATGGGCAGGGCTATATTCAGAAGGTCAAAGCCGGTGCTGAATATAGAGTTTACGTTCGTTATGATGAAGTCGGTGTACTTGAATACGCTCAGAAGCCCGAGATCGATGATGACCGAGAGCACGAGCATGAGCTTCAGGCGCTTCGGGTCACCGCGGTGCTTGTCCATGAGCAGACCGAAAGCGTAGTTTATGACGATGGAGAACATCATCAGAAAAACGTATTTCGGCTCGCCCCATGCGTAGAACACAAGGCTGACTATCAGCAGAAACAGGTTTCGTCCCTTCTTGGGACAGATGTAATACCCCAGCAAAACAAGGGGCAGATAAACGCAAAGAAATATCGTACTGCTGAATACCATGTGTGTCTCTCCGTTACTTAGTAAAGTTTTTGAACGCCGTTTCCACGTTCTGCTGTCCGTCGCACATTATGAGCAGGACGCAGTCGCCGATGGTCTTGATCGTGGCGTTCTGTGCACGCTCCACCTGATCGGGCTCGTAGGTTTTGTACATCTGCACGCGGGAATCAACGTGCTTGCTGAGGCTCACGCCCAGCTCCACAACGTCGTTCTGCTCCTTGAGCTGCACGACGGCTATCTCATATGCCATGCCGTCTGCGGCATAGGCGAGGAAAAAGCCGCGAATTTTATTATACTCCATATCGGATATATATGAAAAGGCTTTTTCGGCATTTTCGTCCCAGCTTCCCGAAATTTTCATCTCGGGCAGGCTCTTGTCGGCCTCGAGCATGCTTTTTTCGAGCGCCTGCATGTCTATCGCTTCGCTTGGCTTGCCGCAGGCGCACAGCGAAAGGCACAGCGCCGCGGCGCAGATGAGACAAATTATTCTTTTCATCAGCCGATCACCGTCTTTCCGTCGCAGCCAAGGATAACTGTGCTGTTCGTGACATCGCCGTCACCGCCCGCAATATCGCCGAAATATTTGCTGACGGCATCGTTTATCTTCTGCTGAGTTTCATCGTCAAGGCCGTTTATGTCGGGATCCTCGCCGTTATTGTCATCGTCGCTGTAATAGCTTATGTACACGGTGAAGATGTTGTCGCCGTCCTCTGTGCTCAGCCAGCTCCAGTACAGGTTCATGATGCGGCTGTCGCCTGCAACGGCGTTCTGTATCTGCTCCATGATGAGCTCGATAACGGTGAAGGCATCGTCACTCATATCCTTGCCCATATCGAGGCTCACGACGCTGTTTTTCGCGTCGATGGCGGTGCGTACCTGCTCGGGGATGCTGTAGATATCCTTGCACTCGACCCTGTTAATGTAGGCGTAGTTGTACTTATAGCCCTCAGCTGCGGGGAAGAAGTCGGTGTTCCATTCCTGCATATTTATCATCGAGTTGTCGTCAAGGTTAAAGTGCGCGAAATTGCCCTTGGAATCCGCGTCGGAATAGATATCGGTGTGGTACCACTCCCCGTCGAGCTTAACGAGATCCCATGTGTGCGACAGATACGAGTCGTGCACGACCATGCAGTCTATATCCAGCATCTGCATGAACAGCCTGAAGGTCGTGGCGTAGCCGACGCAGACGGCCTTATGGTTCTGCAGAACGCCGTGGGGATTATCGACGACAGCGTCGTCCTCGTCGGGGATAACGGCCAGCGAGCCGTCGTCAAAGCCGATGTTTTCGCACATCCACTTGTAAACGGCAAGCTCCTTTTCGTAGTCGCTCATGCCGTCGGTGATTATCTCGTCGAGCACCTTCTTTGCCATGTCGAGCGTTTCCTTATCCTTGTCGGAGAGCTTGGATGCATCGCCCGACTTATAGGCATCGGATATCTGCGTCGTCGCCCTTATGACGTACTCGCTGCCGATGGTCACGTCGTTTTCCTGCGCAACGTCCTCGGTCTCGCCGTCGTCAAAGCCCGCGTCCTCCAGCGCCTTGACCCTTGCCATTGTGAATATATTGAGCCCCAGCAGCACAACGAGCGCCACCGGCGTCACAATATACATGATTTTTGTAAGCTTTGTTTTCATAAAATGCAGCTCCTTTCGGATGTTACTACGTTCCGAAGTGAAAAAAGTTCCCGCGCAAACTGTGTGGTTTGCATTAGCACAGTTAATATACTCTGTCAAAGCACCCGTGTCAATACCGAATGTGTTAATTTTATGCTCTTGCTTTAATTGAAAAATAATATTATACTAAAATAGTAAAAGCATGCCACGGAGGTTTTATCATGACCGAGCTTAAATTTTATTTTGACGGAACAAACGGCACGCCGTTCTCCGGCGAGGTGTCGATAGATGTCATGATATCCAAGCAGGAAAAGCCGAAGGATATCGGACAGCTCAAATTCAAATACTCCGACAGCTTTTTCCTGCGTTCGGCCTGCTCGTATAACCACGAGCTTGCGATAATGTCGCTGGGGCTTACGATGAGCGCGTTCACCTATGAAAACGACGGCGACAGGCACACGCGCTCCGCTCTGGTCGCTATCGGCTGCGACGACCGCACGGTCGAGAGCTTTCGCTTCGACGATCAGCAAAGCTGCGAGGACACCTGCGGCTATATGATCGCGGCAAAAAAGCTGCCTGACGACAGCTTTCTCATCCCCGTCGTTATCCGCAGTCACCACTACGGCGGCGAGTGGGTCAGCAACGCCCACGCCGTTGAGGACGCATACCCCGACCACGCGGCGGGCTTCAAGGCAGCGGCGGATATAGCATACGCTGCTGTAATGGAGTATATCGAGCGGCGCGGCTTTGAAAAGGACCGTGTCAGGCTCTGGGTCTGCGGCTACAGCCGCGGCGGTGCTGTGACGAACATTCTGGCTGCGCGCCTGACCTTTGAAAGCGGCATAGGCAAGGACAATGTTTTTGCCTACAGCTTTGCGACCCCCGTTACGGTGTTCGACAGGGCAAGCCTCTTCACCGACAACATATTCAATATAATATCCGAAATGGATGTCGTGCCGCGTATGCCGCTGCGCTACTGGGATTTCGGACGCTACGGCACGGATATGATCGTGCCCTGCAAGGCGCGGCGCGGCCTCGGCGAATACACACGGCTGCTCGGCCAGATGCAGGGGCAGTTCAAAATGATAATGGATGAGCTCGGCATTGAGGCCGACTATGTCCCGCTCGACGATCAGGAGCGTGCGCTCGACCTGTTTTTCGACTATGCCGACGACCTTCTCGACACGCCGCAGAAATACCGCGACGACGGCTATCA
>CAVDFD010000033.1:0-12832 GCA_963608145.1 Bacteroidaceae bacterium | reverse complement strand
GCTGCACCGCGGCGGCCTCATCCGCCGAGACGGTCGTCAGGCGGAGCTTGTCCCCGCCTGTGCAAAGATAAGCATATATCATCCAATCGGACATGCTCTGCGCCGACATGAGCACCTCCGGCGACATGGGGCGGGTGCATTGCAGCTCCAGCGTATCCAGACGCTTCTGCGGCTCCTTCACCGCCGCCGTGACGATGAGACGCTCCTTGGCACGGGTGAGCGCAACGTACAGAAGGCGCATTTCCTCCGACAGCAGCTCGCGCTTTAGCCGCTGCTTTATGGCGAGCCGCGCAAGGCAGGGGTATTCGAGCCTGCGCCGGAGATCGCAGACCTTCGGGCCGAGGCCGAGCTCGGGGTGTATCAGCACCGTCGCTTTGAGATCCGAGGAGTTGAATTGGTGCGAGGTATCGCACAGGAACACGACCGGAAATTCCAGACCCTTGGATTTGTGAACGGTCATTATCTTCACCGCGCCCTCGGAGGATGCAGCGCCCGTGTCGCCGCCGCGCTCGGCAAGCTGCCTGAGCCAGCGGCAGAAGCGGTGCAGCCCGTGAAAGCCTCCTGCGGCAAAGCGCTTTGAAAGCTCCAGCATCATGCGGAGGTTTGCGCACCTCTGCGGCGCGTCCTGCATCGCGGCGCACAGCGCCGTGAGCTCAAGCTCGTTGTATATAAACAGCAGCAGCTCGTCCACCGGCGTATCGCTTGCGCGAGTGCGCAGCCTGCCCAGCGTTTCGAGAAAGCGTGCGCACTTTTCGTTTTCCTCGGCGGCCTTTTTAAGCGCCGTGTAAAAATCGCCATCGCGGTCGTACAGGCGTATCTCCGTCAGCTCGTCGGCGGAAAAGCCGAAGGCGCTCGAGCGCAGAACGGCAATGAGTGCAACGTCCTGATGCGGATTGTCGATGACGGCAAGCAGGCTCATCAGGGACGCGATCTCCATCGAGGCGAAAAAGCTTCCGCCCTGACCGGCGGCGACGGGTATGCCGCGCAGTATCAGCTCGCGGCGGTAGACCTCGCCCACGGAGTTTGCCGAGCGCATCAGGAGCGCAATATCCCCGTAGCCGAGGGCGCGTCCCGACACCGTCATGCCCGAGCGCATGAGCTCAAGTATCCGCTCCGCGACATAGGCGGCCTCCTTTTCGCTCTTGTCGCGCAGATCGTCCTCGTTTTTGGCGTCTATGAGCACGAGCTCGGGCGAGAGCCCCTCGTCGCCGTACACGCCGCCGCAGCGCAGCCGCGCATTTTCGTCGTAATCGACATCGCCGAGCTTTTTCGACATGCAGGCGGAAAAAACGCTGTTTATGCCGTCAATGACCTCCTGCCGCGAGCGGAAGTTTTCCTGAAGCATGATCTTCACGGGCTCGCCGTCCTTGGCATCCGACAGGAACGCATAGCTTTCGTATTTTTCGGTGAATATCAGGGGATCGGCAAGGCGGAAGCGGTAGATCGACTGCTTCACGTCGCCGACCATGAACAGGTTTTCGCCGTTTTTCGACAGGGCGCGGAATATGTCGTCCTGTACGCGGTTTACGTCCTGATATTCGTCCACCATGATCTCGCAGAAGCGCTGCGAGGTGTCCCGCGCAAGCTGCGTGGGACTGCCGTCCTCGTTTGTCAGAAGCTGCGCCGTCAGGTGCTCAAGGTCTGCAAAATCGACCTCGGCTCTGCGGCGCTTTTCGGCGGCATAGGCTCTGTCAAAGCGCAGGGTGAGCTCTATGAGCGCTTTCATGGCCGGAGCTGTCCGGCGCATATCGTCAAGCAGAGCCTCGCTGTCCGACGACAGCAGCTTTACATATTTATCGCTGCTTTTCTTGCACAGCTCGCGCACGGCCTTCGTGCTTTTCCGAAGCGCCTCGTCGGGCGGATTTACGACGCGGCCAAGCTTGGGGTAGCTTATCGGCAGCGCCTGACGCGCCCTGTCCCAGCCCAGCGAGCAGGCACGCGCAAACTCGCGCAGGGAAAGCGCCGTTTCCTCGAAGCTGGGGCCGTATTTTACCGAAACGACGGGGTCCCCGGCTGCGCGGCGGCAGACCTCGTCCATCTGCTGCGCCCAGTACAGCGCGTCGTCCTGCACGCCTTTGAGTATCTCCGCGCCCCAGACGGTGCTGCCGGCATCCTCTCCCGCAGGTTCGAGCGCGTCCAGCTGCTGCCGCAGCCACAGCTCGGGTCTTGCGTGGCTCTGCGTCCTGCGGTGCAGCGTGAGCACAGTTTCGGCCAGCTTCCTGTCATCGCGCTGCCCCATGCAGATGCTGTCGCTCAGAAGCCGGAAGCCCTCGTCGGGCTCCTCGTAGCAGCCGTCGAGCACGCGCTGGATAACGCGCTGCTTTATTGCCTCGGCTCTGTCCTCCTCGATGACGCGGAATTCCGGCGAGAGCTGCGCGGCGTGGCAGTTCTCGCGCAGAAAGCTCTGACAGAAGGAGTCTATCGTTCCGATCTGCGCCTTGGCGCAAAGTGCGCTCTGGCGGCGCAGACGGCGGTTGTCGGGGTCTGCGGCAAGACGCTCGGATATCTCGTCGAGTATGCGGCTCCTGAGCTCCGCGGCGGCGGCCTTGGTGAAGGTTATGACCAGAAACGAGTCTATGTCCGCGTCGTTTTCTATGCGGCGCAGCAGCCTTTCGGTAAGAACTCTTGTCTTTCCGCTTCCGGCTGCCGCCGAGACGAGCACTGCCCGTCCGTCCTCCTCTATTGCGGCCTTCTGCGCGCTTGTCGGTTCAAACCTCGCCATTATCTTCGCCTCCCTCCAGAACGCTCCACACCTTCGTTGCGGGAAGATGGGGCGTTGCTCTCATGCTCTCGCCGTTTTCGCCGTCGCGGAAGCGGCAGGCATCGAAATAATCGCAGTTTAAGCAGGCGTTCTCCTGCTGCGTGATGTAATAGGGGTCTGCCGCTATGCTGCCGCTGCGAAGCTCCGCTGCCATATCGTACAGCGTTTTGCCTATGTGCCGCGCCAGCGCGCCGAAGTGCTCCGCCGTGGCGAGCGAGTCGCAGGGCTCGCCTTTGCTGCTGAATTTGATGGGTATATACTTGCGTTCCTCCTCGTGCTCCATTGCGGCGAGCACGTCGGGATCGTTGAGAACAAGGCCGCTGCGCATAAGCTTGCTGCTGCGCTTTTTTTCAAGCTCGGCATCGCTTATGCCAAAGTCGGCGCTGACGTACTCGTCACGCGCAGGGACATACAGAACTCCGGCGGGAACTATTTCGCTGCCGTACAGCGCCTGTCCGTTTCTGCCCAGCGCGAACAGATACAGCAGCATTTGCAGATTCATGCCGTACAGCACGTCCGAGAGGACGAATTTTTTTGAGCCTGTCTTGTAATCGACGATGCGCAGATAGAGCTTGCCGTCGTGCAGCCAGCCGTCAACGCGGTCGGCGATGCCCGTCAGGACGAGTCTGTCCTCGCCCTCGCCGAGCTCTATCGGCTCAAGCTCCGGCGTGTCGGCAAAGTTGAGCTCGAACGACAGAGGCGTAAAATCGCTGCGGCGCAGCTCGTCGGCAAGGTCGAGAACGATCTGCCGCACCTGAGCCGTGAGATGCCGGAAAAGATATATGAAGCGCTTGCTTTTATCGCGGAAATCGTCGAGCTCGCGCTTTATGTATTCGGAAACGTATTTGTCACACAGAGCTGTGACGGCCTCGTCGGAAACGCTGCCGTAGCCGCCCATGGCCGAGACCTCGCGTGTCACCTGCTCTAAAATGCGGTGCATGAACCTGCCCACCTCGGGCGCGGTGAAGCCGGCAGGCTCACGCGGCTTTGCCTTGAGCGCGTACTGCATGAAGTAGGCAAAGCGGCAGGACGCGAACTTGTCGATTCTCGATGCCGAAAGACGCAGTCTGTCGCCGTACAGCGCCCTGACCGAGGCGCGTGACAGACTGCCGCGGCTGCGGTTTGCAGCTCTTTCGAGGCTTTTGAGCTTTTCCGGCTCGTATTCCGCGAAAAACTCCGCCGCGCCCGAGGCGATGCTGCTGCCGCCGTGAAGCGACTGCGCCGCAAGCTCCAGCGCCGGAGCGCGGGCATTGAGCCGCGCCGAGTCGAGATCAAGCTCCTCCGCGCTTATATCGAACATGGCCTTTGCCCTGTTCACAACGAAGGCCGGACGCTGCGCAGCGCCGCCCGCATCGCAGGCGCAGTAGCTGAACGTCAGGCTCTCCGAGGGCAGGGTAAGGCAGCTGTAGACGACCGAGAACGCACGCCACAGCTCGCTCTCGCCCGAGCCGCCGAGGTCAATGTCCATTTCGAGCAGCCGCCGCCTCTCGTCGGATGAAAAAACGCCGCCGTCCGTCTCCGCGCCCGGAATGCGCTCGTCGCTTGCGCCGAGAACGATCAGGTGCTTTATGTTGCGGCGGCGCATGCGGTCCATCTCGCCGGCTGTAACGCAGTCGAGCGAAACGGGGATCGTGCCTATGTCGTAGCGCGAGAGCATCAGCGTGAAAAGCCGGCCAAAATATTCCGCGTCAGCCGGAGTCTCGCCGAGCACGGCTGCGCACTGCTCGAGCGCAGCGACCGTTATGTCCCAGAGCTGGGCGCACTCCTTCGCGTCGGCTGCTCTGCCCTCGGCCTCGAGCTCCTCCGAGCGCGTTTGCAATTTTTCGGCGAGCCGAAGCTCCTCAAAAAGCTCCGCAAGCGCCTGCGCCTGCCCGTATGCGTCGGCGGCCTCCGAGCTGCGCTGCGCAAAATGCAGCAGCGGCGCTCTGACCGTCTCGCGCAGCAGCGCTATGTGCTCAAGCCGCTTCAGGGAGCTGTCATCCGGCTCCTTGCCGTAGCCGTCGGGGTGCATGCCCCAGGGCTCGTCCCGCGTCCAGGCCGAGCCGTGCAGCTGCCATGTGAAAACGTAGTTTTCCAGCTCGTCGCACTCGTCTATGCTGAGCCCGCCGAAGCCCGTGCGCAGGTACTCGAACACATCGTCGGCCTCCCAGCCGCCGAGGATGATCTCATACGCCGCCGAGATCAGCGCGGGCAGGGGCTTTGAGAGCATATCCGTCCTGCGTGCGGTGTAGACCGGCGCACCGTAGCGCGAAAACGCCGACTCCAGCAGCAGGCGGTAGTCGTCAAAGCCCTTGGCGCACACGGCGATATCCCGCCAGCGGCAGCCGGTATCGCGCACGAGGCGCAGAGCCTCGGACGCGGCAAGCTCGCACTCGGCGTTCATGTCGGGCGCTCTTATTATTCTGATGCAGCCGCCGCAGTCGGTCTTCTCGACGGCGCGGCAGCTGAACATGTTTTCGGAAAAATCGGCCAGGGGCCTGCGCTTTGAGCTCTCGCCCTGCCAGCGCTCCGTGCTCTTCTCAATGCCGTTATCGGCGGCAAAGCGCAGCAGCGCAGAGGCCGTTATCCTGCCGAGGGCGAACACCTCGCTGCCGCCGTCGAGACTGTCGCAGCTCAGGCACACGCAAAGCTGCACGCCGCGCAGCAGCAGAGCCTCAAGCACGCGCCGCTCCTGTGCGGTGAAGTCGGTGAAGCCGTCAACGAAAACGCAGGTGTCCGCGCCGAGCGAGGAGCGCTCTATCTGCTGTGCAAGCACGCTCAGCCGGTCGGCTGGATCGGCCTTGCCGTTTGCGACAACGCCGTCGTAGGCTTCCAGAATGAGCGCAAGGTCGTGCAGCTTATCGCCCAGCGCACCCTCGCAGCCGCCGGCTGCCGCGAGCAGCTGCTCGCTGGTTATACAGGCGCTTTTAAGCTCGTCAACAGCGCCCAGCAGCATCGTCTGGAGCTCCGCCCTGTGCCGCGCAGCACCGTAGACGCGCAGCCGCGAGTACAGCGCTCCGGCTGCCAGAGCCATGCACAAAAGCCTGCCGCCCTTGTCAAGATATTCCGCCGCCGTGCCGCCGCACTCGGCGCTGATCTCACGCGCAAGACCCGTGAACGACAGCACCTCCGCGTACAGCGACAGACCGTCGCCGCACACCGCGCACAGCTCGCGCTCGGCCTCGTGACTGTACTGCTCGGGAACGAGCAGGATATACCGCCTGCCGCTGTCAGCACCCCTGCGTATCTCGTCCATGAGCGCGGCGCTCTTGCCCGTGCCCGCCTCGCCGTAGATTATTCTAAGCATCCTTTCACCGCCCTGTTTCGTGTGTATTTATACCTTTAATTATACCAAAGCGGCAGGGCATTGAAAAGGCTGAAAATTCGGCGAAAAAATACTATAAAATTCCAGCAAAAAAATACAACAAAATGCTTGACGTTGACCATACATGATGGTATACTGCAATGTCAAAGCTCAAGCAGCTGTCCTGCTTGACAAGACGTGCTTAAAGGAAGAGAGGAGCGCCGGATGAAGCTTGCTGCCATGACAAACATATACCTGTTTATCTGTGCCTGTGCGGGTCTGATCTACGGACTGACGGCCACTTACAGGAGGAAGCAGCCGCTGTATTTTCGGCTGATGATATTTCCGATCGCGTGTCAGGTCTTTTTGAGAGCCTTTTACATAGTAACGCTCCTGTGCTACGGCGAGCTGCCGGACGGCTTCAATATCGGCTTTCTGGGCTTTGCGGCGTTCTTCCTGTTCCTGTACCTGCCGAACGTCGGCGTTATCGACCACCTGCTCGACGAGAACGGCAGCGGATACAAAAAATACAGGCTGCTTTCGCTCATCCTTCCGGCGGCGGAGCTGGCGCTTGCGGTGTTCACGGTGCTTTATGACAGCTTTTCGCTCGATGTGCGCATTTCCCTTGCGGCCCTGCTGCTGCTTGCAGCCCTTGCCGGATACTTCAACCTCAAGCATCTGATAATGCCGGATGTTGAGGGCGGCATAGTGAGGGCGCTGCGCAGCTTCAACGGCCTGTGCATAGCTCTTGAGCTGCTCACGCTGGCCGAGGTCTGGCTTTTCTGCTCCTCATACCGCAGCCCCGCTATCGTGGCTGTTCAGGCAGTGCTCGGCGTTCTGTACGTCATATTTCTTCCGCTTCTCAATAAGGAGACGAAAAAATGGATTCAATGAGCTACATTCTGTTTATCTGCATCGCCGTTCCGCTCGGCATGATGCTGATACCGATAGAAAAGCAGTCGCGGAAGATCGTCGTAGCCTTATTGATGGGCATGTTCCTGTGCCTGTTTGTCAGCGAGGTCAACGGCCTGCTGCTGCGCGTGACCAAGAGCACGATGCTGTATCTTACGACGAATGTCACGCCCATAACCGAGGAGTTTGTCAAGGTGCTGCCGGTCATCTACTACGCCTATGTTTTCTCCGACGACGAAAAATCTGTCACAACTGTGGCGTTTGCCACAGGCGTTGGCTTTGCAATGCTGGAGAATATCATCATACTCATGCAGCATCTTGCGTCGGCAAATTTCATCTTTGCCATGATACGCGGCTTCAGCACGGGTCTTATGCACAGCATCACGACGATGCTGGTCGCAAACTTCGTACCTTATATACATAAGAAGAAAAAGCTTTTCCTGTGCGGCGTGCTGTGCAGCTTCAATCTGGCCGTCGTGTTCCACGCGGTGTTCAATCTGCTCGTCGAGGCGGAGTCTGCCGCCGCAAACTACATCGGCTATTTCCTGCCGGTTTCGATATACATGGTCATAAATGTTTTCGTGCTGAAAAAGTTTGTGAAGAAGGCCAAATCAAACGGCTGATAACTGGGTGGTGAAGACCTTGCATAAAATGAAAAAACTGTTCACTCATGCGGCAAGAGCGCTGAGCGTGCTGCTGCTCGTGCTCACGGCGGCGGGAAGCCTTTCTGTCTGCGCCTTTGCCTCGACGAGCTATATCTCCGAGCTCACCGTCGCCGTAGGCACGGAGGGGAGATCGAGCCTCGAAAGCCGCGGCTACTCTGTTCTGTTTCAGGGGCTGAACCTCGTGTCGGGGGACGAAGGCAGCGTGTATCTGGGCTACAAAAAGGGCTCGAACGCGATAACCGGCCTCGTCGTTTCGACGCAGCGCAGCTCAAGCCTGAGCGTTGACGGCGTAAGCTACAGTCTCGTATCGGACTACAGCTTAAACTACGGAGCGGGCGGCACGGCGCTGTACCTTTACTGTACACGCGACGCAGCGGCGGGAGAGAAGATAACGACTCTCGACACGGCCTCCGGCTTTTCAAGCACCGACGAGGTGTTCTCGCTGAGAAACGACGGCTCGTCTCCCGTTCGCATGAGCGACGGAACGCTTGCAAACCTCGACAGCGGCATTTCAAACAGCGAGATATACCTGCTGATGTACAGGGCACCGAGCGTAAAGCGCTATATCTCGAACGTGTGCTATGTCAGCGGCAGCACGAAGGCCGAGGCGATAAACCGCGCAGCCTCTCTCGGCTGCGACAGCTATGTCGATAAGGACATCGGCGGCAGCGGCTCGGTTGCGTACCTTGCGTACAGCAGGACTGCCGACGCGGCAGCGGCGGTAACGGGCTTTACGTTCTCTGCCGGCACGGTGCAGCTTGAGCGAGACTCTCAGTCGGGCGCAAAGCTCATAGACATAACCGCCGGAAGATTTTTCGGCGACAGCTTCGAGCTCGGCGACTGGGCGGGCGTGTACGCCTCCTATGACAGAGCAATTTCAAGGCATTCGAGCCTGTACAAGACGCTGAGTGCTTCAACTCAGGTATGCAGCAGCGTACTTGCCGGAGACAATGACATCTACGCGCTTTACGAGGGCAGCTACACCGCGGCAGCTCCCGAGGAGACCGGGGAGCCGGAGGCTACGGAAGAACCCGAGGTAAGCGAAGAACCCGTCACCGACGCTGTCGATGAGTTTTACGATATCGACAAATCAGCAGACGAGGCCGCCGACACGGAGACCGAGACTGCCGGGGAGGAAGATGCCGGACTTATCGCATCGGTCATAAACAGCGGAAACATAGTCGCTATCTCCTGCATTTCGATAATCATCATTCTGGCGGTTATCGGAACGTGGATTTATATAAAGGATAGAAAAAACAAATTGGGTAAAAAGAAAGGATCTTAAGGAGGCAAACAAATGCTGAAAAAAACATTCAAGGCTGCATTAAGCCTCGTGCTGGCACTGGTGCTCACCTTCAGCACATGCGCAAACGTCCTTGCGGCGTCAAGCAAAAGCACCTACATCAAGGACGTTGTTTTGAGCTACGGCAAGACGGCTGACGAGGCCAAGGCGTGGCTGACGGAAAACGGCTACGAGATACTCGACTACGACCTCAACGAGGGCGCGGACGACGTGTTCTCCACCTCCCGCGCAGTCTACCTCGGCTACACGACCACCGACAACGCCGAGGAAGCCATTACCGACATGCGCCTTATGAACATGAAGGGCGGCTACAGCGTTCAGGACTATCAGATGCTGCTCGCGGATCAGAAGGCGAACATCAAGCTCTTCATGGATAACTTCATCGTTGCCATCAACGAGTACAGGGCAAACTACAAGGCCGGACAGAGCCGCGCAGTCGCAGCTCACGACATGCTCAACGTCCTGTATGACGACGACAGTCAGCAGTACATGGGGGATGCACTGCTCAACAAGATCAAGGAAGAGTACAGCGACGAGGAGTGGAGCGCCCTTTCCGAGGACGAGCAGGCCAAGGTCGCCGACATGACCACCATCCTCATGCAGGCAAACGCGGACGCTGTGCTGACCATTGAGCAGACCATCGCGACGGCGACCGACACCGGCGACACGCTCTGGATAGACCGCTACGAAAGCGCCGGAAGCTACGACGATATGCTCGACGCGATCATGGAGGAGAAAAACCTCACTGTAAACGAGGCCGAGAAGGCGCTGGCTGCCGAGTACGACGAGGACGCAAAGACCATCGCCGCACAGTTTGAAGGCTATAAGAGCTATCTCGAGAAATACACCAATTCCGACATCTCCTTTGCAAACACCAAGGAGGAGATCGAAGCATATCAGACCGAGCACGAGGACTTTGACATTGTCAACTGGTTTGCCGCCGGCACTCAGTACGAGCTGATCTGCCAGCTCATGAACGACGGCGAGTCCCTGTATGACCTCGTAACGAGCGAGGACTACGACGTAAAGGGTGCGGACAGCTACCTGCTCTATCCTCTCGTGTCCTGCCTGACCGAGGGTCAGAGGGCCTGCCTTGACTTCCTGCCCATGTATCAGGTCGTGGCGCTCGGCATAAACAACGACGCCGCCGCCGAGGAAGGCATGGAAAGCATGACAGACGAGCTGACCGAGCAGCTGAAGACCTCCATCTACGACGGCATTGACCGCACGATCTTCAGCGGCGACGTTGCCCTTACAAACGAGGCCATCCGCCTCCAGGCGGCCACCGGCAAGAACGCCGTTGACACGGGCTGGGATCACATCTCGGGCGCATCCATCGCGCTGTATGCATCGTTTGCCGTTTCGCTCGCAATGACGGTCGGCGCATGGGTCGCAAACGCCCATTATAACGCCCTTTATCTGAAGTATAATGACATAATTTTCAGCGCAGGAACAGCCAAAACATCGGTCGCGGATCAGGTAACGAAGATAACCTCCGGCGGAGCGACCATGGATGAGATAAACTTGTACAACGAATCAACTTTGCGAGGCCACGATGCAATTCGCGCCGGCTCAAACGCACAGGGCTGGGCGAGCTTCTTTAAGTATGCCGGCATCGCAATGACCTGCATTTCCGTCGTGCTCATCGGTCTCTCCCTCTGGAGCACCTATAACGACCTCAAGGATTACTACAACGCGGAGTTCACTCCGATACCCATGCACATGGTAGACGAAAACACCAATGACAGCGGCGAAAAGGTATATACCTATTACGATGCCGTCAAGTGCAACCGCGTCGAGGCAGGCTTTGTCACCGACGCAAACAAGCTCCTCGGTGACTACGGCGATATAAACGGCGACGTAGGCCGCCAGTGGGTCGCGCTGTACACGACAAAGGACAAGGCAGCGGGCGACCCCATAACGAGCGTTCCCGTCGTGCAGTATAAGAGCAGCGACATTCCCAAGGGCAGCAGCGTGGCGCTTTCAATGTTCGGCGAAAACGTCGCTCAGAACCTCACGAACGAGCAGCTCGGCTATACCTATGACGACGACATGGGCGGCATCTACATGTTCTACAGCGTGGACGAGAACGCCTTTGCAGGCAGCGTATTCTCCGACAGCAGCTATATCCTCATAAGCGTTGCGGCGGCAGCCGTTATCGGTGTCGCAGCCTTCTTCGCCGGCGCCGGAGTGCAGAAGAAAAAAACTCAGGAGGCGTAAAAAGATGCTCAAAAGATCATTCAAAGCGGCTATAAGCCTTGTGCTCGCCGTAGTATTGACCTTCAGCACCTGTGCCGATGTCCTTGCGGCATCAAGCAAGAGCACATATATAAAGGATGTTGTGCTCAGCTACGGCAAAACAGCCGCCGAAGCCAAGGCATGGCTTACGGAAAACGGCTACGAGATACTCGACTACGACCTCAACGAGGACGCGGACGATACCTTCTCCACCTCCCGCGCCGTCTACCTCGGCTATACGACCACCGACAATGCCGAGGAAGCGATCACCGATATGCGCCTTATGAACATGAAGGGCGGCTACAGCGTTCAGGATTACCAGATGCTGCTCGCGGATCAGAAGGCGAATATAAAGCTATTCTTAGACAATTTCATCGTTGCAATAAAGGAGTACAGGTATAATTACAATGCCGGCAGGGCACGCGCCAAGGTCGCCCACGAGGTGCTCAATCTCCTGTACGACGACGACTCGGAGCAGTACATGGGCGATGCACTGCTGAATAATATAAGAGAAGAGTACAGCGATGAGGAGTGGAGCGCCCTTTCCGAGGACGAGCAGGCGAAGACCGCCGACATGACCACCATCCTCATGCAGGCAAACGCTCAGGCCATCCTCGCCATCGAGCAGACCATATCCATGGCTGCCGACAGAAGCACCAAGCTCTGGACCGAGCGCTACGAAAGCGCCGGAAGCTACGACGATATGCTCGATGAGCTCATGGAGGAGAAAAACCTCACCGTAAACGAGGCCGAAAAGGAGCTTGCCGCCGAGTACGACGAGGACGCAAAGGCAATTGCCTCGAAGTTCACGGACTATCAGAGCTTCCTTGCAGTCTACACGGGCGCGGGCATAACGCTCGCCTCCTCCGAGGAGGAGATCGAGGCGTATAAAGCAGCGCACGAGGATTTTGACTACGCCAACTGGTTTGCTGCCGGTACGCAGTATGAGCTGCTCGATAAGCTCGTAAACGACGATGTGACGCTCCTTGAGCTCGTCACGGGCGACGATTACGACGTTCTGGGCGCAGACCGCTACATGCTCTATCCGCTCGTGTCCTGCCTGAGCGAGGGTCAGAGAGCCTGCCTCGATTTCCTGACGATGTACTACATCGTCTCGATCGGCATAGGCGGCGACGAGGCAGCGGAAAAGGCCATGAATAACGCCGGATTTCTCGACAGCCTCGCCAAGGAGAAAAACTCCGTTTACGACGGCGTTGACCGCACGATGTTCGGCGGCAGCGTCGCCCTGACAAACGATGCTCTGCGCCTTCAGGCATCCTCCGGCAAGAACGCTGTCAGCGGCGCGTGGAATCAGATATCGACGACCTCCTTCGTCCTGTACGGCGTGTTCACACTTTCCGTTGTGCTCACGGCAGCTTCGTGGGTCGCGAGTTCCCACCTGAGCAGTCTGATCCCGAGCCTGGAGATGGAGCGTGAAGGCCTCCTCAAAGCCGTCGGTACCGCCGTCCAGGAGGGCTGGGAAGCCCTCGACGCCGAGGTGATAAAAGACGCCGAGGATGCCACAGAGCTTATCCGTGACAGGTTTGCGGTCGCGTGCGAGAAGCTGGGAAGCGCCAGGACATGGTCGAAGGTCTTCCAGTACGCCGGCATCGCAATGACCTGCGTTTCCGCCGCTCTGCTGGTCTACTCCCTCTGGAACACCTATACCG
>CAVDFD010000032.1:0-13197 GCA_963608145.1 Bacteroidaceae bacterium | reverse complement strand
AATGCGCTATTAAAAAAACAGGAGATAAAAATGCTGGATAAACTCAAACAGCTTGACAACAGATATTCCGAGCTTGCCGTGCGGCTTGAAAACGGCGAGATATACGCAGACCCCGCGGCGTACACGAAATGTGTGCGCGAGATGAAGGAGCTTGAGCCCATCGTCACGGCGTACAGGGAGTATATAAAATGCGATAAGGCCATGCACGATGCGCAGGAGCTCATGAGTGACCCCGAATTCAAGGAGCTTGCGCAGGAGGAGTACAATGACGCGAAGGAACGCATGACGGAGCTTCACGAGCAGCTGAAGATACTGCTCCTGCCGAAGGACCCGAACGATGAGCGCAACGTCATCATGGAGATCCGCTCCGGCGTCGGCGGTGAGGAGAGCTCGCTGTTCGCGCACGATCTTTTCAGAATGTATTCCATGTATGCCGAAAGCAAGGGCTGGAAGATAGATATCGTCAACATAAACGAAACGGAGCTCGGCGGCATAAAGGAAATGAGCTTCGTTGTGGAAGGGCAGGGGGCGTATTCGCGCCTGAAATTCGAGGCGGGCGGCCACAGAGTTCAGCGCGTGCCGGAAACGGAGTCCGGCGGCAGGATACACACCTCGGCGGCTACGGTAGCCGTGCTCCCCGAGGCCGAGGAGGTCGAGTTTGAGATAAATCCGGCAGACCTCCAGATAGATACATACCGCTCGTCCGGCGCGGGCGGCCAGCACGTCAACAAGACCGAAAGCGCCATACGCATAACGCATCTGCCAACGGGCGTTGTCGTTGAATGTCAGGACGAGCGCAGCCAGTATAAAAACAAGGACAGGGCGATGAAGATACTGCGCTCAAAGCTTTTCGAGGCAGAGCAGCAGAAGCAGGCAGCGGCAATAGCGGCTGAGCGCAAAAGTCAGGTCGGCTCCGGCGACCGCTCGGACAGGGTGCGCACATATAACTTCCCGCAGAACCGAGTGACCGATCACAGGCTCGTCGGCGATGTGCGAAACTTCAATATCCAGAGCGTCTTAAACGGCGATCTCGACCCGATAATCGACGCTCTTGTAACGGCAGATCAGGCGGAAAAGCTCAAGAAGCAGGCGGAGGGCTGATGGAAACCAGAATAATCGGAAAAGATAAGCTCGGCGAGGCGGCCTCGCTCATAGCCTCAGGGGAGCTCGTCGCCGTACCGACGGAGACGGTCTACGGCCTTGCGTGCAGCGCACTCAATGCCGAGGCTGTCGAGCGAGTGTACGAGGTCAAGGGCAGACCCGAGGTAAAGCCCCTGTCGCTTATGATACACAAGGGCGCGGCGCTTACAAGGTACTGCGAGGGTATTCCCAAGCAGGCGAGAGTGCTCATGGACAAGTTCTGGCCGGGGCCTCTGACTATAGTTCTGCGCTCGAAGGATATAGTTCCCGACATAGTCCGCGCAGGCGGCGATACAGTGGCGCTCAGATGCCCCGATCATCCCATGACGCAGACGATGCTCAAAAAGGCGAAGCTTCCGTTTGCAGCGCCCTCTGCAAATCCCTCGGGCAGCAAAAGTCCGGTGACTGCGCAGGAGGTGCTCGATTACTTTGACGGCAGGATCGCTGCCGTCGTAGACGGAGGACAGTGCGGCCTCGGGCGCGAGTCTACGATAATCGACATGAGCGCCGCGCCTTATAAAATACTGCGTCAGGGTGCGCTGCCGGAGGAGGATATCTCCTCGGCTCTTGCCGAAAAGCTGAAGATCATCGGCATAACCGGCGGCACGGGCTGCGGCAAAACCACGGCTCTGCGTGAGCTTGAGGCGATGGGCGCGCTGGTCATAGACTGCGACGCGCTGTATCACAAAATGCTCGATACAAACGCTCGGATGCTCGCGGATATAGAGCGCTCGTTTCCGGGGACGGTCACGGACGGTGTGCTCGACCGCAAGGCGCTCGGCGCGACGGTGTTTTCAAACGAGGCGGCGCTCGAGGACTTAAACGCAATTACGCATCACTACATCGGCATTGAGGTGGACAAAAAGCTCAGAGCATGGGCAATGGCGGGCGGAACTGCGGCAGCCATTGACGCTATAGCGCTTATTGAAAGCGGACTGGGTGACAAATGCCTTGCCGTCATCGGCATCGTAGCCGAAAAAGCGACGCGCATCGAGCGTATAATGAAGCGCGACGGCATAAGCTATGAATATGCCATGATGCGCGTGAACGCGCAGTACCCAAACGAATATTTCGAGCAAAAATGCGACCGTGTCCTGCACAATGACGGCGACAGGGAAGCATTCAGAAAGCAATGCAAAAATTTATTTAAGGAAGTATTGAAAAATGGCTGAGATAAGAGACGAATTATTTTACAAGCAGAAAAACGGATACGACACCATGACTACGCAGCAGCGCATTGATATGGAGGACTACTGCCGCTCCTATATGGCCTTTCTCAACGAGGCGCGTACCGAGCGCGAGGCCGTAAAGCTCGCCATCGAGCTTGCTGAGGACAAGGGCTTTGTCGAGTATGCCGACGGCATGGAGCTCAAAGCCGGCGATAAGGTCTACCGCAATAATCGCGGCAAGGCGCTCATGCTGGCCGTTATCGGCAAAAAGAGCCTCGAAGAGGGCTGTGTCATTGCCGGTGCGCACGTTGACTCTCCGCGCATCGACTTAAAGCAGAATCCGCTGTACGAAAGCGATGAGCTGGCCTATTTCAAGACCCATTATTACGGCGGCATAAAGAAATACCAGTGGGTGACTATCCCACTCGAGCTGCACGGCGTTGCTGCGCTCAAGAGCGGTGAGACGATAGATATCACCATCGGCCACGATCCCGCCGACCCGCAGTTTGTCATAACAGACCTCCTGCCGCATCTCGGCAAGGAGCAGATGAAGAAAACCATGGAGGACGGCATCACCGGCGAGGGACTCAATATTCTCATCGGCAGCATCCCCTATGCCGACGAGGGCAGCGACAGGGTGAAGCTTGCCGTCATGAGCATTTTAAACGACCGCTACGGCATAGTCGAGGAGGACTTCCTCTCCGCCGAGCTCACCGCAGTTCCGGCCTTTGAGGTGCGCGAGATAGGTCTTGACCGCTCGCTCATCGGCGGCTACGGCCACGACGACCGCGTGTGCGCATACGCCGAGCTCAAGGCGATACTAGACCTTGACGCAGCGCCCGAAAAGACCTGCATCTGTATCCTCGCGGACAAGGAGGAAACAGGATCTGACGGTGTGAGCGGCATGCAGAGCAGCGCGTTCGAGTGCTTCATGGAGGAGCTGTGCGACAGTCAGAGCGTCCCCCTGCGCCGCTGCTTTGCAAACAGCTTCTGCCTCTCGGCGGATGTCACCGCAGCCTTTGACCCGAACTTCCCCGAGGTCAGCGAGAAGCGCAACGATGCAAAGCTCAATTACGGCATGGGTATCTGCAAATTCACCGGCGCACGCGGAAAGAGCGGCACGAGCGATGCCTCCGCCGAGGTCGTCGGATACCTGCGCAGGCTCTTTGCCGACAACGGCGTTGTCTGGCAGATGAGCGAGCTCGGCAAGGTCGATCAGGGCGGCGGCGGCACGATAGCCAAGTACATGGCAAACCGCAATATCGACACCATCGACGCGGGCGTTCCCGTCATGAGCATGCACGCACCCTTCGAGGTCGTTGCAAAATTTGACTGCTACATGACATATCTCGGTGTGCTCGCGGCTTATAAGGCATAAATGATCATAAAATCACCTCATACCTGACAAAATAGGTATGAGGTGATTATTTTGGACGAGATAACGCAGCTTGGAAGCGCTCAGCCGCAGGGCAGGGAGGGAGCGATCCACTGCCTGACTATAATTGGTCATATAGAGGGGCATCAGATACTGCCCGAGGATAACAAGACAACAAAGTATGAGCATGTCATGCCGCTTCTGGCGGCGGTCGAGGAGTCTGCCGAGATAAAGGGGCTGCTCATACTTTTAAATACCGTAGGCGGCGATGTTGAGGCGGGGCTCGGCATAGCAGAGCTGATAGCCGGAATGAAAAAGCCCACGGTGTCGCTCGTCCTCGGCGGAGGGCACTCGATAGGCGTGCCGCTCGCTGTCGCGGCAGGGCGCAGCTTTATCGCACCGTCGGCGGCCATGACGATACACCCCGTGCGCCTTAACGGGATTATCATCGGCGTTCCGCAGACGTACAACTATCTTGCCCGTATTCAGGAGCGCATCGTCGGCTTTGTCACCGGCCACTCGAATATAAGCCGCGAGAGATATAACAAGCTCATGATGGCCACCGATGAGCTTGCAACCGATGTCGGAAGCGTCATACACGGGCAGGAGGCCGTCTCCTGCGGCCTTATAGATGCCGTCGGCACACTCTCGGACGCTCTGAAATATCTGCATGATGAGATAGATCGGCAAGCTCAATGACCTGAGCTTGCTTTTTGATGCATTGTATGATAAAATAACAAAGTTAAGTATACATAATACCTTTTCGGGGGATAAAAATATGAGCATACTCGATGCCGTCATTCTCGGCATTGTGCAGGGCGTTGCGGAGTTTCTGCCGATATCGAGCTCCGGCCACCTTGCCATACTGCACAATCTCTTTAATATGTCAGACCTCGGCAGCAGCCATATGTTCTTTGACGTTCTGCTGCATTTCGGAACGCTTATTGCTATCTGCTTCATGTACTGGACGGATATAAAGGCCATGTTCACGCAGACAGCCGATATGCTCTCAGGCAGAACGGTCGATGAGGCCGGTCACCGCAGAAGATTTCCGCAGGCGCGCATGTTCATGCTGATAATCGCGGCAACGCTGCCGCTGGTGCTGATACTTCCGGTGCATAAATACATAGAGGCGCTTTCAAACTCGACGGTCTTTGTCGGCATAGCGCTCGTTCTGACCGGCTGCATGCTCCTTGTATCCGATAAAATGAGCAGGGGTACTAAAACTGAGAAAAACATGCTGTTTACCGATGCGCTGATTATCGGCCTGTGCCAGTGCGTTGCAACGCTTCCGGGTCTGTCGCGCTCGGGAACTACGATAACGGCAGGCATCGCAACGGGACACGATCGCAGCTATGCTGTTAAGTTCTCGCTTCTCATGAGCATTCCGGCAGTTCTCGGCGCAACGCTTCTGGAGCTGGTTGACGCAATAAAGACCGGCATAGACCCCAAGCTCATTCCGGCGTATCTGTTCGGAATGATAGCGGCCATGATCTCCGGCGTACTGTCCATCGGGCTTCTCAGAATGATCGCCCGCAAGACGCGCTTCGGCGGATTTTCCTACTACTGCTGGGTCGTGGGTGTTCTGACGATAATTCTCTCTCTCATATTCTGATAAAGGCAGGTAAGCTTAGTAATGGCTCAAACCGCTACAAAGAAAAAAAGCAATAATTCATCTAAAAAGCCAAGCTCGGCACAGGCGAAAAAGCCCCAAAACGCCCCCGAGGAGAACAGCGGCGTGCAGCGCATCGCTGCGGCTGTATGCTTCCTGTTTGCCGCAGTGCTCGTGGTCATCGGCATATTCGCGCATGACGGCGTAGTTGTCGGCTGGCTGTGCTCGCTTTTGAAGGGGCTGTTCGGCTACGGCTTCTGGATCTGTGCGCCGGTGTTCCTGCTGGCAGCGTACATACTCGGCATCCACCGCGACGAGCCCTGCACATGGCGCATGACAGCTGCGCTGCTGCTGCCGCTTCTGGCGGGATCACTCGTTGACCTTCTGCTGTCGCAGGTCGTTGTTGACAACCTCAGCGGCGTGGGAGTACTGTTCTCGACCCTGTACTCCGGCGGCAAAAGCATGCTCTGCGCAGGCGTTTTCGGAACGCTCATAGCCTTTGCGCTGGAAAAAGCCTTCAGCATTTACGGCGCTGCGATACTGCTTCTGCTTACGTTTATATTCTTTGCACTGTCGGCTGTCGGTATAACGCCGAAAAAGCTCATAGCCTTCTTCGGCAGCGGAAGCGGCGAAAAAAAGGAGAAAAAGCCCGCAAAGACGCAGCCCGCAGCACAGCCCGAGCCGGAGCAGCCCGCTGAGGATAAGGCCGAGCAGGTAAAAAAGGCACGCCGCCGCGCCATAGATATTCCGCTTGACGATGAGCCGGCCTTTGCAAAAAAGCCGGCAGCCTCTGAGGAGCCTACCGTAAAGGAAGAACCCGAGACTAAAAAGGATGGCGGACTGTTCGGAAAAAAGAGTGCGAAGCAGGCTCCGCTTGCTCCCGATAAGGTCGAGGTCGAGCCGATGAGCATAGAGGAAGCCGAGGCCATAGCGGGTGTTTCGGCGGTAAAGCTCACGGGTGAGGGCAATGTCAAGAGCGGCGCGGTGTCCGATCCTCCTAAAAAAGCCTCCGCAGCCGAGGTCGCGGCGGAGACCGAGGCAATACGCAGTGCAATTGAATCGGCAAGCACCGAGGGCGAGTACGAAAAACCCCCGATATTCCTGCTCAAAAAGGGTCACGCTGTCGCGGCAAATGCCGACGACGAGCTCAGAACTAACCGTGACCGTCTTGAAAGCACGATAAAAAGCTTCGGTGTGTCGGCGCGTATTGTCGATACGACCCGCGGCCCTACGGTCACTCGCTATGACCTTGAGCTCGAGCAGGGCGTAAAGCTCAGCCGCCTTACGAACCTTGCGGGCGATATAGCGCTTGCCCTCGGTGTCGTGAGCGTCCGCATAGCTCCGATACCAGATAAGATATCCACAGTCGGCATCGAGGTGCCCAACAAGACCGTCAGCACGGTCTATCTGCGCGATATAATCGACTCGCCGCGCTTTGCCTCATCAAAATCAAAGCTCAGCTTTGCCATCGGCAAGGACATTGCCGGACAGGCAGTCGTCGGCAATATCTCAAAGCTCCCGCACCTGCTCATTGCCGGTACGACCGGCTCGGGCAAGTCGGTGTGCATGAACTCGCTTATAATAAGCCTGCTGTATAAATCCGATCCCGACGAGGTCAAGCTCATCATGATAGACCCCAAAATGGTCGAGCTCGGCGTTTATAACGGCATCCCGCACCTGTATATCCCCGTCGTCACCGACCCGAAGAAGGCAGCCGGTGCGCTCCAGTGGGCGGTAACGGAAATGCTCAAGCGCTACAGGCTCTTCTCCGAGCTCGGAGTCAGAAGCCTTGAAGCGTATAACGAGCATCTGGCCGAAAACGGTCAGCCCAAGATGCCGAGCATCGTCGTTGTCATCGACGAGCTTGCAGACCTCATGCTCGTTGCGTCCAAGGACGTGGAGGAGAGCATCTGCCGCGTGGCTCAGATGGGTCGCGCCGCCGGTATGCACCTTGTCATAGCTACGCAGCGTCCCTCAGCCGATGTCATAACCGGCCTCATGAAGGCCAATATCCCCAGCCGCATCGCATTTGCCGTTTCCTCCGCGCTTGAAAGCCGCATCATCCTCGATAATGCCGGTGCGGAGAAGCTCATAGGCATGGGCGATATGCTCTACGCGCCGATAGGCTGCGGCAAGCCCCTGCGCGTTCAGGGCGCTTTCGTCAGCGACGAGGAGCGCGACCAGATCGTTCAGTTTATTAAGCGCCAGTCCACCGCGCAGTACAGCGAGGATGTGATAGCGCAGATCGAAAAGGCTGCCGAGGATAAGGGCTCAAACGGCAAGGGACACAGCGATGATGACGAGCCGGCCGGAAAGCCCGAATATGACGAGCTGCTGCCGCAGGCCGTCGATGTTATCTTCGACACAAAGCAGGCATCGGTCTCCATGCTCCAGCGCCGCCTGAAGCTCGGCTACTCACGCGCAGCGCGCATAGTCGATCAGATGGAGGAAATGGGCATAATAGGCCCCTTCGAGGGCTCAAAGCCGCGCCAGATACTTATAACGCGTGAGCAGTGGCTTGAAATGCAGACCACTCAGGGCACGGCTCCGACCGAAACGCTGCAAATTCAGACCGAGTTTGCCGACGAGCTTGACGATATATAAAACATAGGCGGTTAACATAATGTTACCGCCTTTTTTTAGGTGATGATATGAACGATTACTTCTGCCCGCAGATGGATAAAAGCGATATAAACAGCATAAGCATGCTCGGCCTTGCGCATATAGGCGACGCGGTCTATGAGCTTCTGACCCGCACGATGCTGTGCGAGGGCGGTGATAAGCAGGCAACAAAGCTGCACAAAAAGACCGTTGCCATCGTCAACGCTCCGGCTCAGGCCGAGGCTGCCGAAAGGCTTCTTCCGTTTCTGACGGACGACGAAATGTATGTCTATAAGCGCGGGCGCAACGCGAAGGTAAACTCCGTGCCGCAAAAGGCCGATATCGCGCAGTATCATGCGGCCACGGGACTTGAAGCGCTGTTCGGATGGCTGTATCTTCAGGGAAAAACGCAGAGGATAAACGAGCTGTATGCCGTGTGTACGGAGGACTGTCATGGCGCTTGATGCAATACTTTTATCGGGGATAATAGCCGAGCTGCGCCCCAAGCTCATCGGCGCAAGGATAGACAAGGTGCAGCAGCCGGAGCGTGATAAGCTCGTGCTGTCGGTGCGCGGCGGTGAGAGCCTGCGCATACTGATCGACGCGGGCGCGGGCAGCGGCAGGCTCCAGCAGACGAAAATGAGCTTTGAAAACCCCTCCGAGCCGCCGATGTTCTGCATGCTGCTGCGAAAATACCTCACCGGCGGCAGGATAGAGGCCATCGAGCAGCCGGACTGGGAGCGCCTTGCCATGGTTAACATAACATCACGCAATGAGCTTGGCGACAATGTAGACCTGCGTCTTGCGGTAGAACTCATGGGCAGAAGCTCAAACCTTGTGCTCATAGGCTCGGACGGGCGCATTATCGACTGCCTGCGCCGTATGGATTACGGCGGAGATGCCGAACGCAGACTGCTGCCGGGCATGATATACCGACTGCCGCCCAAGCAGCGCAAGCCGCTCGTGTTTGAGCTTTCGCAGGAGGAGATAGAGCAGGCGCTCAGCGCATCCGATACCGGAAAGAGCGCAGACAAACGCATTATGGACTGCTTTTCCGGCCTGTCGCCGCTTATCTGCCGCGAGCTTGCCTGCCGCAGCGGAGATAATGCCGCTTACCTTCCGGAGGCGATAGGCGCGTTTCTTGACAGCGTAAGGGCAGGGGAGCTCACGCCCACGCTCTTTACCGAGGACGGAAAGCCGAAGGAATACTCCTTTATGCAGCTGCGGCAGTACGCCGGAGTGTATGAGCAGCGCGAGTTTGAAAGCTTTTCGGAGCTTCTGGATGCGTACTACTCAAAGCGCGATATCCTTGAGCGCCGCCGCAGACGCTCAAAGGAGCTCAGCCACCATGTCAAAACAGCTCGTGACCGCATTGCGCGAAAGCTCACGGTGCAGAAATCTGAGCTTCAAAAATGCTCCGAGCGCGACGATATACGCCGCTGTGCAGAGCTTTTGACGGCAAATCTCTACCGTGTGCATAAGGGCGACGGCTCAGTAACGGTCGAGGACTATTACGAGCCGGACTGTCCGCAGCGCACGATAAAGCTTGACGCTTTAAAAACGCCGCAGGCAAACGCTGCTGCGATGTTCAAGGAATATAACAAGCTAAAGACAGCCGAGCAGCACCTCACCTCGCTCATAGCCGAGGGGGAGAGGCAGCTTGAGTATCTCAACAGCGTACTCGATGAAACCGAACGCGCCGAGACCGAGGACGATCTTGCCGAGATAAAGGCCGAGCTCGTCGGTACGGGCTACATTAAAAAGCAGCGCGGTACAAAGGAGCGCAAGCGTAAAAAGCAGGGACCCATGCGCTTTGTGTCCTCAGACGGCTTTGAGATATCTGTCGGGCGCAGCAACGCTCAAAACGATGAGCTTACCACAAAAACCGCCCGCCGCACTGACATATGGCTGCACACAAAGACTGTCCACGGCAGCCATGTTATCATCTCCTGCGACGGGATCACACCGCCCGAGAAAACGATAGAGGAGGCAGCGCAGCTTGCAGTTTTTTATTCTCAGGCGCGTGACGGCGGCAAAACGCAGGTTGATTACACCATGGTGCGCAATGTCCGCAAGCCCTCGGGCTCGCTGCCCGGTAAGGTCATTTATACCGACTACAGCACCATTTCCGTTTCCGCCGACGAGGTGCTGGCGGAAAAACTGAGAGTGAAATAGCAAAACCGGAAGGAACGCTCCTTCCGGTTTTGCGTTTTAATCTATATGAATTTCCGCCTCGCTGAACAGCGCGGCCTTACCGGCGAGGATAACGCGCTCACCCTCCAGCTTGGCGTACAGCACACCGCCGCGCTTTGATGCCTGATACGCCGTGAACTCGCTTCTGCCGAGCGTTTTTGCCCAGTAGGGGATGACGTGGCAGTGCCCGCGGCCACAGACGGGATCCTCGGCGACATTGCATTTCGGCGCAAACGAGCGCGTTACGCAGTCAAAGCCTTCACCTTTTGCTGTGATGTGGAAGCACACGCCGTCGAGCCTTTTGATAAGCGCCTGATCGGGCTGCACGGCGCGTACCTGAGCTTCGCTTTCGAGCACGCACAGGATATCAGCGCCCATGTAAGCCTCAAGCGGCCTGACACCGCCGAGCGCCGCTGTGAGCTCATCGCTGATCGGAAGCGGCTCGAGCCTGAAGGCGGGAAAGTCCATGCTGAGCATATCGCCCTGCTTTTCGACCGTGAGCCTTCCGCTGAGTGTATCAAAGCCGACGACCGTGCTGTCGGGCTCAACAAAGTTCAGGATAACATACGCCGTTGCAAGCGTCGCGTGGCCGCACAGCTCGACCTCGCCGCCCGGAGTGAACCAGCGCAGACGGTAGCTGCCGCCGTCCTTTACGCAGAAAGCCGTTTCCGAAAGATTGTTCTCGATGGCGATCTTCTGCATCAGCTCGTCGTCGAGCCACTTGTCCATTACGCACACCGCCGCCGGATTTCCGGCAAAAACCTTATCTGTGAACGCATCTACAACATATTGCTTCATGTAAATTACCTCCTTGTTTTTTGTGATGCCATTATAATACGGCAGCACGAAGCATACAATGCCAAAATTGTATGCAAGACAATTATGTGATAATATCTCGTATTATCCTCAGCGCCTTTTCAAGCTCCTCGATGTCTGCCGGTGCGCATACGGCAAGCCGCGCTCCGGCCTCGGGAATGCTTTTACCGACGGCGAAGTGCTCGCCGCCGTAGACGCACACGCCTCTTGCCGCCGCCTCGCGCTCAAGCTGCGCCCCGCTCATGCCCTCCGGCAGCACAAGCCAGCGGCACAGCGCATGGCGGTCGCCGCGAACGGTGAAGCCCTTTAGTATTATGTCAACCAGCTCGTTGCGCTTTTCTATGCCCTCGGCTCGTCGGATAAGAAGCGGCTCAAGCTTATCGGACGCGATCAGACGTGCAGCCAGCTCGCTCAGCAGCGCAGACTGCGAGAGATTTATGCTGTACAGCGCATCATCAAGCTGCGCCGAAAACCGCTCGGGAGCGGCGATAAATGCCGTTTTCAGCGCCGGACTTATGGTTTTTGACAGGCTCAGCGTAAAAACCGTGTTCTCGGGTGCAAGATCGTGCACGCTGCGCGTCTCTCCGGACAGCAGCCTGCATATGCCGTCCTCTATCAGCAGCAGATCGTTTTGAATGGCGATATCCGCTATCATCTGCCGCTGCTCGGTTGACATAACATGTGCGGTCGGATTCTGATAATCCGGCATGATGAACAGCGCACGCACGCCGTCGTTTTTGACGGCAGAGCGTATACCCGCCTCGCTCATGCAGCCGTTTTCCTGCTCTATGGGCACGAGCTGGATGCCGAACAGCTTCGCCGCGCTCTTAACGCCGGGATAGGTGAGGGGATCAACGCCGAGCTTATCGCCGCGCCGCAGCACAGCTGCGAAGATCGCCGCTATTGCATTCTGTCCGCCGCTTGCCGTGAGAATATTGTCAGCCTTCGCGCTGCATCCGGCACGCCGCAGCAGCCTGACAGCCGCCTCGCGCTGCCAGTCGGAGCGCTCAAGCTCATACTGAAACAGCCTTGCGTGGTCGGGCTCTGCGAGCATTTTTCGAAGCACCGATACGAGCTCGGACTGCTCCAGCGTCTCGGGTGTCATCGCGTCGAGGCGTATGAGCTCTGTGCGCGGATTGTCCGTCAGCCGTGTCATGCTGCTGTAGGAAACATATGTACCGTCGCCGACGCTGCCCGTGAGCAGACCGCTGTCCGAGCAAATTTTGAACGCCCGCGACACGGTGCTCAGGTTTATATCCAGAAAATCGGCGAGCTCCCGCTGCGGAGGCAGCTTCGTACCGGGCTTTAGGGCTCCGCTTTCAATATCGCGTTCAAGCTGCTGTGCAAGCTCGAGGTATATGGGTCTTCCCGAGCGCGTGAGCGTCGGCTTCCACGACATCGGATAATCGTCAAATGAGTTTATCGGCATAAAATATCACCGCCTTATGCAGACAATTATACAATTGTCTGCATCGTAAAGCAAGCTATCTTTTTGCCAGAACATCCATTGCGGCGGCGAGCATATCCGCGGCCTCGGCGCGGGTGAGCGCTGCGCTGTCGAGGCTTGCGCCGTCCATTATGCCGCAGGCATCGAGGTTCGCGGCGGCCTGAGAAGCCCATGTTTCTGCCGTTCCGACGGAGGCGGCGTTTGTGAGCCTCAGCAGCCTGTCGAGCATAACTCCGGCCTCGGCGCGGCTTATATCGGCTCCCGCGTCGAACACTGCGCCCGACGCGCCTGCCTTGCCCTTGACCACGCCGTCGCGCACGGCGCTTGCGACATAGGCGCGCTGCCAGTCGGGGATGCTGCCGTCGTCGCAAAAGCCGGTGCTTATAACGCCGCGCAGCACGTCCGCGCCAGTGACGCACAGGCACATGGAAACAAATTCGCCGCGGGTTAGCGTTTTCTGCGGCTCGAAGTAATATTCGCCGCCTATCTGCGAGCCGATAAACGCGCCGCACTCGGCAAGGCGCACGGCGCTGCAATAGCTTGCCTCGCCGTCCATATCCACATAGCTGACGGACTTGTTTTTGACGAGCCGGATGATCACCGTCGCCTCCTGCGAGCGATTGCCCTGCGCGTCGATGGCCTTGTAGCCGAAGTAGTCGCGCCCGCGCTTGCCCTCGGCGGGGGAGTAGACGAAGCTGCCGTCGTCCTTCAGCTCGATCGTGCCCTTTCGCGGCTGGGTCGTTATCTCGAAGCTCACAGTGTCGCCGTCGGGATCGACAGCGTTGAGCTCACCGCCGAAGGACACGCCGCGATAGGTCTCGAACTCGAAATTTTCGGCCACCGG
>CAVDFD010000031.1:0-13315 GCA_963608145.1 Bacteroidaceae bacterium | reverse complement strand
AAAAAAGACCTCTTACCTCCCGAAAGCTTCGGGAAGTAAGAGGTCTTTTGCTGTTATGGGTTTTCGATCATATAACGACCGTGAATGTGCTGCCGGAGCAGGGGGCTGAGCTCACGCTCACCGTGCCGCCGTGCAGCTCGGCTATCTCCTTTACGAGAGGAAGACCGAGGCCGCTGCCGGAATTTTCGCTGCGTGAGGCATCTGCCTGCCAGAAGCGCTGCCATGCCTTTTCCTGCTCCTCGGCAGTCATGCCGATGCCGTCGTCGCGCACGGTAAGACAGGCTCTGCCGCCGCTGCTGCGCAGCGTGAGCCAGATATTCCCGCCCTCCCTGCCGTAGCGATAGGCGTTTTGCAGCAGATTCTGAACAAGGCTTGCGAAGAGCTGCGCATTAAAGCGGGCGCTTATGCCCTCGGAAATATCCGTGTGCAGGCTTATGCCGCGTATGTCCTCGGGCATATAGTCCTCGCAGACCTCGCGCACGAGCTCGGACAGGTCGCCCTCATCGAGGGGATAACGCTCCGTACCCTGCTGAAGGCGCGTCAGGCTCAGCAGGTGATTGACCAGCGAGGACATGCTGTCGGCCTGCTCGTCTATGATCTCAAGCGTTCTGAGAAACTCCTCCCGCGTGGAGTCCTTGCGCTTTGCGCGGTCGCAGCTCGCCTTTATGACGGTTATCGGAGTGCGCAGCTCATGAGAGGCATCCGAGGTGAACTGCTTTTCGGCGGAAAACGAGCGCTCGAGCCTGTCGAACATACCGTCAAAGGTGTCTGACAGAGCTATGAGCTCCGATGGACCGCCGCGCAGAGCGATGCGCTGCGTAAGGTCGCTGCCGTCGCTTATGGAGTTTGCCGTCTGGGTTATCTTTTCAACGGGATCGAAGGCGCGCTTTGCTATTATCCAGCCGCCGATTATGCTGATGACAAGCATGAGCGGCAGCAGGGTGAGGGTCATTACCATTACCGTGTGCGCCGTGCCGGAGTCGTCGTTTTCGGGGACGATGCCGCGTATCCAGACGGGCTGTCCGTCGAAGGTCTCAAGCTGCGCGTCATAGACGTAAAACTCGTCGCCGTCGATGGTAACTGTCTGCACCTCGTATTCGTCAAAGGGAATGTCCGAGGGCTTGAGCCCGTCAACGGTCACGCCGCGCAGAAGCTTCCCGCTCTCGTCGTAGAAGGCGCAATAAACGCCGCGGATGTAGAAATCCACCTCGTCCCATGCGATCTCGCTGCGCTCTGTCTCAAACTTGCGCTCGTTGTTCACGACGGTGTCTATAAGGCGCTCGGTCGAGTCGTTAACGAGTCCCTTCTGATCGACCCAGAGAATGAATACGAGCATGACAAGCGACAGAAGCAGCATCATGACGGCTATCCAGACCGTCAGCCTGAGCTTTGCCGACATCCTCAGTCCTCCCTGAGCACCCAGCCGATGCCCCAGACGGTGTGAATGAGCTTTTTGTCAAAGCCCTCGTCTATCTTCTTGCGGAGATAGCCTATGTAGACGTTCACGACGTTCGAGCCGCCCTCGTATTTGTAGTTCCAGAGGTTGTTCTCTATCTGCTCGCGTGAGAGCACCATGCCCTTGTTGCGGATCATGAACTCGAGCAGAGCGTATTCCTTCGCGGTGAGGTCTATGATCCTGCCGCTGCGCGTCACCTGCTTTGCGGCGATATCGACCCTAAGATCTGCAAGCTCGTACACGTTCGAGTGATTATCTCCGCTTTTGCGCGCCATGACGTGTATGACCGCGATAAGCTCACGGAAGTCAAAGGGCTTCACCATGTAGTAATCTCCGCCGGACTCGAGCCCGCGCACCTTGTCGGACACGCTGTCACGCGAGGTGAGGTACACGACCGGAGTTTTGCAGCCGTCCTCGCGTATCCTGCGGACAAATTCAAAGCCGTCCATCTTCGGCATCATTATATCGAGCACTATAACGTCATACTCGGCGCACTCGCACAGCTCCAGCGCTTCAAGCCCGTTGAAGCAGGAATCAACGCTGTAGCCCTCGTCGAGTATCGCCTCGGATATCATTCTGTTAAGGTGCTTTTCATCTTCAACAACAAGCGTTCTCATATCGTTGTCACTCCCGTTTTTCTCCGTTTTGCCACTATTTTATTTGTGAAAAAATATATTGTCAATGCTCTTTAATTAATTTATAATAATTATGGCGTAATGTAAGCATGGGTCATTATGTGACCTTTGGCTCAAGAATACTGAGATATACCCTCAAGGAGGACGAAAGCATGAAGAAAAGCTTTAAAAGAGCGATGAGCATGTTTCTGTGCCTGACCATGGTTCTGGGACTGTTTTATTTTGCTCCGGAGGCCTCGGCAGCGACCGACAGCAGCGGCTATGAATGCACGGGCTCGGTCGAGCAGCTTTTAAAGGGCAGCACCGATGCCGTGGCCGGTCAGAACTACCGCATCGTCAATAACGACGATATAATAGCTCTTGCCGACTATGTTGCCGCCGGCAGAAACACAAAGGGCGTTACCTTCTATCTGAAGGCCGATGTCGATATGCGCCGCAACACATGGAACGGCATAGGCACGTCGCAGTACGCCTTTGAGGGCACGCTCGACGGCTGCGGCTATGCTGTCGTAGGGCTTATAACATATCTGTTCAAGAACGCGGGCTCGAGCGCCGTTATCATGAACCTCGGCGTAAACGGCGTTTCCAACGGTGCGGATGCAGCAGGCATAGCATCGACACTGTCTGGCAAGATCGTAAACTGCTGGAGCTCCGTGCGCGTAAACGGCACGGGCAACAATGGCGGCATTGCCGCCATTGTCAGCGGCGGCAGGATCATAAACTGTACAAACTACGGCAAGGTCAGCGGCACGGGCAACATCGGCGCTATTGCCGGTAAGGTCACGTCAGCGGAGATAAGCTGTGCGTACTATACCTATTACAGCGCCGACAGCGATATCGGCAGCCGCGATGACGGCAGCAGCGTCGATACGATGCGCTTTGCCTCCAGTCCAACGATGTGTCCGACCGAGGCGGAAAAGACCGTCGGCGGCGTTACAAGCGACGATCTTCTTGCGCTTCTGAACGCATGGGTCTCGGCTGACAGCGGCACGAGATGGCGCAAGTGGGTGTTCGATACCACCGCCGACAGTATTGAGCGCGTTGATGGCAAATACCCCATGCTCGCATACCCCGGATACGTTGCGGAAACGCCGCTGTATACCGACAGTGTGCCTATGTCAACGCTCTATGAATCCGGAGCCGACGCACAGGCGGGCATCTGCTACAGCATAAGCGACGTGGAAGAGCTTGAAATGCTCGCAAACTTCGTAAACGCGGGACACAACACGGAGGATGCTACCTTCTTCCTCACGACAGATCTCAGCGTCGTCGCAAACGGCTCGTTCTATAAGGGCGAGAGCTGGGTGCCTATCGGCAGCAGCGAGATAAACAGCTTCAAGGGCATTTTCGACGGCCAGGGCTTTGTCATAAATGAACTCATAATCACGGATAATAAGGATTCCGCCGGTCTGTTCGGCTATGTCAACAGCACTCAGGCGGTCATCAAAAACTTAGGTGTCGGCGGCAGTATAGCCGGAAAGGACTACGCGGGCGGCATCGTCGGCTTCCTCAGAGCAGGTACGATAGAAAACTGCTGGGTCAGCATGAATGTGGACGGCGATAAGTCAACGGGCTGCATCGCCGGCTACATGGACGATGCAAAGATATATAACTGCGCAGCCTACGGCACGGCTACGGATAATCACAAATACGGCGCTATCGTCGGCCAATCCACCGTAAACAGCACCGTGCAGTATTGCTACTACAGCGACGATAACTCCGACGTTTCCGGCACTCCTACCGTCGGAACCTACGGCATAAACGCCCCCTTCAAGGTCGCAAGCGGCGAATATAACCTCACTAAAAGCATAAACATCAGCGGCCAGAAAACGCTCAAGGTGCTCAATGCCCTCAACTACTGGGTCGATACCCTCGGCAAGGGGCAGAATATGCGCCACTGGAAGCAGGATAAATCGGCTGAGAGCATCGCCCGCGTGCGCGGCAGCTTCCCTGTGCATATATACTTTAACGATTCCACGCCTCTTGAATATATAAGTGAAAGCTCGGAGGATACGGAGCGTACAGACAATCCGTACAACGTCATTTATAAGTGCACGGCCACGATGACCGAGCTTTATAACAGCAAGTCCGACGCTCTGGCGGGCGGAAACTACAGCATATCCACCGCTGACGAGATGGGACTGCTTTCAAAGTACGTTCAGGAGGGCTATTCGACCAGAAAGGCAAACTTCTACCTGACCGACAACATCAATATAACCACTCAGGGCATTGACACCGAGGGCGCGGGCTGGGTGCCTATCGGAACAACGCTCAATAATCATCAGGGCATATCCACCATCACCTACTTCCGCGGCAACTTTGACGGCTGCGGCTACACGGTCACGGGACTTTACATAGTTTCCGACTTTATCGACATGGCGGGTCTTTTCGGCCAGTGCTGGGGCAGCACGATAAGAAACCTCGGTGTTGCCGGTGAGATATTGGGCGACGATGAGATCGGCGGCATCGTCGGCCGCGCCAATGACTGCGTTATCGAAAACTGCTGGTCGTCGGTCATAATTCAGGCTTCCACCGAGGTCGGCGGCATCGTCGGCTATGCGCACAACTCGACCATATCAAACTGCGGCGCATACGGCCCGCTTTACACCACCAGCGACGAGGGCGAAAAGTCCGGCTTTGTCGGAAGATCAAACGGCTCGACCTTCAATAACTGCTATTATCTCTATGGTCTTATCGACGATTTTTATAACAAGACCGACAAGGACAGCGTGTTTAACGACTGCATGTACTTCAAGTACGATACCGACGGAACGCAGAAGTGCACTCTCCAGAAGGCCGTCACCGTTGACAGCTACACCGGCGACGATATGCTGGAAGCCTTCAACGCATGGGTCTATAAGCAGAATAATGAGCTCTACTGCTCATGGCATACCGCCTCATCCATAAACGAGATACCCGGCGCGAACGGCTATTTCCCCGTGCTTGTCAATCCCAAGCAGAGCGGCACGGGAGCCGACGACGGCTACTGCGGCGACTATGAAGCGACAAACACCATGCGCGCACTGTACAGCACACGCTCCGACGGCATCAAGGGCGGCTGCTACAGCATAAGCAATATGGACGACCTCGTTGCGTTCAGAAAGTATGTAAACGAGGGCTACAAGACCAGCGACATCATCTTCTTCATGACGCATGATATCGACATGTCCGTCAGCTATTCCGCCGCAAGCGGGACCTCGTGGACACCTATAGGCACCGCGAAGGAGCCGTTTAAAGGCATATTCGACGGTCAGGGCTATACGATCAAGTTCCTGTACATAAGCAGCAGCGCCGACGATCAGGGTCTCTTCGGCCATGTAACGGGGCTTGATGCCGTTATAAAGAACCTCGGCATAAGCGGCACGGTCACGTCCAAGGGCGTAAACTCCGCCGCCATCTGTGCCGACTTCAACTTCGGCACGATCGCAAACTGCTGGTCGAGCTGCTCGGTCGCGGGCGCGTCAAATACCGGCGGCATCATCGGCGGCGGCAACATGGGCACGGTCGTAAACTGCACGAGCTACGGCGTTGTAAACGGCGCGTCCACCTACGGCGCGATAGCCGGTGCGCCCGTCGGCACGAAGCTTAAATACTGCTATTATCTCTACGGCTCATGCCAGCAGGGCTACCCCACGGACGGAGATTACAGCGTCCTGTACCCCACGGTGCAGAGCTTTAACGGCACTGGCGCCGTGTGCATCCTTGCCGACTATGTGAACGTCGAGGGCACGCGCACGAAGAATGCATCGAGCGCACTGAAGATCTACGTTGACGCTCACCCCGAAACGAATTACTGCTACTGGAGCATCGGCGATTCCGAGGAGTACTACCTTCAGGGTGTCACCGGCTTCCCCGTGCTCATCTCCGCCTCCGATACCAAGGGCGAGCACGACTACAAGCAGTATCAGGCGGTGTTCAATGACAAAAAGTATTTCTCCGTTCTCTCCGCGCTGAAGGATGCAAACGCAGCCGAGGGCGGCGGCGAGGTCACGCTGCTCATTAACGCGCAGCTTAAAAACCGCGAGGATATCACCTTTGATGACGATGTAACGCTCAATACGGCGGACTTCACGCTCATCATTATGTCGAATGTCTCGGTAACGAGCATGAACCAGCTGCTGGGTACCTTCGTTATCAAGAACGCAGGTCTTATAAACCTTAACGGCGAAAAGTTCATCTATTCGCACTCCAAGGCGGACGATACCTGCAACAGCGCCTTCTATTCACAGGAAAGCCTCACGATACAGACGGTCAAGACCGACGATCCTACGGCCTACGACCTCACGTTCTACAGCGGCGAATTTATCGTAAACGCAGCGCTCGACTCCGGAAATCCGCACAGGATCCCGGGCGGCAGCAAGCTCACGATACAGGAGAGGGCAACGCTCAATGTCGAGACCAATGCCCGCATCAGAACCACCGGCGGCGCTGAGATATACGACTACGGCACTATAAAGATCGGCAACGCAACGCTCGACCCCAACAAGGGCAGCCGCATTGTCGGCGTGCTCGAGGACAAGAGCGGAAAGGTGAGCCTGCCGTTTGTCTACTATGAAGGCTATCATCTGCGCGGCTGGTCGGCCAATGACGAGCTTTACGCTGCCGGAAGTCTTGTAGATGTCCCGACGGCGACGACCTTCACCGCAAGCTGGGCGATAGGGGAGAGGGTCGATCCGTACCCGGGCGATGACAGCTATAATGACGACGGCGAGCTCGTCTACGAGTTTACGATAAACGTCATTCAGACCGCCGGCGGCACGATAAGCCCCGATACGATGAACGCTGCACGCGGCGAGGCGCTCACCTTCACCGTCGAGGCCTCCGCGGGCTATTACATCAAGAATGTTCTCGTTGACGGTGAAAGCGTAACGCTCGACGATAAGAGCGCGTATCAGTTTATAAGCGTCGGCGAGGATCACAGCATAACGGCGCTGTTTGCAAAGAGCATGAACAGCGATTACAACAGCTATATAAACCGCTTCACTGACGTGAAGCTCGGCGACTGGTGCTATAACAACATCCGCTTTGTGTACACAATGGGCTTGATGAACGGCACGACCGATACGACCTTCTCGCCGGACAGCCCGACCAAGAGAGCGCAGTTTATAACCACGCTGTGGCGCTTGTCCGGCTCTCCCGTGGTTCCGGGCAGCGAATGCAGCTTCACCGATGTTCAGAGCGGCAGCTACTGCTATGAGGCGGTGCGCTGGGGCGTTGCAAACGGCATAATAAACGGCTTCTCGGAAACGCGCTTTGCCCCCGACGGGCAGATCACCCGCGAGCAGCTTATAACCATGCTCTTCCGCTATTCCAAGAACTACGCCGGCGACGATATCTCACAGTACGATTCGGCGAATATCCTCGGCTATTCCGACGTTCTGAAGATATCCAAGGGCATGACTCAGGCCTTCCAGTGGGGCATCGGCTCGGGTGTCATAAACGGCACGAGCGACACAACGCTCTCTCCGCAGGGCACTGCAACGCGTGCGCAGATAGCGGCAATGCTCTCGCGCTACTGCAACAAGTTCATCCTGAAGATCCCCGTAATGATGTAAATGCGATCAAAATTATCCCGTCCGAAGCTCAGCCTCGGACGGGATCTTTCAATGTGCGGCAACGCAGGAGCCTTCGTGATCTTTTGACACAGTGCAAGCATTGTAAAGTTGTTTTCTCCCATTTGTGAATAAACCACAAAATATTTTTGGTATATTTGTCGCAAATGCTTATTTAACGTTATAACAAAATGTGATATCATAGCATAGTCTCCTTGAGACAGAAGGGTAGGAAGGCCCCGCAAAATACACAGCCCCGCAGTTAGGCATAACTGCGGGGCATATTCATATTCAATATTTTACTGAATGATGCGCTTTGCGCCGGTGTAGTGATTCAGGTAATAGCTGGAGCTGAGCGAGGTTATCACGACGCAGCCCTTGCCGGAGGAGGCGTGGATAAACTGGCCGTCTCCGATGTACATACCGACGTGGCCGATGGGATCGACGCTGTCTGAGAAGAACACAAGGTCGCCGGGCTGAAGCTCGCTCTTGTCTACCTTTGTTCCGTTATTGTTCCACTGGCCGGTCGCGCCGCGCCAGAGACTGTAGCCGTACTGACCGTAGAGATAGTACATGAAGCCGGAGCAGTCAAATCCGCTGGGCGACGAGCCGCCGTAGACATAGGGCGTTCCGAGATACTGCTTTGCAGTTGCCACTATCTGATCGGCAACTGCGCTGCCGGTGCTGAGCCTTACATAGTCGCTGCTCATGTAGCCGCTCAGACCCTTGTAGCTGACGGCGTACCACGAGCCGGTCTTGCCTGTGACCTGCACCTGAATGCCCTTGTCATAGTAGCCGATGACGGAGTAGCTTGTGCCGGCTCCGCTTCTCATTCTAACACCGTTGCCGGTGACTATGCCGATCTTGTCCATTTTCTCGACCGTCTGGGTCGAGGCGGTGCTGACGACTTTTATGTAGTCCTTGCTCATGTAGCCGTATTTGCCGTTATAGCTGACCTCGTACCAGGAGCCGGTCTCGCCGCTTATCTTGACGCTTGCGCCCTTGCTGAGCGTGCCGACCGATGCAAAGTCGGTGCTCGGACCCATCCTCATGCGCACGTCGCTGCCGGTGACGCTTCCGCTTTTTGCGGAGGAGTAGCTGTCGGACGGAGTTATGCGGACATATTGAGCGGACATGTAGCCTGTTTTGCCGTTGTAGGATACCTTGTACCAGCCGCTGACCGAGCCGAGCGCTGTCAGAGTAACGCCGTTGGAGTAGTAGCCGAGCGTGTCGGAGCTCGTATTCGGCTGGCTTCTGAGCCTTACGCTCGTGCCGATGACGCTTGCCTTGTATCCGCTGCTCGATACAGAGGCGCTTGCCGAGGCAGTGGGTGCGGGAGTTGACGCAGCCGAGGACGATGAGCCGGAGTTGCCGACAGACAGCTTCATGTAGTCTGCGCTGACATAGCCGGTCTTGCCGCCGTAGCTGACCTGATACCAGTTTCCGGCGGCTCCTATGACGGACATCTTGGTGCCCTTATCATAGGTGCCGACAACGGAGGAGCTTGTGCTCGCGCCGCTTCTCATGCGTACGTCGTCACCCGAGACCGTGCCGGTTCCGAAATTTCCGCTCACGCTGCTGACGGTCTTGAGATAGCTGGCCGAGGCATAGCCCACGGTGTTGTTATAAACGACCTTGCACCAGCCGTCCTGCGTCATGCCGACTATGACCTCTGCGCCGGCAGGCATTGTCATTATTATTGATTTGCTCGTGCTTGCGCCGCTTCTGAGATTGAGGGCGCTCGTTGTCTTTGCCCCGCTTATGCCGGAAGCGTCGGCGGGAATGGCAAGCAGCGAAACGCACATTATCACTGCCAGCAGTGAACTGATAAGCCGTTTTTTCATTTTTGCACTCTCCGTGAAATATTTCAATGTGTAATCAAATTGTAACACACAAGTCGCATTATGTCAACAAGGGCAGTCGTAAAGCGCCGATTGAAGTCGTAAACGTTCTGTAAATTGAGCATTTTGCCGTATGCAACAATATATTGTGTCTGTCACCTGTTTCAACAAACAGTTATAGTGTTCAATAGGTTTCGGAGAGCGAAAATTTCGGTTTTCAATTGCTTTTTTATATGTTATACTTATTTTATTATAAAAATAAATTTCACTCAGAGGATAAAATATGAAGCTGGCTAAGAAAATTATCTCGCTGCTGCTGTGCGCCGGACTGGTGCTGCCGCTGTGCGCCTGCTCAAGCGGCGAGCCCGTGCAGAAGCAGATATTCGCAATGGACACGGTCATGACGCTGACCGCCTACGGGAAGTATGCAAATGACGGCATCAGTGCCGCTGTCGGCGTAATAAACGCAATGGACGATATGCTCGACCCCGATAACGAGGGCAGCTACACCGCGCAGATAAACAATGCCGAGGGCAAGGACGTTATCGTCACGCCGCAGGTGAACGAAATGCTCTCCACCGCGCTGAGCGTTTACAATCTCTCGGGCGGTGCGCTCGACCTGTCGGTGTATCCGCTGTATGAGGCATGGGGAGAGTTCAAGGACGAGACGGGGCGCATACCCTCAGACGATGAGATAAAGGAGCTGCGCCAGAAGCTCGGCTTCGGAAAGACCGAGATCACGAACTTCGAGGGCGAGGCAAACTACTCCGTGCGCATGCCCTCGGGAACGCAGATAAGCTTCGGCGCGGTGGCAAAGGGCTGCGCGTCTAAATACGCGATCGACGCAATGCGAAAAAGCGGGGTGACCAGCGGCATAGTCTCCCTCGGCGGAAACGTGCAGACCCTCGGAACGAAGCCCGACGGCTCGAACTGGACGGTCGCCGTCGAGGACCCGAACGACACGAGCAGCTATGTCGGAACGCTCTCCGTCGGCGAAACTGCCATCATCACCAGCGGCAGCTATCAGCGCTATTTCACCGGCTCCGACGGCGTGAAGTATCACCATCTGATAGACCCGAGCACCGGCAAGCCCGTCGATAACGAGCTTGTTTCCGTTACCATCGTCTGCTCGGACGGAACGCTGGCCGACTGCCTGTCCACCGCGATGTTCATCCTCGGCGAGAGCGCCGCGCTCCAATATTGGCGCGATAACGGCGGCTTTGAGATGATAATGATAACCAAGGATAACGAGATACTGTGTACGACCGGTCTGCTCGAGGTGTTCACGCTGACAAACCGCACGGACTACACGCTCAAAATGGTGGAGTGATATGCCTGACCGCGAATTTTTCCGTGCCGACGCTCTGACGCTCGCGCCCGCGCTCGTCGGAAAGATCCTCGTGCGCAGCTTCCCTGACGGGAGCGAAAAGCGCCTGAGAATAACGGAGACCGAGGCCTACCGCGGCGTTGAGGATACCGCCTGCCATGCCCATAAGGGCAAAACAAAGCGCGCCGAGATGCTCTGGCGCGACGGCGGCACGATATACGTCTACCTCTGCTACGGCATGCACGAGATGCTCAATATCGTCTCCGGCAGGGAGGACGAGCCGCAGGCCGTGCTCATCCGCTGCTGCGAGGGCTTTGAAGGCCCGGGAAAGCTCACAAAGAGGTTGCACATTGACCGCAGCTTCAACGGACTCGATATTCTCTCCTGCGGCGGACTGCGCATCGAGGACGACGGCATGAAAGTTAACATAATACAGCTTCCGCGAGTCGGTATAGCTTATGCCGAGCCTGCCGACCGCGAGGCTTTATGGAGATTCAAGCTTCAAAAATGAACTATCTTGATACTGATATACGATACTGCAAGGGCATAGGCGAAAAAAAGGCGCTGCTGTTTAACAAGCTCGGCGTCTTTACCGTCCGTGACCTTGTTTCGTATTTTCCGCGCAAATATGAGGATCGCAGCAGCTTCAAGCCCATCGCCCTGACCTGCGACGGCGAAACGGTGTGCATAAACGCCCTCGCCGCCGAGGACGCGCACCTCGTGCGCATAAGAAGAGGCCTGGAGCTTGTGAAATTCCGCGTGGTGGACGAGAGCGGTTCGGTTGACATAACATTTTTCAATCAGCCCTATATCAAGAACAGCATCCACCGCGGCGACTGCCTGAATATATACGGCAGGATCGTTGCCGTAGGCGGAAAGAGAACGATGACAAACCCCGTCGTTGAGCATCAGGGCTCGATCGGCGGTGTTACGGGGCGCATAGTTCCCATCTACAGGCTCACAACGGGGCTTTCGCAGAAGCTCATAATGGCTGCCGTGCGTCAATCGCTGGATGCCTGCTCGTCTGAGCTGCCCGAGGTGCTGCCGGAGAGCCTGCGCGAAAAATACGGCCTTGCGCAGACGGGCTATGCCTATGAGAACATTCATTTTCCGGCGAGCTTTGAGGATCTTGAGCTTGCGCGGCGCAGGCTCGTTTTCGAGGAGCTGTTTCTGCTTGCCTGCGCCCTCGGCAAAATGAAGGGCAGCCATTCAAAGCAGAGCGGCATAGCAATGCAGGATGAGAGCCTCGACGAGTTCTTTTCAAGCCTGCCCTTTGCTCCGACAGGAGCGCAGAAGCGCGCCGCTTCCGATGCCGTACGCGATATGCGCTCGGGCAAGGCGATGAACAGGCTTGTTCAGGGCGATGTCGGCAGCGGCAAAACGCTCGTCGCGGCGGCGCTCGTGTGGTACACATGGAAAAACGGCTATGCCTCCGCGTTCATGGCGCCCACAGAGATACTTGCCCGTCAGCATTTTGAAACCCTCAGCTCCTTTCTTGCGCCCTTCGGACTGCGCGTCGGCCTGCTCACGGGCTCCATGACGGCAAAGCAAAAGCGCGAGGTCAAGGCAGAGCTTGCCGCCGGTGCGCTCGACCTCATCATCGGCACTCACGCCCTGTTTTCCGAGGATGTCGAGTATTCAGACCTCGCCCTCGTCATAACCGACGAGCAGCACCGCTTCGGCGTAAACCAGCGCTCGAGCCTCATATCCAAGGGCGAGCGACCGCATGTCCTCGTCATGTCCGCAACGCCGATACCGCGCACGCTGGCGCTCATCATCTACGGCGACCTCGATATCTCCGTCATTGACGAAATGCCGCCAGGCCGGCAGAAGGTCGATACCTTTGCCGTCACCGAAAGCTACCGCACGCGTCTGAACGGCTTTATCCGCAGACTCGTTTCCGAGGGACGGCAGGTATTTGTCGTCTGTCCGATGATCGAGGAGAGCGAGGAGCTTCCGCCGAATGTGAGATCGGCGCAGGAGCACGCCGCCGAGCTGCAAAGAGTATTCCCCGACCTCAGGGTGGCCTGCGTCCACGGCAAGCTCAAGGCCAAGGATAAGAATGATATTATGTCAACCTTCGTCGCGGGAGATATCGACATCCTCGTCTCGACAACGGTCATCGAGGTCGGCGTTGACGTGCCGAACGCGGCGCTCATGATAGTCGAAAACGCCGACCGCTTCGGCCTGAGCCAGCTGCATCAGCTCCGAGGCCGCGTGGGGCGTGGGCAGCATAAGAGCTACTGCGTGCTCGTTTCCGACAGCGATAACGAGGCAACGCAGGCGCGGCTGAAGATCATGACAAAAACAAACGACGGCTTCAAGATATCCGAGGAGGATCTGCGGCTGCGCGGCCCCGGCGATTTCTTCGGCTCGCGCCAGCACGGGCTTCCGGCCATGCACGTTGCCGATCTGTGCTCTGACATGAATGTCCTGCAAACGGCGCAGCAGGCGGCGCAGGAGCTTTTAAGCTCCGACCCCGAGCTCTCCGCACCTGAGCACGC
>CAVDFD010000030.1:0-13651 GCA_963608145.1 Bacteroidaceae bacterium | reverse complement strand
GATCATTACCCCGAGTGCTAAAGCACTCGGGGTAGGTTTTTACTCTGTTATAACTTCAAAGCCGTGCTCGCCGGTGAAGCTGCCGGCAAGGCCCTCGTCTATATACACGGTCTTGAGCGCCGTGAGAGAATCGAGCTCCGACCAGTCGGAAACGCCGCGAGTCCCTGTGAGGCGCAGCATCGTAAGACCCGTGAAGTCCGAAAGGCCGCTTGCGGAATCGACCGTGCAGCTTACGAGCTCAAGCTCCGTTATCGCACGCTCGCGGTCAAAGGAGCTGAAGAAGCTGCCGCTGAGGTTGCAGTCATAGAGCTTTACGCTGCGCAGCGAGCTCATATCCAGCACCTGCGAGATATCGCTCAGCGAGCAGTTTGAAAACGCGACGGACTGTATCTTCGTAAGCGGCTTGAAGGCCGAAAGGTCGGTAACGCTTGCGCCTATAAACGAGGCGTGGGTCAGCTCGTGGCATTTCTTGAGGTCGCCGAGCGAGCTGAGGGGAGCATAGTTTGCGCTCAGCTTTCTCAGCTTCGGCAGATTGCCGATGCCGGTCAGCTCAGTCACGCGGCTGCCGTCAAGGTTCAGGCTCGTTATCGAGCAGGCCGGCATAGTGCTGAGGCTGCCGAGGCTCTGATACTGGAGCCACAGGGTCTTGAGCCCCGTGAAGTATGCAATATCGGAAAGGTCGCTTACGCTGCCCCTGCTGACTGTACGGCTGTTGCCCTGCCAGTCGGTATAGGACGCGGTTTTGTCGCTCTGGCTGATCTGCCCTATGCCGGAGACCGGCTCGCTGAGGCTGTATTCATCGCCGACGATGTACAGGGAGGTCAGTCCCTTCAGTTCGCCGACTGTGATATCGCCGTCGCTCTTGCCCGTGTATTCGCGTGCAGCACTTTCAAAGATGCTGTTTTTAAACTCGCATACCGTATCGTCGGCAAGCGTTTCTATCTGCGTTGTCGGTGTGAGGAGCTTTTCAAGGTATCCGGTGAAATAGCCTACGATGAGCGCGGCCAGCACGAGGCCGAACACGACGACTGCGGCAGACCAGCCGATTATTTTTTTCGCCTTGCCGCTTTTCTTCTTTTCCTTTTTCTCCTTCTTCGCCTTCTTTTTCGGAGGCGGCACGGGTGCTGCCTTCTGCGTCTCGGTCGTCGGACGCGGCGCGGAATCGGCAAAGTTTTCGCTGTTTAAAAGCGGTGCGCTGTACAGCTTATCGTAAAAATACTCGTCGCTGGGATATGTGTATTTCATCAGTGCATAGATATTGCCTATCTGAAGCTCCATGCCCGGCGTGAGCGCCGTGTCCTCGACGAATATGTTTATTGTCTTTATCTTTTTCGACTGTGCATAGTGCATCTCGCGGCGGCAGTTATCCGAGCGCATATAGGCGTTGGATATAAACGCAACGACAAGGTGCGCATCGGCAAGATGCGAGGCTATGCACTCCTGCCACTCACTGCCGACCTCTATTCCCTCGTCGTACCATATATTATAGCCGCGCCGGTGCATATCGCTGACAATCGGCAGAACGACATCGTCGTCGGCATGCGCATAGCTTATGAATATGTACGGCTTATCGCCCTCGTAGGGCTTGAAATACTCAAAATCGTTCATTTTACTCTCCTTATTTGAGTAAACGCTGAACAACTGGCAGTCAGCTTAATCATCGCTTACTCGACAGAGCAATTATAGCTTTGCAGGCAAAGAAATGCAATTACCATTTTGTAAAAACATGAATCGGAGCACACGACAGAACTCAATTTAATTCTTTTCTTATCTCGGCCAGCGTCATACCGTTTTCCCGCGCAAGCCGTGCGAGGTCGTCGTACTCGGCCTTTGAGCGCTTTACACCGAAGCCCTCGGCGCTTTTTACGCGCACAGGGCCGTACCGCGTCTGAACGGTCTCAACGCTGCGCGTCAGGCTGTATCGATCGCAGCTGTATTCGCGCACGCCGAGGGTAGTCGTGTGCTTAAAGATGCACCTTAGCAGCTCATCGCGCTTTTCCTCGCGGCACATGCAGCTAAGCATCACGCCAGGTCTGCTTTTTTTCATACCGATGTCGGTAAAATACACATCCAGAGCGCCGAGCCTGAACAGCTCCTCCATTGCAAAGGCAAGCTCCTCGGGCGTCATGTCGTCAAGATTGCAGGCAAGCTCCGTGATCTGCTCCCTTTCATCCTCCGTCTCGCCGAGCAGGACGCGCACAACGTTTGCCGCCTCGAAGTCCTTTTTACCTGTACCGCAGCCTGTGCGCTCGACCCTGAGCAGTGGTAGCGGGACGAAGGCAGCGGCAAAATGCCGCAGCAGCGCAGCGCCCGTGGGCGTACACAGCTCGGATCTTATCTGCCCCGAATATATCGGCACGCCGCGCAGGATGAGCTCCGTCGCAGGCGCGGGAACGGGCAGCACGCCGTGCGCGCATTTCACAAAGCCCGAGCCGACGTTCACGGGGGATGCCAGCACCTTTTCGGGTGAAAGCTCATGCATAAGCTCGCACACGCTCAGAACATCCGCCAGCGCGTCGAGCGAGCCGAGCTCGTGAAAGTGCACATTTTCAGCAGAGCTGCCGTGTACCCTGCTCTCGGCCTCGGCGATAAGGGAATACACCGCCTTTGCATTTTCCCTTACCTCGATACACAGCGGAACATTGTCTATAAAATTCATGATCTCAGCCACGCTCGTGTGCCGATGGCTGTGCCGCTCCGGCTCGCCCTCCTCATCGCCGTTTATCAAAACGCTGACATGCGTGCCTGCTATGCCGCATTTTGAATCGGGCTTTACCGAGAGCACGGCTCTGCCGTCAAGCACGGCATTCATGCGGCCGATAAACGCATTTTTATTCGGGTGCAGCTCCAGAAGCGCGGCGGTGAGCATATCACCGGAGCAGCCCATGGCGCAGTCGATGTACAGCGTTTTCATTTGCTTTCCTCCCTTAGCTGCGGATCGAGCATCACGGTGTCAAAATACTTTGAAAGCTCCGCTTTTATCGCGTCAAGCTCGTTTTCCGCTCTTTCATGCTGACACGCCGTAAATTGCAGCAGCGCAGCGCCGCCGCGCAGACGCACACGGAAGTCCGTAAAGCCGAGCGCGAACAGACAGCTCTCGCTCTCCTCAACTGCTCTGAGCTTTTCCGCCGTTATTCTCTCGCCGCTCGGAACGCGGGTCGCAAGGCAGGCGTAGGCGGGCTTATCCCATGTAAACAGCCCCGCCTCGTGCGAGAGCCTGCGCAGCTCGGCCTTTGTTATGCCGCAGAGTCTCAGCGGCGAGAGGATGCCCTCCTCGGTGAGCACTCTCATGCCCGGTCTGTCGCCGCCGTCGTCGCTTGCGTTCGTGCCGTCGATCATCGTGTCATAGCCGTCGGCCTTCGCCGCTGCGCGTACAGCGCCCATGATGCGCTTTTTGCAGTAATAGCAGCGGTTTGCGGGATTTGCCGTCACCTCGTCAAATTGCAGGACGTCAAGGCTTATCTCCCGCAGGGTAAGGCCGAGCTCGTGCGCCAGCTTCAGTGCATCCTCGTGCTCAAACTCCGGCTGAAACTGCGATTTGACGTAGTACGGCTGCACATCCGCGCCGCAGGAAACGGCGGCGTACAGCAGGTATGACGAGTCAGCGCCGCCTGAGAAGGCCAGCGCTATTTTGTTGTGTTCGGTGAAAAATTCGTTTAAATCCATATCAGTCAAGATGGTTTATCATGCTGGCAAGATAGCCTGCACCGAAGCCGTTGTCTATATTCACTACCGACATTCCGCTCGCGCAGGAGTTGAGCATGCTCAGAAGCGCCGCAACGCCGCCGAAGGACGCACCGTAGCCCACGCTTGTGGGAACCGCTATCACAGGGCAGTCGGCAAGGCCGCCGATAACCGACGGCAGCGCCCCCTCCATGCCGGCAACGGCGATTATCACACGCGCCGTCATGACGGTGTCCATATTCGAAAGCAGCCTGTGTATGCCCGAAACACCCACGTCGTACAGTCGAAGGACATCGTTGCCAAGGGCTTCGGCGGTCATGGCCGCTTCCTCGGCCACGGGAATATCGCTCGTTCCGCCGGTCGCTATGACGATGCGACCCCTGCCGTCGGGCTCGGGTATTTGCCCGATGATGCCGATATGCGCCATGCTGTTGTACTCCAGCGGCAGCTGCTCCTTTATATACTCCGCCGCATCCTCGCTAAGGCGCGTTATGAGTATGGTCTTCTGTCCGTTTTTAAGCATTGCCCTTGCTATGCCGAGGATGTGCTCCCGTGCCTTGCCCTCGCCGTATATGACCTCCGGCACTCCCTGACGGATGCCGCGGTGATGGTCTACCCTTGCGTAGCCGTCTATCTCCTGAAACGGCTGCATTTTGAGCTTGAGCACCGCATCGTCGGGACTCAGAGTCCCGTCCGCAACGCAATTTAACAGCTCCGTAAGTTCATGCTTGTCCATCTGCTTCTCCTTTTCAAGAAAAAAATCCGAGAGCTCCCTGCGGGGGACTCTCGGATCTCCATGGTGCCGGTGGTGGGACTCGAACCCACACGGAGTCGCCCCCGGCGGATTTTGAATCCGCTACGTCTACCATTCCATCACACCGGCGGATAGAAACAAACAGCATTATAACCTATAAAAGAGCATTATTCAAGTGGCGTATTTATAATATTCGTGTAATTTTTTGTTTTTGGATTATAATTTTTTTGTTTTTACCACTACCATAATCAAAAAATATATGTTACAATATTTTAACGTAATATTATAAGAAAGAGGCCAAACCATGAAAAAGATACTCGTACTTGAAGACGAACCGAATATCCGCAGTTTTGTGGTCATCAACCTCCGCCGCAACGGATATGAGCCCATCGAGGCCGAAAACGGCATGACCGCTTTGGCTCTGCTCGAAAAAAATCCTGATATCAGCCTTGCTCTTCTGGACGTTATGCTTCCGGATATCGACGGCTTTGAGGTCTGCCGGCGCATACGCGCCTCGGGCTCGAAGATCGGCATAATCATGCTGACGGCAAAGAGTCAGGAGATCGACAAGGTCACGGGTCTTATGACGGGTGCTGACGATTATGTTACAAAGCCCTTCTCCCCCGCCGAGCTCACCGCACGCGTTGACGCGCTCGTGCGCCGCCTCGGAAACGATGCCGGCGACAAGCCCAGCTATGAGATATCGAGCGGTCCGTTCCTGCTCAATACGCGCAACCGCACCCTTGAAAAGGACTGCAAGCGCCTGAAGCTTACGCAGATCGAATACCTGCTGATGAAGCTTTTCATGGAAAACCCGGGCAAGGCAATGTCGCGTGAGGATATACTCAGAGCCGTTTGGGGCGATGATTTTTCCGGCGAGCTCAAAACCGTGGATGTCAACATACGCCGCCTGCGCCTGAAGATCGAGGCCGATCCCACCGAGCCCGAATTTCTCACGACGGTCTGGGGCTTCGGCTATAAGTGGGGCTATTAAAGCTTATTATTTCCCGGGAAGTGTCTAATGTTTTTTAAAGATCTTAAATGGCAGCTATTCGCATCGAGCGTTGCGGCGGTCATTCTTATCGCATGCCTTATCGCATTCGCCGCAAACAAGCTCATCATTCCGGCGATCGTCATCGCCGTTATAATCGCTGCATATATCATTCTGGTGAACATATGGTTTGATCACTATATTTCAAAGCCTATAGAGGATCTGAGCGAATCGGCAAAGCACATTGCCGACGGAAGCTACGGCGCTCAGGTGCCGTCAGTCGGCGATAACGAGATCGGCAGGCTCACGGACGACATTAATATAATGTCAGAAAAAATAGCGCGCTCCGACAAGGCTACGGCAGAGTTTATATCGCAGATATCACATGAGCTGCGCACGCCGCTCACGGCCATCCTTGGCTGGAGCGAAACGCTGCAATACGACCCCGCGATAAAGGATGACTCCCTGCGCGGTGTCAAGATAATTTCCAAGGAGGCCGAGAGGCTCACGGGCATGGTGGCCGATCTTCTTGAGTTTACGCGCATACAGGACGGCAGGTTCAACCTGCGCATGGAGCTTGTGGATATTGCCGCCGAGCTTGAGGACTCGCTGTTTACCTACGGCAAGCTCATGAGCGAGGCCGGCATCGAGGTCGATTACACGCCGCCGGAATGCGACATTCCGCTCATATCCGGCGATCCGGAGCGGCTGAAGCAGGTGTTCCTCAATCTTCTTGACAACGCCGCAAAGCACGGCGGCGACGGCGGCAAGGTTGACATAACGCTGTCGCTTGAAAAAGAAAAGGTCGTCATCCGCATACGCGACTACGGCAGAGGCATCCCTGCCGCAGAGCTTCCGTTTGTCAAAAACAGATTCTACAAGGGCAGCAGCAAAAACCGCGGCAGCGGCATAGGTCTTGCCGTGTGCGACGAGATAATCACCCGTCACGGCGGCAGGCTGGATATCACAAACGCAGAGAACGGCGGCTGCCTTGCAGCAATAAGCTTACCCTTATCGGAAAATTGAGGTATATAAATGTCAGATAAAAAAGCTGAGTCTTCGGTGAAATTCAAGACCTCCATCGGCGGTCAGGCGCTTATCGAAGGCATAATGATGCTCGGGCCGGATAAGCGTGCGATAGTGTGCCGCGGCTCGGGAGAAATGGTCGAAAAGGTCGAGGCGGTACGCCCCTTAAAGTATAAGGCTCCCGTTCTCGGTCTGCCGCTTATACGCGGGGTCGCCGCGTTCATATCGTCGATGGTAAACGGCGTAAAGGCTCTGTCGTATTCAGCCGAGCAGCTTCCGGAGGATATGCAGGAGGAGCCGGATAAGATAGACCTGTGGATAGAAAAGCATTTTTCGGACGAGGCTGCGCAGAAGATCATAATCGGCGTTGCCGTGGTGCTCGGCATAGCGCTCTCGCTGTTTCTGTTTCTGTTCCTTCCGACCTTTATCGTCGGACTGTTTCCCGCGGTAAAGGCAGATTTTTATTGGAGAACACTGCTTGAGGGCATACTCAAGCTCATCATTTTCTTTGTATATTTGATACTATGCTCGAAAATGAAGGATATGAAGCGGCTGTTTTCGTATCACGGGGCTGAGCACAAGACCATTTTCTGTTATGAAAAGGGTCTGCCGCTGACGGTGGAGAATGTGCGTCCGCAGCCGAGGCTGCACCCGAGATGCGGAACGAGCTTCATTTTTGTTGTTATTATAATAAGTATAATCGCAGGCTCGTTTATTCATGTTTCCGACACGATGCTGCGCATGGTGCTGAAATTTCTCATGCTGCCGCTCATCGTCGGCCTGAGCTATGAGCTCAACCGCTGGGTCGGAAGGCACGACAATCTGTGTTCTGCCATACTGTCATGGCCCGGAAAGCAGTTCCAGCGCATAACGACAAACGAGCCCGACGACGAGATGATCGAATGCGCCATCCGTGCGCTTGAGCTCGTCATCCCCGAAGAAAAAGGCAGCGATGCATGGTAAATAAGGATACGGAAAATGCCTAAAACATATAATGATATCTACTTCTCGGTCAGAAATGCACTGAGAGACAACGGCGTTGAGGCCTTCAGCCTCGAGGCCCGAATACTTCTGGCCGCGGCTGCCGGCAAAACCACGGAGCAGCTGATGCGGGATATGTACCTGTACACCTCGCCGGAGATAGAGGAAAAGGCAAACAGCATGATCCGCCGCCGTCTTCAGGGCGAGCCGCTTGCGTATATCTCAGGCTCATGGGAGTTTTACGGGCTCCCGATGACAGTTACACCCGATGTTCTCATCCCGCGCATGGATACGGAGATACTCGTTGACGCTGCGATTGACGCGATAAAGGGCATGGGAATGAAGGGGCGAGTGCTCGATCTGTGCTGCGGCAGCGGCTGCATAGCCTGCGCGATATCAAACGAGCTTCCGGCGGCGCGTGTCGTGGCGGCGGATGTGAGCCCCTCGGCGCTCGAGGTTTGCAGGAAGAATATTAAGGACAACAAGCTCACGTCAAGGATAATCCCCATGAACGCGGATGCTACCGCATGGCCTCCGATGAGCATCGGAAGCTTTGACGTTATAGTTTCAAATCCGCCGTATATCCCTTCCTTCGAGCTTATAGAGCTCGACTGCTCGGTGCGCGATTACGAGCCCATGACGGCGCTCGACGGCGGCGAGGACGGCCTTGATTTCTACAGGGCGATAATAAAATACTGGACGATAACCCTGCGCCCGAACGGACTTATGATGTTCGAGGTAGGCGAAGGGCAGGCCGACGAGGTAAAGCTCATGCTTTTAAATGCCGGCTATGTTTCTGTCGAGAGCCGCAACGACACCCTCGGCTTTGAGCGCGTCGTCATCGGAAAATGGAAAAACGAATTCTGATAAAAAGCAGAGGTAAAAGAAATGGCTGAAAAAAAGAAAGCTCCCATCTCCACGCACGCTCAGGCAAGCGATAAGAAAAAAGCCCTTGAAACCTGCATCGCGCAGATCGAAAAAAATTACGGCAAGGGCGCTATCATGCGTCTGGGCGACGATATCCCCGTGAACGTCGAGGCGCTGTCAACAGGCTCGCTGTCCCTTGACCTCGCACTCGGCATCGGCGGCGTTCCCAAGGGCAGGATCATCGAGATCTACGGCCCCGAGGCTTCGGGTAAAACAACGCTTGCGCTGCACGTCGTCGCGGCGGCACAGAAGGCCGGCGGCGAGGCCGCGTACATTGACGTTGAGCACGCGCTCGAGCCGGCCTACGCCCGCGCTCTTGGCGTAGATATCGACAGTCTGCTCATTTCTCAGCCGGATACCGGCGAGCAGGCGCTGGATATAACCGAGAGCCTCGTGCGCTCAAGCGCGGTGGACGTTGTGGTAGTTGACTCCGTCGCGGCACTCATCCCCCGCATAGAGCTGGAGGGCGAGATGGGCGACTCCGTTGTCGGCGCTCTGGCGCGTCTTATGTCGCAGGCCATGCGCCGTCTGGCCGGCTGCATCTCGAAAAACGGCTGCACCGTCATATTCATCAACCAGCTTCGCCAGAAGATCGGCGTAATGTACGGAAATCCCGAGACTACGCCCGGCGGTCTTGCGCTCAAATACTACGCCTCGGTGCGTATCGACGTGCGCAGGATAGAGACTCTGAAGGTCGGCGGCGAGATGATCGGCAACCGCACAAGAGCTAAGGTCATAAAGAACAAGTGCGCTCCCCCGTTCAAAGAGGCGGAGTTTGACATCATGTACGGCGAGGGCATATCCAAGGTCGGCGAGATAGTCGATCTCGGCGTTAAGCTTGAGCTCATCGACAAGGCGGGAGCTTGGTTCACCGTCGGCGAGCAGCGCATTCAGGGTCGGGACGCAGTCAAGGAATACCTGCTGCAAAACCCCGAGGTATGCGATAATCTCGAGCAGCAGATACGCGATAACGCCTACAAGCTCATGAGCCCGCAGGCGCGCAAGGCCGCTCACAAGTCCGGACGTGCGGTGGATATCTCCGCCGACGATTTTGAAGGCTGAGAAGCGTGACGCTGCGTGAGATAAAGCAGACCTCGCCCGAGCGCTTTACGCTCGTATTCTCCGACGGCACGGAGCTCAAAACGACACTCGGTATCGTGACCGAGCGCTTTATCCGCTCCGGCATGGAGCTTGACGAGGACGCATATAACGAGCTTGTCTCTGCCTCGGGTCTTGCAATGGCAAAGGCGCGGGCGCTGAGGATATTGAACGCCCGCCCCGTCTCGCGTGAGGAGCTCAGAAAAAAGCTCGTCGAAAAGGGTGAAACTCCCGAAAATGCCGAGGAGTGCGCCGACTGGCTGTGCCGGATGGGGCTTATAAACGATGCCGAATACGCGGGAAGTGTTGTTCGGCACTACGCCGCCAAGGGCTACGGCGCATCGCGCATAAAGCAGGAGCTGCGGCGGCACGGCGTTCCGCGTGAAATGTGGGACGAGGCGCTGGAGCAGATGCCGGAGCAGGATGCGTATCTTGAGCGATTTATCCGCACACGGCTTTCCGACCCCTGCGACAGGGCGCAGGTCAAAAAGGTCTCGGACGCGCTGTTCCGGCGCGGCTACTCATGGGATCAGATAAAACACGCGCTCAACGAATTTGATACTCAAGGTGATTACTGAATGGATAGGACGATTGCCCTGATCTCTCTGGGCTGTGCAAAAAATCTTGTTAACAGCGAGCAGATGCTGTATCTGCTCAGCGAAGCAGGCTATGCTCTCGCCCCCTCCCCCGAGGGTGCGGATGCCGTAATAATAAACACCTGCGGCTTTATCGACGCGGCAAAAAGCGAAGCGATAGACACGATACTTGAAATGGCAAAGCTCAAGGCCGAGGGCAAGCTCGGCAAGATCATTGTCACCGGCTGCCTTACAGAGCGCTACCGCGCCGCCGTGACTGATGAGCTGCCGGAGGTGGATGCGATACTCGGTGTCGGAAGCTTCGGCGACATAGTACCGGCTGTGGACGCGGTCTTTGAGGAAAAGCCCGTGAGCCTTTTTGCCGACAACAGCGCACCCGTGGACGAGATACCTCGCGTAGTGAGCACAGGGCCTTCATGGGCGTATCTGCGCATAGCCGAGGGCTGCGATAACTTCTGCGCCTTCTGCGCGATACCGTACATACGCGGCAGATACCGCTCAAGGGAGCTTGAGAACGTCGTCGAGGAGGCGCGTGATCTGGCGGCTCACGGCGTTAAGGAGATCATCGTCATCGCGCAGGATATAACGCGCTACGGCACCGATCTTTACGGTAAGCGCTGCCTTGCCGAGCTCTGCCGCAGAATAAGCGAGATAGACGGTGTGGAGTGGATAAGGCTGCACTACACCTATCCCGATCAGTTTGACGACGAGCTCATAGACGAGATAGCGTCTAACCCCAAGATAGTAAAGTATCTTGATATACCCATCCAGCACATAAACAACAAAATACTCAAAAACATGAACCGGCACGGCACTGGCGACGATATACGCGAGCTTTTCAAAACTCTGCGGCGGCGCATTCCGTGTCTTGTACTGCGCACGAGCCTTATCTCGGGTCTGCCCGGCGAGGGCGAGGCCGAGTTCGAGGAGCTGTGCAGCTTCCTGCTCGAGGCCAAAATCGAGCGTGCCGGAGTTTTCCCCTTCTCCCCCGAGGAGGGCACGCCGGCAGCAAAAATGGAGCACGTTCCCTTTGAGGAGGCGCAGCGCCGCGCCGAGCTCATCATGGATATTCAGGCGCGGATAATGGATGATTTTGCGGCCTCGCTCGTCGGCAGGACGCTCCCCGTCATATGCACGGATCACGACGAGGACGGCGTGTGGAGCGGTCGAAGCTGCTATGATTCGCCGGATATCGACGGTCTTGTGTTCTTCACGGGCCGCTGCGGCGAGGGAGATATCGTAAACGTTCACATCACCGCCGTTTCGGACGACGGAAATCTTATCGGAGAGAAGGAATAGTAAATGAACCTACCCAACAAAATCACCATCGGCAGAATAATTCTTGTTCCCGTTTTCATGGTGCTGCTGTACTTAGAGCTTCCGTATCCGGCACTTGCGGTTTACATAATCGCATGTCTGAGTGATCTCGTTGACGGCAGGATAGCGAGAAAGTACAATCTTGTCACCGACTTCGGAAAATTCATGGATCCTCTGGCGGACAAGATGCTTGTGCTTTCGGCAATGTGCTATTTCGTCGAGGTCGGGCTCATGCCCGGCTGGGTCGTCGCCGTCGTTCTGCTGCGCGAGTTCGGCGTTTCCGGTCTGCGGCTTCTTGCCGTCGAGCAGGGCATCGTAATTGCCGCGGCATGGTCTGGAAAGATAAAGACCGGCGTTACGATGGTCGCCCTCGGAATACTCATCATCGCAACGCAGGCATGGTTCCCCGCACCGGAGGCCGTCGCCATTGTGTGCTGGGTGCTGATACTTGCAACGACGCTGTATTCCGGCGTTGAATATTTCGTCAAAAACATCGGCGTGTTCAAGCACTGTGCTTAATCATCGTTTACTTGACACGAGCCGTACTCAATGGTAATATTCTATTGGCGCTGAACGGAAGAAGTACTTCCCCTCTCACCCATCCAGAGATGCCGTGCATTTGCTGAGAGCGCGGCTGCGGTGACGGGAAGGAAATGCGTCCGGGAGCCTCGGAGGAGGAAATGCCTCCGCGTATGCCGCGTTAAGGCACGAAAGCTACAAAAGAGAGTGGAACCGCGTAAACTACGCCTCTCATGGTCATTGCCATGAGAGGCTTTATTTTTTCAAAAGGAGTATATTATGAAGCTTTATAATTCGGCATCAAGAAAGAAAGAGGACTTTGTTCCCAACCACCCTGACATAGTAAAGATGTACACCTGCGGCCCGACGGTGTATCACTTTGCGCATATAGGCAACCTGCGCTCGTACATCATGGAGGACGTGCTGGAGAAATATCTGCGCTACGCAGGCTACAACGTCAAGCGCGTCATGAACATCACCGATGTCGGCCACCTCACCAGCGACGCGGACGAGGGTGAGGACAAGATGCTCAAGGGTGCAAAGCGCGAGCACAAGACCGTCATGGAGATAGCCAAGTTCTACACCGATGCCTTTTTCTCCGACTGCGCAAAGCTCAATATCAAGACCCCCGATGTCGTCGAGCCCGCGACCAACTGCATCGACGAGTATATCAAGATAATCACCAAGCTCATGGACACCGGCTACGCCTATTTTGCCGGCGGCAACGTTTATTTCGATACCTCCAAGCTCGAACGCTACTACATTTTCAACGACTTCAACGCCGAGGATCTCGATGTCGGCGTGCGCGAGGGCGTTGAGGAGGATGTCAATAAGCGCAACAAGAACGACTTCGTGCTGTGGTTTACAAAGTCCAAGTTCGAGGATCAGGCGCTCAAATGGGACTCTCCCTGGGGCGTGGGCTATCCCGGCTGGCACATCGAGTGCTCCGGCATATCCATGAAGCACCTCGGCGAGGATCTGGATATCCACTGCGGCGGCATAGACAACGCCTTCCCGCACCACACAAACGAGATCGCACAGTCCGAGTCCTATCTCGGTCACAAATGGTGCAACTACTGGATGCACGTTCTGCATCTGAACACTAACTCCGGCAAGATGAGCAAGTCCAAGGGCGAGTTTCTCACCGTTTCGCTGCTCGAGGAAAAGGGCTATGACCCCCTCGCCTACCGCCTGTTCTGCCTGCAGAGCCACTATCGCAAGTCGCTCGTGTTCAGCTGGGAAAACCTCGACAACGCGCAGGGCACATACAACAAGCTCATTAACCGCATTGCAGCGCTCAAGCCCGCAGGCGAGGCGGTTGACGAGGATGCCGTTGCTGAGCTCAAGGCCAAGTTCTCCGCCGCGCTGGACAATGACCTGAACACCTCGCTTGCCGTCACTGCGCTGTACGATGTGCTCAAGTACAAGACAAACGACGACACGAAGCTTGCCGTTATCGCGGATTTTGACCGTGTTCTGAGCCTCAGCCTCATTGAAAAGGCCGATGCACGGCGCGAAGAGCTCAAAAAGCAGGCCGTTTCCGGCACGAGTGAATTTACAGTCATCTCCGAGACCGGCGAGCAGGACGAGTCGATCGAGGCGCTTCTGAAAGCGCGTGCCGACGCGAAAAAGGCCAAGAACTTTGCCGAGGCCGACCGTATCCGCGACGAGCTGAAGGCTCAGGGCATCGAGGTCACCGACATCCCCAACGGCGCAAAGTGGAAGAGAGCCTGAGTAAAAATTCTCTTTTAAGCAAAA
>CAVDFD010000029.1:0-13828 GCA_963608145.1 Bacteroidaceae bacterium | reverse complement strand
CTGTCGCGGCTTACCGCAAGCTCAGCAAGAAGTTCACATGGCTCGGCTACATGGCAGTCCTCTGTCCTTTCCTCGTCCTGTGCTTCTACTTCGTCCTCGGCGGCATGGTCACCCGTTACGCACTCGGCTACCTGACCGCTATCTTCGGCTGGAACACCTGGAACGTAGCTGACATTTCGGACTTCTTCGGCAGCTTCATCATGAACGGCGGCCAGATGATACTCTGGACTGCGATCTTCATCGCACTGAACGCATACATAGTTGCAGCAGGCGTTGAGGACGGCATCGAGAACTTCTGCAAGATCGGTATGCCGGCTCTGTTCGTAATGCTCCTTATCGTCATTGTCTACGTTGCAGTTCAGCCCGGCGCAATGGGCGGCTACAAGTTCATGTTCGGCTGGAACATCGAGCCTCTGAAGGAGGACTTCGGCAAGGTTCTGAAGACCGCCGCAGGTCAGATGTTCTTCTCCCTGTCCCTCGGCATGGGCGCTATGATCAACTACGGCTCCTATCTGAAGAAGCAGGAGAACCTCCAGAAGAACGCAGTCATCGTTGTTATCTGCGATACCCTCGTTGCTATCATGGCCGGCATGATCGTTATGCCCGCATGCTACGCATTCCTCGGCGGCGAGACCACCTCCGGCCCGGGACTTCTGTTCCTGTCCATGCAGATCGTATTCGAGAAGATGGGTTACGTCGGAAACATCATGGGCTTCCTGTTCTACTCCCTCGTCTTCATCGCAGCCATCTCCTCCTCCTTCTCCCTGCTCGAGGTCATCACCTCCTTCAAGGTTGACCAGAACGTTGCAGAGGGCAAGGCTCCCGGACGCAAAAAGTACGCTATCATCTGCGCAGTCATCATCTTCGTATTCTGCCTGCCCACCTGCCTTGACGGTCTTGGTGCCGGCACCAACGGCGGTGCTGCAATAGGCAATCCGGCTGACATTCTCGGCATGCACTGGGCAGAGGCCGGTGATATCTCCGAATTCGCAGAGGGCACTAACTACTATGTAAAGGGTGACGACGGAATTTACACAGCTGTCGCGGCTGACGCGGCATTCGACGCATCCGAAACCTACTACCTCAACACCGCAAAGACATGGAACGGCGACTGGCTCGACTTCTACGACATGCTCTCTGAGGGCATCATGATGCCGCTCGGCGCAATGATCATGGCATTTGCAATCGGCTGGATCTGGAAGCTCGACCTTGTTGTTGAAGAGTGCGAGCAGGCAGGACACAAGTTCTGGGGCAAGGGCTTCTTCAACATCTGCTACAAGTTCATCACTCCGCTCGGCATGGCCTTCGTTCTGTACGCACAGATCACCGACTTCTTCTAAACCGCAACATAACATGAAATTTTGGGGCAGCCCTTTGGCTGCCCCTTTTTCATTTTGATACAAAAAAGCTCCCGAAAACGGGAGCTTTAATATTATCCTATCTGACAGATATACGCTATCTTACCGCTGTAGAAGCTTGAATACTTCGCCATGGGGTCTGCGCGGCTGTCGTTATAAAGCCATGTGCCGTCAGACTGCTTTACGAGCATGACGTAGTTTTCCGTCTCGCCGTCGTAGGAGTCGGTCAGTGACGGCTCGCCCTGCGCCCATGCATAGAAGTCGCTGCTCTGTCCGTCCGCCCATTTGATCTGCCCGTCGGAGTCCCTATACGCGCCGATCCAGACGTACTGCACGCTGCTGTCGTCAAGAAGCTGGCAGAGCTTTTCGTAATCGGCCTGATCCTTTATCGTTGCAAGGTGTCCGCCGAGTGAGCGGCACTGCGCCTCGGCCTCATCCCAGCTCAGATCCTCGGTATACAGGATATACTGCACGTCAGCCGGTGCTGCGGTCGGTGTCGGGGTCTGCACAGGCTCTGCCGTGGGCGCTGCCGTGGGTTCGGTCTTATCGGGGCTCTGCGTCTGCACGACGGGCGATACAGGCTCAAGGTCTATGCCGTCGCGTGCAAAGCCTACGCCAACGAGCAGCAGACTTATAAGTGCGAGTGCCGCAGCCGAGCGTCGGGCGGCACGCTTTTCGTGGATCGTGCGCACGGGCTTTGCAGGTTCCTGCTTTGCTTCGGGCGCTTTAGCCTCGGGTTTTTGTTTCGTTTCAGTCTTCGGTTTTGGCTCGGGCTTTGGCTCTGTTTTCGGTTTGGCCTTTTCTTTTTTCACCGGCTTCTGTTCCGGCTTCGGCTCCTTGACAGGTTCGGGCTCAGGCTCCGGCTTTTTCACCGGCTCCGGCTCTGTCTCGGGTTCGGGCGCGGGCTTTGGCTTTATCTCCTCCGGCTCGTCGCCGCAGTAAGCCCACAGTGCCTTGAGCATTTCATACGGGCTTTCAAAGCGCTGCTCCGGCTCGAAGGCCAGTGCGCGCTTCAATATCTCCGCAAGCTCTTCGGAAACGCCCTCCGGCATCGGAAAGCTGTCGCCGCTCATGCGCCGCCGCAGAGCGTGGGCGCGTTTTTCCGAGCTCTGCTCAAGCTCCTCTGCGAAGGGGAGCCTGCCTCCGTTGAGTCCCGCGTACACTATCAGCGCAATGGAATACACATCAGCCGCCGCACTCTCCTCGCCGTTCCAGAACACCTCGGGCGCAAGATATTCAAGCTCAAGCTTCGTCCAGCCGTTCTCTCCGCTTTTTCCGGCCTTTCCTACCGCGACGCGCCCATCCTCGGCAACATAGATATTGCCCGGACGTATGCCGCCGCGAAAGCCTTTTTCGCCGCACTCCTCGGCGGCTATGCGGCAGAGCTTTTTTGCAAGCTCAAGGATCTGCTGCTCTCCGCAGTCGGCAAGATTGCCGCTTTGCAGCTTTTGCGGGTCAAACACGGTGTTGTCTGCCATGCCGCACCTCCAGAATAGATTTTTGCTGATTTACATAATATCACGGCAATGGAGGCAAGTCAAACCATAATTGCCTGCATTCAGAGCTTTGCGGCGATGCTTGCCGCTATGGAGTCGGCATTTTCGGCCATGACAAAGACGATATAGCCGTTTACTTCCTTCGTTACGGCGTTCTTTGCGATCTCATATTGGTCGGCAAGATATTTATCGAAGCTGCTTTCTGTCTGCGTCTGATAATCGGCAAGGTATTTGAGCACCGTATCCTTCTGCCCGTCGGCGGGCTTTACAACGGCTATTGCATAGGCCTGCACGTTCATCAGCGAGACCGACAGCGCGCCGCTTTCAAAGCTTGCCGCGTCCCAGCCCTGCCACTGCATGAAATCGCTGACGTTTGCGTCATCGCCGTCGAGCGCGGCGGCGGGATTGTACTCTGCCATTTCTCCTCCGTTTTCGTTGATTATCGCGGCGAGCTCTTCGCCCGTGAGCGTTGCTGCCGGGTTTGACGTGCATCCTGCGAGGGTCGCCAGCAGCAGTGCTGCGGCAAGAACTGACGATAAAAGCTTTTTCATTTTTTCTTTTCCTTTCGTTTGCGGGCTTAGTCTTTTATTTTGCGCCCGACTATGGTATTATTAATTGTTAAATAGCATTTTGGAGGCAGCCATGAACGGACATGAATGTTATATAATCGGCGCAGGCGACTTTTTCGGTCTGCGCGACGAGCCGGACGACAGCGATTACGTCATTGCCGCCGATGCCGGCTTTGAATACTGCGAAAAAAACTGCATCATACCCGACCTCGTGCTCGGCGACTTCGACTCGCTCGGCAAAGCGCCGAAGCACCCCAACGTCATGCAGCTTCCCGTCGAAAAGGACGACACGGACACCATGTTTGCCGTAAAGCTCGGCCTTGAAAAGGGCTACAAGCGCTTTTACATCTACGGCGGTCTCGGCGGCAGAAGGCCGGATCACACGATGGCGAACATGCAGGCGCTGATGTATCTTTTAAGCCACGGCGCACGCGGCTGGCTGTTCGGTGAGCGCTATGTCTGGACGGCGGTGGAAAGCTCCGCCCTTCGTCTGGCGGGCGAGGGCGACGTTTCGGTATTCTGCATAAGCGGCAGAGCCGAGGGCGTTACGATAAAGGGTCTTAAATATGAGACGGACGATATCGAAATAAGTTCCGACTTTCCTCTCGGCGTGAGCAACAGCTTTGTCTTACCCGAGGCGGAGATCAGCGTCCGGAACGGCAGGCTTTTAATTATGTACGATATAAAGGTGAACGAAATTGACTGAATACAATGCGGGAAAATGCGATATAGCCGTAATCGGCGCGGGCCATGCGGGCATTGAGGCCGCGCTTGCCGCAGCAAGAATGGGGCTTGACACGATATGCTTTGCCATAAATCTTGACAGCATCGGCAACATGCCCTGCAACCCCGCTATAGGCGGCACGGGCAAGGGGCATCTCGTGCGTGAGCTGGACGCTCTGGGCGGTGAGATGGCAAAGGCCGCAGACAAGGCCTGCATACAGTACCGTATGCTCAACCGCGGCAAGGGACCGGCTGTACACTCGCTGCGCGCCCAGGCCGACAGGCGCAGATATCAGGAGGTCATGAAGCTCACGCTCGAGGATCAGGAAAACCTTCGCGTAAAGCAGGCCGAGGTCGTTGAGATCCGCACTGAAAGCGGCGCGGTCAGCGCCGTCAGAACGCACACGGGTGCTGTGTATTCCTGCCGTGCGGTCATCGTCGCCTGCGGGACGTATCTTGACGGCAGAACGATAGTCGGCGACGTTATCCGCTCCTCGGGTCCTGACGGGCTGGCTGCGGCAAAGGGGCTCACTCCCTGCCTCAGGGCACTGGGGCTTTCAATGCGCCGCTTCAAGACCGGCACTCCGCCGAGGGTCAACGCGCACAGCGTCGATTTTTCAAAAATGGAGCTTCAGCCCGGCGACAGTGAGCCGGAGGGCTTTTCCTTTGAAACGACCACCCCGCCGGAAAACAGGGCGGTGTGCTATCTCACCTATACAAACGAGCAGACGCACAGGATAATACTCGATAATATCGACCGCAGTCCGATCTATTCCGGCCTTATCGAGGGCATCGGTCCGCGCTACTGCCCGAGCATCGAGACGAAGATAATGACCTTCCGCGGCAAGCCGCGCCACCAGCTTTTCATAGAGCCCATGGGTCTCGGCACGCAGGAGCTGTATATCCAGGGGCTCTCCTCCTCCCTGCCGGAGGATGTGCAGGTAAAAATGCTGCACACGATCGCGGGGCTTGAGCACGCGGAGATGACCCGCTGCGCCTACGCGATAGAATACGACTGCGTCGATCCCACGGAGCTGTACCCCACGCTGGAGACGAAAAAGGTCAGCGGCCTTTACGGTGCGGGGCAGTTCAACGGCTCGTCCGGCTACGAGGAGGCCGCCGTTCAGGGCTTTGTCGCCGGTGTCAACGCCGCATTGAAGCTGCGCGGCGAGGAGCCTATGATACTGCGCCGCTCGGACGGCTATATCGGGACGCTCATAGACGATCTCGTCACCAAGGGCACGAACGAGCCCTACCGCATGATGACCTCGCGCAGCGAATACAGGCTGCTGCACAGGCAGGATAACGCCGACGAGCGTCTTTGCGGCATCGGCCTGCGCATAGGACTTATATCGCGTGAGCGCTACGATGCGGTGCAGGAAAAATACGCCGCGGTCAAACGCGAGATAAAGCGGCTTGAAAAAACTCATATCGCTCCGTCGGAGGAGCTGAACGCCTATCTTGCGGCAAACGGCACGGCAGCAGTAACGAGCGGCGTGTCCCTTGCCGAGCTCATACGCCGTCCGCAGCTGAGCTACGAGGGGCTCGCGCCCTTCGACCCCGAACGGAGCGAGCTTCCGCGTCAGGTTAGGTACGAGGCGGAGATAAATCTCAAATATGAAGGCTATATAAAGCGCCAGCTCAAGCAGGTCGAGGATTTTGCCGGTATGGAGAGCAGGCTGCTGCCGGACGATATAGATTACGACGAGGTCACGGGGCTGCGCATTGAGGCACGCGAAAAGCTCAAAAAAATAAGACCGCAGTCCTTCGGTCAGGCAAGCCGTATATCCGGCGTGTCACCGGCGGATATCTCGGTGCTGATGGTATGGATGGAGGGCAGGCGATGAAAAAGGTCGTACTCGGATTTTCCGGCGGCGTTGACTCGGCAGTCTGCGCAAGGCTTTTAATGGACGCAGGCTTTGAGGTACACGGCCTTTACATGGATAACACCGACGAGCGCTCCCTTGCCGATGCCGTGAACACCGCAAAATTTATCGGCATCCCGCTTGAGGTGCGCGACGTTCACCGTGAGCTTGACGAGCGCGTGTGCTCGCGCTTTGCCGATAGCTATCTCAGAGGTGAAACGCCGAACCCCTGCATTATATGCAATCCCTCGCTCAAGTTCAAGACTCTTCTCGACTTTGCCGATAAGCTCGGCGCGGACAGCATCGCCACCGGCCACTATGCGCGGGCGGAAAACGGCGTTCTGTACAAGGGCATGCCGTCAAACGATCAGAGCTATATGCTCTGCCGCATACGGCGCGAGCAGCTTAGCAGGCTCACGCTGCCGCTCGGCAGGCTTGAAAAGACGCAGGTGCGCAGGCTGGCGGAGAGCTTCGGGCTTCCGGTAGCGCATAAGCCCGACAGCATGGAGATATGCTTTATCCCAGACAAGGATTATATATCGTGGCTCGCGGCGAGAGCCGAGCTCCCCCCTGCCGGAAACTTCGTTTTCCACGGTGAGGTCATAGGCCGTCATGAGGGCATATACCGCTACACCGTCGGTCAGCGCCGCCCCGGACTTTATAACGGGCGCAAGCTGTACATCTCCGCGATAAACGCCGAGAAAAACGAGATAGAGCTCGCCCTTTGGGAGGAGCTTTTCAAGACCGAGGTCAGGGCGCACGACTTCAACTGGCTGTGCGAGGCTCCGAGTGAGCCCGTTCGAGCCACGGTGCGCGTGCGGCACACGAAGTGGGAAAACCCGCCCTGCACGGCTTATATCGAGGGCGGCACGGTGCGCATAGTCTGCGACGAGCCCGTGCGCGCTCCGGCGCGGGGGCAGTCGGCGGTGTTATACGACGGCGAGCGCGTCCTCGGCGGCGGATTTATAGTGTGACAACAGAGCTCGTGAAAATAGTCTGTAAAACCGTCAATTTGTCAATTGACGGTTTTACTTATTTGTGCGAAAATATCGTTTAATATTTGATGATAAGGAGAAGTAATATGGCGATTTATTTTAACGAACCCTCGAGAACCTTCAGCGAATATCTTCTCATCCCCGGCTATACGAGCGAGGACTGCATCCCCGATAAGGTCACTCTCAGAACGCCCCTTGTGAAGTTCAAAAAGGGCGAGGAGCCCGCGCTGAGTCTCAATGTGCCGTTTGCGTCGGCCATCATGCAGTCTGTTTCCAACGACACGATGGCGATAGCTCTGGCCAAGGAGGGCGGCATATCGTTCATATACGGCTCCCAGTCCATAGAGGACGAGGCTGCTATGGTGGCTCGCGTCAAGAGCTACAAGGCAGGCTTCGTTCCCAGCGCATCGAATCTCACGCCCGACGCGACGCTCAGGGACGTGCTTGAGCTCAAGGAGCGCAATGGCTACTCCACCATGGCTGTCACCTCCGACGGCTCTGCCAACGGCAGGCTGCTCGGCATAGTTTCCAGCCGCGACTACCGCGTATCGCGCATGGAGCTGAGTACCCCAGTCGCAGACTTCATGACACCGCTTGAAAAGCTCGTCACCGCACCCGAGGGCACCTCGCTCAAGGAGGCCAACGATATAATCTGGGATCATAAATTAAACTCCCTGCCCATAGTCGATGCAGACGGCAGACTTCTCTACTTTGTTTTCCGCAAGGACTACGCAGAGCACAAGAACAACCCCAACGAGATCCTTGACGAGCACAAGCGCTATATAGTCGGCGCGGGCATAAACAGCCGCGACTACGCAGAACGCGTTCCGGCGCTCATAGACGCAGGCGCTGACGTTCTGTGCATCGACTCCTCCGAGGGCTTCTCCTGCTGGCAGAAAAAGACCATCGACTTCATCCGTGAAAGATACGGCGACAGCGTCAAGGTCGGCGCGGGCAATGTCGTTGACGCGGACGGCTTCCGCTTCCTCGCCGAGGCGGGCGCTGACTTCGTAAAGGTCGGCATCGGCGGCGGCTCTATCTGCATAACACGCGAGACCAAGGGCATTGGCCGCGGTCAGGCCACGGCGCTCATTGAGGTCGCGGCAGCCCGTGACGAGTATTTCGAAAAGACCGGCGTATACGTCCCCATCTGCTCGGACGGCGGCCTTGTGCACGACTATCACATGACCCTTGCGCTGGCAATGGGCGCTGACTTCCTCATGATGGGCAGATACTTCGCCCGCTTCGACGAAAGCCCCACGGCAAAGCTCATCGTAAACGGCAGCTACGTCAAGGAGTACTGGGGCGAGGGCTCGAACCGTGCGCGCAACTGGCAGCGCTATGACCTCGGCGGTCAGAGCAAGCTCAGCTTCGAGGAGGGCGTTGACTCCTACGTCACCTACGCAGGCCCGCTGCACGATAACCTCGAAAAGAGCGTATACAAGATAAAGTCCACCATGTGCAACTGCGGCGTGACCAACCTCTCCGACTTGAAGCGCGACGCAAAGCTCACGCTCGTCTCCTCGGTCAGCATCGTCGAGGGCGGCAGCCACGACGTTATTCTCAAGAACAACTGATATAGTGAAAAACTCCCACCTCAGTGGTGGGAGTTTTACTATTTCTCCATGTTCTGAAGCCTTGTGTTCATCTCGCACAGGGCTTTTCTTATCGCCGCAAGCTCCTCGGCCACGGGGTCGGAGATGCTGACCTGATCGACCTCGCTTGCGTAATCGACCTTGACACCCTTGCGCTTTACAACGCGGGCTGGTATGCCGACTGCGGTGCTGTCGGGCGGTATCTCGCTGAGGACGACGGAGTTTGCAGCTATGCGGCTGTTATCGCCGACCTTGAAGGGGCCGAGCACCTTTGCGCCCGTTCCGATCAGGACGTTGTTGCCGATGGTCGGATGGCGCTTGCCGCTGTCCTTGCCGGTGCCGCCGAGGGTAACGCCGTGATATATCAGGCAGTCGTCGCCGATCTCGGCAGTCTCGCCGATGACGATACCCATGCCGTGGTCGATGACGAGGCGGCGGCCTATCTTTGCGCCGGGGTGTATCTCAATGCCGGTGCGGTGACGGCTCATCTGCGATATCATGCGCGCAAGGAACATAAGCTTGTGCTCATAGCACCAGTGGGCGCGGCGGTGATAGCAGACAGCCTTCACACCGGGGTACAGAAGCAGCACCTCAAAGGGGTTTTTCGCTGCGGGGTCGCGCTGGAGATATGCGTTTACTGTTTCAAGCAGCTCATCAAACATCACTGGTCGTTCTCCTTAAACATGGGACTGGACAGGTATCTCTCGCCTGTGTCGGGCAGAAGCGCTACAATGCATTTTCCTGCGTTTTCGGGGCGCTTTGCAAGCTCGATCGCGGCGTGCAGCGCAGCACCCGAGCTTATTCCGGCAAGGATGCCCTCTCGGGCGGCAAGCTGCCTTCCGGCTGCATACGCCTCCTCGTCGGAGACTGTTATTATCTCGTCGTAAACGCTTCTGTCGAGCGCCTTGGGGATGAAGTTTGCTCCGATGCCCTGAAGCCCGTGCGGGCCTGCGTGACCCTCGGACAGCAGCGGCGAGGTCTTGGGCTCGACGGCGACGATCTTAACACCACCCTTGCGGCTTTTGAGATACTGCCCCACGCCGCTTATCGTGCCGCCCGTGCCTACGCCTGCAACAAAGATATCGACCTTTCCGTCGGTATCCTCCCATATCTCGGGACCCGTGGTGACTCTGTGCGCGGCGGGATTTGCCGGATTTTCAAACTGGCCGAGTATCAGTGCGCCCGGGATCGATGCCTTGAGCTCCTCTGCCTTCTCGACCGCTCCGGCCATGCCCTTTTTACCCTCGGTGAGCACGAGCTCCGCGCCATAGGCGGTCATGAGCAGCCGGCGCTCGACGCTCATGCTGTCGGGCATTACGATGATGACACGGTAGCCTCGTGATGCGCCTATCGACGCAAGGCCGATGCCGGTGTTGCCGCTGGTGGGCTCGATTATCGTGCCGCCGGAGGCCAGCAGTCCCTTTGCCTCGGCATCATCGAGCATTGCCTTTGCCACGCGGTCCTTTGCCGAGCCCGCGGGATTGAACATCTCAAGCTTGGCAAGAACCCTTGCGCAGAGCCTGTTTTCATCCTCGATGTTTCTCAGCTCCATGAGCGGCGTACGCCCCGTGAGCTCCGATACTGACTTGTAAATTTTCATTTTTTCTTCCCTCTGATCTGTAATTTGGCATAAAAAATGACGATGCATGATAGCATCGCCGCTGCAAATATGGCTCTTACACCGTATCAAGGCATGCGACGACGCTGACATCGACAAGCGCAGATGCCACAACAACAGCTATTGACAGACTTTACGTTTGCAATGTACACGACCGCCGCTCCTTTCAATTCCTATTTTCCAAATGGGGTTTTGCTGTATTGTATAATACGCCATACAGTCGGATTTGTCAACAGCACTTGCAAAAAATCTGTCAAGGGCGTATAAACTTCTTAACACAGTCTTTATACGCAGTGTGCTATAATTAATTCAACATAGGTGATCATATGAAAAAACATATAAAAAACCACAATACTCTCGCAGCGCGAATCGATGGCTGGCGCATCGTTCGCAACTGGCTGGTGCTCATACTCGTATTTGTCGTGGCATGGGTGGTGTGCTCCTCGCTTGGCCGCGTCGGAACGACGGACACCTTCGTTCCGATGATATTTATCCTCGCTGTGCTCATAGTTTCCATCGTGACCGACGGATATTTTTACGGCATCCTCGCCTCCGTGGTGAGCGTTATCGGCGTTAACTACGCCTTCACATTCCCGTACATGAAGCTCAACTTCTCCATTTACGGCTACCCGATAACCTTCATCACCATGCTTACCGTTTCCATCGTCATATCGACGCTGACGACGCGCTCAAGAGAGCGCGAGAAGCTGCGGCATGAAGCGGCGCAGTCAAAGCTGCGCGCAGACCTGCTGCGCGCAATATCGCACGATCTGCGCACTCCGCTGACATCTATAATCGGCTCTATCGACACGGTCATAAATGAGGACGAGCACATTACGCACGATGAGCGCATCGTGCTTCTCGGGGACGCAAAGCAGGACGCGGAGTGGCTCGTGAGAATGGTGGAGAACCTGCTGTCGATAACGCGCATGAGCGGCACGGAGCAGGCCCGTATTGAAAAAAGCCCCGAGCTTGTCGAGGAGATACTCGGCGAGTGCATAGCCAATTTCAAAAAGCGCTATCCTGATGTCAATCTTAAAATAAGCATTCCCGATGAGCCGCTGATGGTCAGCGTTGACGCGATGCTCATCCAGCAGGTCATAACCAACCTTCTGGATAACGCCGCAAAGCACGCCGAGGGCATGACAGAGCTGCATCTGGATGTCATGCGCGACGGCAAGCAGGCGATCGTCTCGGTTTCGGATAACGGCGCGGGACTCGACCCCGCGATAATCCCTATCATCTTCCGCGGTCAGATCGACCCCGCGAGCGGAAGAACATACGACAGCAACCGTTTCCGCGGCATAGGGCTTGCCGCGTGTCAGGCGATAGTTACAGCTCACGGCGGAACAATAAGCGCGGCAAACCGTCCCGAGGGCGGTTCCGTTTTCAGATTTACTTTACCCATGGAGGAGAATGAAGAATGAATATTCGTGACAAAATACTCATCGTCGAAGACGAGCGCAGCATATCAAACTTTCTGCGCACCATACTCACCTCGAACGATTACGACGTTATCGTCGCACGCTCCGGCGCAGAGGCGTATTCCATGATAACCTCGCATTGTCCCGACCTTATCGTCCTTGACCTCGGTCTGCCCGATATCGACGGCCTGCAAATAATAAAAAGCGTGCGCGAGTGGACGCTGCTGCCCATCGTCGTCGTCTCGGCGCGGGCGCACGAGCGCGACAAGGTCGAGGCGCTCGACCTCGGCGCGGACGACTATATAACAAAGCCCTTCGGCGCGGGCGAGCTTCTGGCGCGCATACGCACCGCGATACGCCACACACGCACGGGTCTTGCAAACGAGACCATCGCCACCACCGGCAAGTTCAAGGCCGGTGAGCTTGAGATAGACTATGACAAGCATCAGGTGCTCGTTAACGGGCAGAACGTCGGCCTTACGCAGAACGAGTACAAGATCGTAGCGCTGCTCGGCAAGTGCGCCGGAAAGGTGCTTACCTACGACTATATAATCAAGGAGCTCTGGGGTCCCGGCACACGCGGCAATAACCAGTCGCTGCGCGTCCACATGGCAAATATCCGCCGCAAGATCGAAAAAAGCCCTGCTGAGCCGCAGTATATCTTTACCGAGATCGGCGTGGGCTACAGAATGGTCGAGGGTGATTAAATATTTACTTCAAGTTTACTAAATTGCATAAAAATTGCGATATAATATTTATATCGCAATTTTTATATTAACATTTATATTGGAAGGTGAAAGAATGAAGCGCTTTTTCAAAGAGCAGCTTTTCCCCGTTATCATGATAATCATCGGCGCGGGCTGCGCCGCGTTCTCGATCGAGTGCTTTCTCATACCGAACACTATACTCGACGGCGGCGTAACGGGCGTGAGCATGATGATAAACTACCTGTCCGGCATCAGTCTGAGCATACTGGTCGTCATCATAAACATCCCGTTTTTCTTCGTCGGCTATAAGGCGCTGGGCAGGCGCTTTCTTTTACGCGCAGTCATAGCGATGGCCGCGTTTTCCGCCTTTCTGGAGCTGTGCAAGCTCATTCCCTCGGTCACGAGCTCGGAGCTTCTGGCCGTTGTATTCGGCGGAGTTCTGCTCGGCATAGGTGTCGGCACGGTGCTGCGTCACGGCGGCTGCCTTGACGGTACGGAGATCGCCGCGATGCTGCTGTCGAAAAACGTCAGCGCGTCAACGGGTCAGATCATATTCATGATAAATATTTTTATCTACATAACAGCCGGTATTCTCTTCGGCTGGGACAGAGCCATGCTCTCGCTGCTGACCTATTTCATCACCTTCAAGATCATCGACATCGTTCAGGAGGGCATGGAGCAGGCCAAGGCCGCAATGATAATAACCGACCACGCGGAGGTTATTGCCGACAGCATATATCAGCAGCTTGGACGCACCTGCACCTTTATCTCCGCCGAGGGGCTTGTCTCCGGCAGCACGAAAACCGTTTTGTACTGCGTGATAACCCGTGTCGAGGTAAACCAGCTCAAGCGCATAATAAACGAGGCTGACGTGAGTGCCTTCGTTACCATATCGGAGGTCTCCGAGATCATCGGAAATCACATCAAAAACAGCGGCACTATTGACGAAAAGGCGCAAAAACAGTAAAATAAGAGCAAGATTGTTTTCGGAGGATACGCTCATGGATAAGCGCACAAGCAAGGAAAATTATTACCTCGATATCGCCGACGCGGTTTTGCAGCGCTCGACCTGTCTCAGGCGTATGTACGGCGCGATAATCGTGCGCAACGACGAGATCATTTCGACCGGCTATAACGGTGCGCCGCGAGGCAGGATAAACTGCACCGACGCAGGCCGCTGCACGAGGGTCGAGATGAAGATACCCTCCGGCGAGCGCTACGAGCTGTGCCGCAGCGTCCACGCCGAGGCAAACGCCATAATATCCGCCTCACGGCGTGATATGCTCGGCGCAACGCTCTACCTTGTTGGCCGCGACGCGCAGACGCATGAGCTTCTGACAAACGCAACGAGCTGCTCGATGTGCCGCCGTCAGGTCATAAACGCCGGCATCGCCCGCGTCATTATCCGCACCGGCAAGGATACCTTCAGCATCGTCGATGTCGAGGACTGGGTCAAAAACGACGATTTTTTAGAGGCG
>CAVDFD010000028.1:0-14681 GCA_963608145.1 Bacteroidaceae bacterium | reverse complement strand
ATAAGGAGAGGTGGCAGATATGAAAAAATGGATACCATTTGTTCTGGCGCTGATGAGTACTTTTGCTGTGTTTGTGTACCGAACGAGCGAGAAGCCCTTTTTTATAACGGATGCGGAGAGCCTTGTCATAACATCCGGCAGCAGCGGCGAGAGCATTGTGGTGACGGATGCCGGCGATATCGGGCATATAACGAACAGCATCTGCTATCTGAGCTATTCCAAAGGCGGCAAGGCAGACAGCGACGGCTGGAGCTACTCGCTGAAATGGCTCGACAAGGACGGCAATACCATTGAAGCCCTGGCGCTTTTAGGCGACGGCTCGACAGTCATCCGCGACGGTTATTATTACAAGGTCAAGGGCACAGGCTACGCCGTTATAGACCTTGAATTTATAGCCAGTATGTTTGACGGCGGCAACTGAATCGAGAAAGCTCGGAGTCTGACGGCTCCGAGCTTTGACTTATTTACTTGTTTTTTTCGGCTTTGCGTTTTTCTGATACAGTATTGCAAGCCCCTTGAGCAGCAGATCGGGCTCATGATATATCTCGTGGCGGCAGTAGGGTATAACTCCGCCGGACAGTCCGCCGGTCGCAACGACCGTGGCTTCACAACCGAGCTCTTCCTCCATGCGCTCTATCATACCGTCTATCATCGCCGCCGTTCCAAAGACAGCGCCCGAGCGCATACAGTCAACGGTGTTCGTCGCAATGCACTTTTTCGGCGCTTCTATCGAGATGCTCGGCAGCAGGCTCGTGCCCTGCGAGAGTGCGTTGAACGACAGGTTAACGCCCGGGACTATCGCCCCGCCTATGAACGCGCCGTCCTTATCCACAGCAAAAAGCGTCGTGGCCGTGCCGAGATCGACAATGATGATGGGCGGCTTGTACATTGAGATAGCGCCAACCGCGCCGGTTATCAGGTCGCCGGCGAGCGTGCCCGGGTCGTCTATCTTGACGTTCATGCCGGTTTTTATACCCGCTCCGACCATTATGCACTCAAGCCCCGTGAGCTTGCGCACGGCTGAGCGTATGGCGCGGTTTACCTGCGGCACGACCGAGGACATTATCGCCCCGTCAAACTTCTTGTAGTCCACGCCGTCAAAGGCGAAGCTCTGGCGCATTTTCAGCGCATAGTCGTTGGGGAGATCGCTCGTATTTGTCGCAAGACGGCTGCGGCTGACGACCTTGCCGTCTTCGACGCAGCCGAGCACAACATTTGTATTTCCGACATCGATCGTCAGTATCATAGACTTCTACCTCAAGCAATCATTTCATTTGTTTTCCGCGCGGATAATGCGCGCTATTCCGTCGGCAAGCAGCACGTTTACACCGAGCTCCACGAGGAAGTTCAGCCCCGTCAGACCCATGATGATATACAAGAGCATGTTCTGACCGTCTGCCCAGCCGCTTAAGGTGTCAAAGAAAAATACCAGCATGCCCACGATGAACAATCCGGTATTTACGATGGGGCAAACTATGCCGGACACCAGCACCGCCGTCTTGTCGTTTTTCTTTGCTATCGCCTCGTAGCACGCGCCCGCAATGTAGCCGGCTGCTGCGCCCTTGACGATGCAGATGAGAATGCATCCGATGGGGTTTATGCTCATCAGGAGCATTACCGTACCGCCGTCCCAGCCGAGAAGGCCGGTCACGAGAACGACCAGTCCGAACACTCCGCCCAGATACGCTCCCGCGCCCTTTCCGTAGATGGCCGTTCCGATTATTATCGGCGCAAGCGCCAGCGTTATCGAGAACGGGCCGAAGCGCACAAATGTGCACAGTACCTGAAGCACCACGATTATCGCGGTGAAGATAGCAAGCCCCGTCATGCGGCGGGTGCTTCCCCTGTGTTTGCCGTTATTCATTTTTTACCTCCTGCTGTCGCCCCGAGCGTATCGGGTGCGGCGCTTTAGTGTTTTTATAAGCTGCCCGGAAAGGTCTCTCTTGCCGTCGGCTTATTTCGCATAAATAGTACAATATGCGCGCCGCCTTGTCAATACAATATCATTATCCTTCCCCGCCCTGCGGCAAAAAATTATTCCGATTGCAAGGCGCGAAGCAATGTGATAAAATTATTTCAATACTTATAATTTCGGAGAAATGCTATGGAAAAGAAATGCTGGTATAAGGAAATGGCGGTGTATCAGATATGGTGCCGCAGCTTCTGCGACGGCAACGGCGACGGCATCGGCGACCTCTGGGGCGTGCTGTCGAAGCTCGACTACATCGCCTCGCTGAACGTTGACGGCATATGGTTCTCGCCGCTCTACCCCTCCCCCAACTCCGACTACGGCTACGACATATCCGACTATAAAAGCATCCACCCCGACTTCGGTGATCTCGACGTGTTCAGGCAGGTGCTCGACGCAGCGCACGAGCGGGGTCTGCGCGTTTTCATGGATCTCGTCATAAACCATACATCGGATGAGCACGAGTGGTTCAGGGAGAGCCGCAAAAGCAAGACTAACCCCTACCGCGACTATTACTACTGGAGGCCGGGCAAGGGCAAAAAGCGCCCTCCGAACAACTGGGACAGCCTGTTCGAGGGCAGAGCATGGGAGTACGACGGAAAGACCGACGAATGGTATATGCACATTTTCTCGAAAAAGCAGCCCGACCTTAACATGGCAAACCCCAAGGTGCGCGACGAGGTCAAGGACATCATGCGCTTCTGGCTGGACATGGGCGTTGACGGCTTCCGTGAGGACGTTATAACCTACATCGCCAAGGCCGACGGTCTGCCGAGCGCAAGGGTAAAGCTCCCCGCGGCGACGGGCATGCAGTATTACACCGACCTGCCGAAGGTGCACGACTACCTTGCGGAATTCAAGCGCGACGTTCTGGATTTCTACGACTGCTTCACTGTCGGCGAGGGGTCGCGCATGGAGCCCGAGGTAGCGCTGCGCTATGTGCGCGAGGGCAGAGATAAGGTGCTCGACATGATGATAAACTTTGCCCACATGGAGGCCGACTGCTTCATAACCGACTTTATTCAGCGCCCCTTTGACCTTGTGAAGCTCAAAAAAGCCTTCACCAAGTGGCAGACGCAGATGTACGGCAAGGGCTGGAACGCGCTTTACATGGAAAACCACGACCACCCGCGCATCATAAGCCGCTACGGAAGCGAAAAATACCGCGTAGAAAGCGGCAAGAGCATCGCGGCAAGCTATCTGTTCCAGCGCGGCACGCCCTTTGTGTATCAGGGACAGGAGATCGGCATGGTCAATACGCCGCTGGGCAGTCTTGACGAGTACAAGGACATTATGGTCAAGAACAACGCCCGCATAGCCCGCTCGCTCGGTCTTTCAAAGGAGCGTGTCCTGAAGCTTGCTCAGAAGGCCTCCCGAGATAACGCGAGGACCTGTATGCAGTGGTCAGACGCACCCAACGCCGGCTTCACGAGCGGCAAGCCATGGTTCGTCGTAAACGGCAGCTATAAGGAGATAAACGTCGAAAGCCAGCTCGACGATCCGAACAGCCTTCTGAGCTTCTACCGCAGTGCGCTGCAATTCAGGCGCGATAACCCCATCGTCATATACGGCGACTACGCAGAGCATCTGCCCAAGAGCCGCGAGCTTTACGTCTACGAGCGAAACCTCGCGGGGAAAAAGCTGCTGGTCATCTGCTCGTACTCGGAAAAGTGCGTGCGCTTTGACGCGCCCGAGGGCATAACGCTCGACGAGTCCAAGCAGGTTTTCGGCAACTACGACTGCAACTTTGTAATATCCAACGGCTTCACCACGAGGCCGTATGAAATGAGGGTGTATTTATTTTGATGAGAAAAAGTAACCGCGCAATAACGGACTTTAACGAGATAAGGGTGCTTATAGGAAAGTGCGATACCCTGCGCCTCGGCTTTGTTGACGGCGATGAAGCCTATATCGTGCCGCTCTCCTTCGGCTATGAGGCCGAAGACGGTGCCTTTACCTTCTACGTTCACGGCGCAAAGCTTGGCCGCCGGCACGAGCTTGCCGCAAAAAACTCCCGCGTATGCGTCGAGGCGGACGTTTGCCTCGGCTACGTCGAGCTCGAGGGCGGCTCGCAGACGGCAGACTACAAGAGCTTTATAGGCTACGGTGAGATAAGCGAGGTTCACGGCGAGGAGGCCGTCAAGGGACTCAATCTCCTGTGCGCTCACTGCGGCTTTGATAAGATAGGCTGCACCGAGGCCGTGATAAACGCGACCTGCGTTGAAAAGATCGTCGTGCGCGAGTTTTCCGCAAAGCAGAGATTTAAATAAATATACAAAGATATTCGAAAACGGCAAGGCGACTGTAAAGTGGCCTTGCCGTTTTTATATGACTGTTCCTATGTGGATAACGCCGTATGTAAGCGCCAGAACTATAAGTCCCGCGACGGCGACACCCATGCCGATGGAGGGCAGCGCCCTTTTGAGGCGCATATCCAGAAGCGAAGCGACGAGTGCACCCGTCCACGCTCCCGTTCCCGGCAGAGGTATCGCAACGAGGATGAAAAGCCCCCAGAAGCTGTATGTCTGAACGGCCTGAGCCTTTTCCTTTCCTCTGTTTTCGACAAAGTTCGTGACAGAGTCGAGGATATGGTGATGTTTCATCCAGTCTATTATTTTTCGCGTCAGCAGGATGAGAAACGGGACCGGCAGCATATTGCCGACAAAGCCTATGGCAAAGGCCGTCCACGGATCCATTCCTGCGGCAACGCCTACGGGTATCGCGCCGCGTATCTCAAGTATCGGCAGCATACCCGTAACGAGCGTTTTCAGGATATCTTCAAGCATTTGGTTCTCCGAAATCAGAAGTTTGCCATCGCCTCGCGGCAATAGTGATTAAAGCGCCTCTCGCGCTCGAGCGTTGAGCTGTCCATGTGTCCGGGATATACCTCGTAGTCGCCGGGAAGCTCGCAGAGCTTTTTTATCGAGCGCAGCTCAGTCTCGGTATCGCCGCCCGGGAGATCGGTCCTGCCGCAGCTTCCGCGAAACAGCGTATCGCCCGTAAACAGCGCGTTTTCGCACACGAGGCTCACGCCGCCCGGGGTATGTCCGGGAGTTGCGATGACCCTGAAGCTGAGTCCGGCCTCCGTGACGGTATCTCCGTCGTTGTAATACCTTCCGTTCTCGGGGAGCTTGAACATCATGCCGCTCATGCCGACCTTATAGCCCTCGTCGCGTTTGTTTATATAGACAGGGCAGCCTGTCTCCTCCGCTATGGCGTTCACCGCGCCGACATGGTCAAAATGCCCGTGCGTAAGCATAATGGCTTTGCATTTGAGCTTATTCGATTCGATATAATCCATTATGGTATTGCTCTCGTCGCCCGGGTCTATGACCACGCATTCGAGAGTTTCTTCGTTTATAACGACATAGCAGTTGGTCTCAAGCTGACCGACGGGAAGTGTCTTTATGTTCATCGTCAAAGCTCCTTAGTATCAAGAATTATTGTCACGGGGCCGTCGTTTACGGATTCGACCTTCATTTCCGCGCCGAACTCGCCCGTTCCGACCTCGAAGCCGCGCTCTCGGCACTCGGCAATGACCTTTTCATACAGCGGTATGGCCTTCTCGGGGCGGGCTGCCTTTGAAAAGCCCGGGCGGCGCGACTTGCAGTCGGCAAAAAGCGTAAACTGGCTTATTATCAGCAGCTGCGCTCCCGCGTCGGCGGGATTTACGTTCATCTTCCCCGCCTCGTCCTCGAATATCCGAAGACCGCATATCTTGTCGGCGATCTTCACCGCTTCCTTTTCCTCATCGTCCTCGTGAACGCCCAGCAGGACGAGAAAGCCCTTGCCTATGCTGCTTTTGACCTTTCCGCCTATTGCGACCGAGGCGCTGTCAACCCTTGTTAAAACAGCTCTCATCGTTTACCTCCGTTTCTGTTTACCTCAACAACGCCGGGCAGTGCGCTTATGCGGTTTACAACCGTGCGCAGCTCGTCGATGCCCTGCGTTTCAAGCGTTATATTGACTATCGACTTATCGCCCGTATCGCGTGCGTTTATCGTGCGCACCTTGGTGTTGAGGGTGTTGAATATCGCAGCGATATCCATGATAAGTCCGTTGCGCTCACGCGAGACGACCGTTATCGCCGTCGCGTAGCTCTCCTTTATCTCGTCTGCCCAGCTCACGCTTATCCAGCGGCCTATATCCTCGGGCTTGAACTCGCGGCGGGCATAGTTTTCGCAGTCTGTGCGGTGAATGGACACGCCCTGACCGCGTGTTATATATCCGACGATGCTGTCGCCAGGGATAGGCGTGCAGCAGCGCGAGAATTTTATAAGGCAGTTATCCAGTCCCTCGACCAGAACGCCGTGCACGGGCTTGACTTTTTTCTGCGCCTGCTGCTCGCGGCGCTCGGCGGCCTCCGTGACCTTTTCAAGGACGGTTTTTTTGCCGCTTGCATGGTGCAGGCGCGCAAGCTCGTCCTTCATGCGGTTTACCGCCCTCGTAGCCGCCATGCCGCCGTAGCCGATAGCGGCGTACATCTCGTCAAGGCTCGTGTAGGCCACCTTCTTGAGAAGCTGCGGCAGCACCTCCTCATCGCAGATATCCTCCATGCGCAGACCCTTGTTTTTGAGCTCCGACTCGAACATTGCGCGGCCCCGCTCGATATTCTCCTCGCGGCGCTCCTTCTTGAACCACTGCTTTATCTTCGTGCGCGCAGAGCCGCTCTTTGCGATATTGAGCCAGTCGCGGCTCGGCCCCGCCGCACTTTTTGAGGTCCTGACCTCGACGATATCGCCGTTTTGCAGAACATAGTCGAAGTTTACGATCCTGCCGTTGACGGACGCGCCGATCATGCTGTTGCCGACGGCGGAGTGTATACTGTAGGCAAAGTCGATGGGCGTAGCGCCCGCCGGAAGGTTTATAACATCGCCCTTGGGCGAGAATACGAACACCTCGTCGGCAAACATGTCTATCTTGAGGTTGTGGAAGAAGTCCGTTGCGTCCGATTCCTGCTGGCTCTCCAGCAGCCGCCTTACCCACGCAAACTTCTCCTCGTCGCCCTCCTTGACGATAGCTTCCGCCGCCGAGCCTATCTTGTACTTCCAGTGCGCCGCGATGCCGTATTCAGCCGTGCGGTGCATCTCCCATGTGCGTATCTGCACCTCGAAGGGTATGCCCTCGGAGCCGATGACCGTCGTGTGCACGCTCTGGTACATGTTCGGCTTGGGCGTGGAGATATAGTCCTTGAACCTGCCCGGCACGGGCTTGAACATATCATGTATGATGCCGAGCACGTTATAGCAGTCGGGGATCGTATCGACGATGACGCGGAACGCGCACAGGTCAAATATACCATTGATATCGAGCTTCTGCGCGTACATTTTTCTGTAAATGCTGTAAATATGCTTTATGCGGCTGTATACCGTGACCTGAAGTCCCTCGTCGGCAAGGCGCTTTTTGATCTTATCCTCTACCGTGGACATGAAGCTTTTGAGCGTATCCATGCGGTCATTGAGGGTGTCGGTTATCTCCTTATAGCCCGTCGGATCGAGGTACATCAGCGCCAGATCCTCCAGCTCCCACTTGGCTCTCTGCATGCCGAGCCTGTGCGCGATGGGGGCGTATATCTCCATCGTTTCCAGCGATTTCTGCCGCTGCTTTTCCTCGGTCTGATATGCCATCGTGCGCATATTGTGCAGGCGGTCGGCGATCTTTATGAGAATGACGCGGATGTCCTTGGCCATGGCCATGAGCATCTTGCGCAGGTTCTCCATCTGCTCGTCTTCCTTGCTGGTATACTGCACCCGCGTGAGCTTTGTAACGCCCTCGACTATATTCGCCACCGGCTCGCCGAACTGCTTTGCAATGTCGCTGTGGGTGAGGTCGGTATCCTCTATAACGTCGTGCAGGAGCGCTGCGACTATCGAGTCCTCGTCAAGCCCCATGTCGGCAGCTATGTCCGCCGCCGCAACGCAGTGGGTGACGTAGGGTGAGCCGTCCCGGCGCAGCTGGCCGGTGTGCGCAAGCCGCGCCATACGGTAGGCCGCGTCTATCCTGCCCATATCCATATCCATGCCGCTGTCGGATATTTTCTTGCTCAGTGCGGCAAACATCTCGTCGGGATCAAGTTTTTTATTTTCAATGTCTGACATTATGACCTTCTCGCTTTCAGGCGTTTTATAAGCTCGGAGCTTTCAAGATTGACCTTCGCGCTGCCGGAAACGATCCTCGCCCCGAACACCGAGCCGGACTCTTCGGTGCGCAGCAGTCCCAGCTCGCAGAGGACCCGCAGACATATGCAGAACCGCTCCGGCTCCACGCCGTGCGGACACTGGCGCATTATACCGTCAATATCCGTTGCGACCGAGCCGCCGAGCGCCTGCAGCCTGCGCCAGACCTTGACGAAGGCTCCGCGATCGGGGCAATAGGGAGCAGCCTCCTTCTCCGGCAGCTCGTCGTCAAGTATCATGCCGCACAGCGGCTTGGGGTCGTGACGGCGTATCTCCGTTATCTGAAGCTGCACGCTGCGCCGCAGTCTGAATTCGTTTATCTGCGGAGTGAACGCAACATCCACCCTGTCTCCGGCTCTGAGCCCGAGCTCTGATTCGCTGTGCGAGAAAAACACGCACTCGAACTCCGCGCCCTTGTAGCCTATGCCGAGGCGCAGGTGCTTTCCTCCGCCGATGGGCGTTATTTTGTCGAGCCTTGCGCCGAGGATGCACAGCGTCGGCTTTGCGTTTCCGCTGCCGTAGGGCTCAAGCCGCGAGAGCGCGGCAACGCCCTGCATATCCAGCACGCTCGGGTCGCTTATTTGGATATCGCAGCACAGCGTCGGAAGCTCCGTGGGCTTATTATGCTCATAATATTCGCTGAAAGCAAGGCAGAACTGCCTGAGCTTATCGCGCTTGATGTTAAGTCCCGCCGCAAGCGCATGGCCGCCGAAGCCCTCGAGGTACTCCGAGCAGGCCGACAGCGCGTCAAAGAGGTTGAAGCCGCCGTAGCTGCGGCACGAGCCCTTGCCCTTGTCGCCGTCAAGACAGATCATGATGGTCGGCTTTGAATACTGCTCGGCAAGCTTTGAGGCCGCGATGCCTATAACGCCCTGATGCCAGTTCTCGCTTGCAAGAACTATAGGTGTCTGCGGCGTTTTCCCGTCCATCATGCCGGAGGCATCGTCCCATATCTCCGTCTCAAGATTCTGCCTGCGGCGGTTGAGCTCGCACAGCGCGCCGGCAAGCGTATCGGCCTCGCGCCTATCGTGCGTCATGAGCAGCTTCCCTGCAACGGACACCTCGCCGAGCCGCCCTGCCGCGTTAAGGCGCGGCGCGAGCGAAAAACCGATGGTCGAGGAGGATATCTTCCTCTCCGATGCGCCGGACTCGCGCAGGAGCGCCGCAATGCCCGGGCGCGACGGATTTGACAGCTTTTCAAGTCCCCTGCGGACAATATACCTGTTCTCTCCCGTGAGCGGGACAACGTCCGCGACGGTGCCGATGGACACGAGATCTGCGTAGCGCTCGACTATCTCATCGCTCTTGCCCTCCACGGCGCATACGAGCTTCATCGCAACGCCGACACCGGCAAGATCCTTGTTGGGATACGGGCAGTCGTCCTGCTTTGGGTCGATGACCGCAACAGCGTCGGGTATCGTCTGCTCGCGGCACTCGTGGTGGTCGGTTATGATAAGGTCAACTCCGACCTTTTTTGCATGCTCGGCCTCAGCCGCCGCGGTTATGCCGCAGTCAACGCTTATGATCAAGCTCACGCCCTTTTGCCGCAGCTTGTCTATCGCCGCGCTGTTTATTCCGTAGCCCTCGGCAATACGGTCGGGGATATACGGATAGCACTCGAGCCCGCGTGAGCGCAGCCAGTCGGTCAGAAGGCAGGTCGAGGTTATACCGTCAACGTCGTAGTCGCCGTAAACGGCGACCGTTTCGCGTATCGTCAGCGCACGCTTTATCCTCGCAACGGCCTTGTCCATATCCTTCATCAAGTGCGCATCGCACAGAAGCTCCGCGCCGCCGTCAAGAAAGCTTTTGGCCTCCTGCACGCTTTCGACTCCGCGCACGGCAAGCATGGCGGCAAGCAGCTTGGGATAGCCCGCGTCCTCGAACATTTTAAGCTTATCTGCCGGACATTCTTCAATTTTCCATTTACTGTAATACATCAACAAACACTGCTTCAATCTAATTATTTTAATAATACTTTATATTAACAAAATCAAAGCCGTTTATCAAGTATCCAATGTTATTTTACTCTGTTAATTGACAGAATACTTAAATCAATGTTAAACTACAGCATCGAGGTGAGAAAATGAAAAGCTATGTTTTGTTTGACTTTGACGGCACGGTGTTCGACTCTGCCGAGGGCATAACCAAAAGCGTGCAGTACGCGCTCGGCAAAATGGGCATCGAGGCCGAGCTCAATGACCTCATGTGCTTTGCCGGTCCTCCGCTCGACGAGATGTTTTCTCTGCGCTATAACATGAGCCCCGAACAGGCGCACAGAGCCGTTGAGCTTTACCGCGAACGCTACACTCCCGTCGGCTGGGCCGAGTGCTCCCCCTTCCCCGGAATGCATGAGCTGATGGGCAGGCTTCACGCAAGAGGCATACGCATCGCCGTTGCAACGAGCAAGCCGCGCATCTTTGCGCAGAAGATACTCGAAAAATACGATATGCAGAGCGATTTTGACCTCGTGTGCGGCGCGGAGCTCAACGGCGAGCGCGGGCAAAAGTGGGAGGTCATACAGCATGCCCTGTCGCAGTTCGGCATCTCGCCCGACGAGGCGATCATGGTCGGCGACAGAAAGTACGACGTTATCGGCGCTAAGAAATGCGGTCTTGCCTGCGTCGGGGTACGCTTCGGCTACGCCGAGCCCGGCGAGCTTGAGGCCGAGGGCGCGGTATACGTCGCCGAGGACGCAGACGATCTGTACGAATATCTGACTAAATAAATGCAAAAAAGACCGGCTTTCCGGTCTTTTTTTATTCAACAGGTAATTGAATTACCTCGATATCCTTTTTCTGCGCGTAGCGGATGGTGTTCCACGTTCCGCCGCTCATGCCGTCGTAGCAGGCAACGAGGATGTCCGAGCTATCGACCATAAAGCGGTTGCGTATCGCCATGCATGCGGGACTATAGCTCTCAGCGAGCACCGTCACCTCGTCGCAGCTATCTATGATGCGCTCATAGCGGCGGCGGTTGTATTCGTTCCACTTATCCGCCTGTCCCCTGTAGGGCACGGCGGCCTGAAGCGTTATATCCGAGTGCATTTTTTTAAGCTTTATGACGGCCTCGGCGCAGTACATGTCGCAGCCGAGCGCCATGCCGCAGATGAAATGCTTTATTCCCGAATCGTACACCGCGCCGATGACCGCGAAGAGCTTTTCCTTGAACTCCGCGCAGCGCAGATCCGACTCGTCATATCCCCATGGCAGCTTCGACGGCCTGTGGCCGGAAAAGCAGCAGCTTTTTCCGTGTTCCATAACATCACCGCCTCCCATTGTAAGGCAAGTTGAGCTAAATGTCAAAAGGCTATTGACATTTACGGCAGCAGCGCTATAATGAAGGCACAACCGAATAGGATATCTTCAGGGCAGGGAGCGTTTCCCGACCGGCGGTATAGTCCGCGAGCCTTAGGGCATGAACCGGTGTGATTCCGGTACCGACAGTATAGTCTGGATGGAAGAAGATGTACGCATTGATTTTTTGCGTCGCCTGAAAGATATTTTCTTTCGGGCGACTTTTTAATTTCGGAGGTAATATCCATGTCAAAGCTCTTCTCTCAGTTAGGTGAAAACCTTTCGTTCGTGCTCGAATGCCTCGGCATATTCGCGGCTCTGTTCGTGCTGGCGCTGCTGTTCGAGCGCTTCGTGATGAAAAACCGCAAGAAGCTCGGCAGCACGCATTTCCTCTCCTACACCGCCATTTTTTCCGCTATGGCCGGCGTTCTAATGTTCATTGAGATCCCCCTGTTCTTCGCGCCGAGCTTTTATGAGATCGACCTGAGCGAGATCCCCATCATGATCTGCACCTTCTATCTCGGACCCGTGGCCGGTGTGGTCGCAGAGCTTCTCAAGATCATCGTAAAGCTCGTATTCAAGGGAACGAGCACTGCCTTCGTCGGCGACTTTGCCAACTTTGTCGTCGGCTGCTCCTTCGTGCTCCCCGCCTCGTGCATCTACCACATGAAAAAGGGCAAGCGCACGGCGCTTATCGGCATGATAGCCGGTACGCTCGTCATGACCGTGTTCGGAAGCCTGTTCAACGCCGTGTACCTCCTGCCGACCTTCGCCGAGCTCTTCGGCATGCCGCTCGAGGCGATAATCAAGATGGGCAGCGATATAAACTCCGCAATAAACAGCGTTTCGACGCTCGTTCTGTTCTGCGTCGTGCCGTTTAACCTCTTAAAGGGCATTATCGTGACGGCGCTCACCATGCTTCTGTACAAGCGTATATCTCCCCTGCTGCACAAGGGCGATAAGAAGCTTGCCGACCGCAGGGCGGCTAACAAGGCCGGATGATCCTCCGCAGCCGCAGCATGCTGAGGGCAAAATTCAGGCACTCGTTAAAATAAATGATGCAGATATAGCCCGTCAGAGCGCAGCACGGCAGCACGCGCCACACAAGCAGCACGCCAAGCAGCGCATCGAATATATTTATTCCCATGTTCCACAGCTGCTGACCCAGCCCCTTTAAACAGCCGTCGCAGAGCATATCGGTGTACATTATCGGGATAAGCGGCGCGAGCAGGCGCAGATAGTGACCCGCGTCCGGCGAGGAATACACTGCAATGCCGAGCCTGTCGGCAAAAACGAATATCACAAGGGAGACGGCGAGGGAATAGCCGGCTCCCTTTTTTAAAAGCGAGCGCACCGTGCGGCGTATCTCATCATGCTCGCCGCGCATCTGCGCCTCTGTAAGCTCGGGTATCATGAGCTCGCTGAGCGTCATGAGAAGGCAGGCCGGAAAGGATATTACCGGCATGACCATGCCCTGTATCGTTCCGTAGCCGGACAGCGCACGGTCGGCGGAAAAGCCGGCTGCCCTCAGCCCCCGCGGGACCAGAAGATGCTCGAGCGTTGACAACACCGAGCGTGCGTAGGCAGAAAAGGCAAGCGGAAGCGCAATGCGCAGCATACGCGAGGTAAGGCGCAGCTGCCCGTTCGCTCCGGCCATGTGCCTCCCCCTGTCCGTAAGATAAAACATCAGCAGCATGACAAGCGATACCGCATCGCCGCAGACCGTGCCGAGCATGACCGCCGAGCAATTTTTCTCTATATCCCCCTCCGGCGAGTGCGCAAGGAAAAACGCAACGAGCGCAATGGTCAGAAGCTGCTCGAAAAGATGCACGACCGCAGGCTTCCACACCCTGCCGCAGGCGGTGAAGTAGCCGGATACGGCGGAGCTGAGCGATACCATAGGCATCGCGTATGCCATTATTCGCAGGGCTCTGACCGTGCGTGCGTCGCCTATCCACAGAAAGCCTATCGCCTCCGCGCCGCTGTGCAGGACAAAAAACGCCGCCGTGCCGAATATCATGCTGTAGACAAAGCATCTGCGCATGGCTCCGCCTATGCCCTCGGCACGCTCACGGCCTATCTCCTCGGAGACGAGCCGAGTCGCGGCAAATCTCACGCCGGATACCGCAAAGGTCGTGCACAGGAACGACACCGAGACGACCAGCTGGTAAAGCCCTATCCCCGCCGAGCCGATGCGTCCGGCAAGCCACACCTGAAATGCCATCGAGATCAGGCTCATCACAAGCGACGAGCCGGTCAGGAGCGCCGTATTCACCATCAGTCTTTTCTTCCTTATCATACTTAAAATGTATGCAAGAAAAATTTTTAATATATGTTGAATTTTTCACAAAGAGTGCTATAATATAAATATAAAAAAATAAAAATAAAAAATTTGAATTGGAGGCGTCATTTATGATCATCACAATAGGCAGACAGCACGGTTCAAGCGGCAGGGAGATCGCAAGACTTCTCGCAGACAAGCTCGGCATCAAATGCTACGACAAAGAGATCGTTGACGAGGCAGCAAAGCACTCCGATTTCAGCCGCGAGCTCATCAACGCATACGACGAAAAGCGCATGTCGGCTTTCCTTCTCCACGCCGGCGGCTACGGCCTGAACGAGAATTTCCGTCTCAACATGGAGGTCGTTTCCGCTCAGTTCGACGCGATCCGCGATATTGCGTCGAAGGAGGACTGCATCTTCGTCGGACGCTGCGCCGACTATGTTCTCAGCGAGCGCGACGATCTTGTCAGCATCTTCATTCTCGGCGATCTGGACGAGCGCATCAAGTGCCTTGAAAAGCGTCAGGGGCTTGACGAGGCTCAGGCCCGCAAGAAGATCAAGGAGGTCGATAAGGACCGCTCCAGCTTCTACAAATACTACAGCGACCAGCTCTGGGGCGACGCGCAGAACTATGACCTGTGCATCAACAGCTCCAAGCTCGGTGTCGAAGGCACCGTTGACGCAATTCTTGCCTACATAAAGGCCCGCGGGCTTTCAGTGGCGCATTAAGGCTGCACCTATACGGAGATTGCGGTATCCCGACCGGAAGCAATGGCATAAGCAAATATGTTTCGCGTTTTTTCAGAGGCGCATTGACGCAGTCACGGATATGTTTATTGCGGTGTCCCGACCGGAAACTGCCGGCTGAAATAAGAACGTTTCGCTTCCCGTGAGTACGGCAAAATTTTTTTCAGCACCCTGTAGGGAGCAGGCTTGCCTGTTCCGCCAAGACGGAATCGA